>CAJJPN010000022.1:0-20011 GCA_905193635.1 Coriobacteriaceae bacterium
GCATGACCAGAAGGTCTATGCCTTGCCTTTTTCATGCCAACTTGTTCGCTCTGGGCGGCGCTCGCTGACATTGCCAAAACATCGGCGTTTCCTTGGTTGTCAAATGATCCGTAGGGAGTCATTGGTGACATTGCCTTGATATTTTATTCAGTCGGCTGTGATGTCATTTGAGCTGCTTACCTGCTTAAGGTAATTGACGGCATAAGTCCGCTATCGAAAATATTGCTCAAAATATCGTTCAAGAAGTCGCGGAGCGATTTTTGATGGGTCGTGCGTCAAGCGATGTGGCAAGTTCTTGGTTAGATATTGGTCAGTTTTGGGGCAACCTTGCCAAAAGCTTGACGAATGCAAATCTAGACGTCGACGAACGAACACTTTGAGCGAGCTCGGTACAAAATTCTGGGCTGATTCTCGATAATCGCCTTCAATCGTCCCTTGCCAAGCGCTGGCCTCGCTTACAATCTGCTCCGACATTCGCGCGCCGCCCGGCGCTTAAGAGGGGAGGACCCCATGGCAAACGAGATCTGGACCATCAAGCGTTGTCTCGAGTGGACCAAGGAGTACCTGGCCGAGCGCGGCGAGGAGCACCCCCGTCTTTCTGCCGAGTGGCTGCTGTGCGCCGCCACGGGCCTGGCGCGCATTGACCTATATATGCGTATGGACGAGACGCTTAACGCGGCCCAGCTCGAGACCATGCATGCGGCCGTCGTTCGTCGCGCCAAAGGCGAGCCGCTACAGTACATTACCGGCAGCACGCAGTTTCGCATGATTGACGTCGCGTGCGCTCCCGGTGTGCTCATTCCGCGCCCCGAAACCGAGATGCTCGTCGAGGAAGTCCTCAATTATCTGGATGCCGAGGTGCTGAGCCCCGAGGCTGCTGCCCGTCAGCGTGTTGAGCTGCCTTGGAACGATGAGGTCGAGGAGGCACGCAAGGCCGAGGCCGCGCTGGCAGACGAACGGGCGACTGCCGAGCGCCGTGCCGCTAACCTGACGGCTGCCGATGAGGCGGCGCTAGGCGGCGACGTACTGGGCAGCCGTGCCTATGCCGAGGAACTGGCCGATCGCGAGGCCGAGGAAGCCGCCGCGCAAGCAGCAGAAGCCGAAGCCGCGGAAGCCGCCGAGCCCGAGCTCGACGAATGCGGCATCGCCATCGAGGGTGCCGACCAGGAGACGGTTTCAGCTCAGGATGCCGCTGCGCCTGCCCCAGCCGAGCCCCGCACTGCCCGCGTTCTCGAGGTCGGCTGCGGCACGGGCTGTATCTCGCTCTCGATCGCCTGGGAGCGTCGCGGCCACGTCACCTGCACTGCTACCGATATCGAGCCGCGCGCCATCGACCTTGCTACCAAAAACCGCGATGCGCTTGGCCTCACGTCCGATGAGGTCGCCTTCAGCCTCACGAACCTGGTGAGCTCCATTCCCCGTGAAGAGTGGGGCACCTTTGACGTACTCGTCTCCAACCCGCCCTACATCCCCACCGATGTCATGCGCTCGCTGCCGCACGAGGTCAAGGACTTTGAGCCCGATCTGGCGCTCGAGGGTGGCGCCGACGGCCTCGATATCTTCCGTCGCCTGCTCAACGCGGCGCCCTACATGTTGCGCGCCGGCGGCCTCTTTGCCTGCGAGCTCTACGAGGGCGCGCTCGACGCTGCGGCCGAGCTCTGCCGCCAAGCGGGTCTGTCGGACGTGCGCATCGTCCACGACCTCACCGATCGCCCCCGCATCGTCCGAGCCATCGTCACCGAGCCCAAACAGCGCCAGTAATATTTATTAACTGGTTAGCAAAAATTATAAATTAGTTTATAATTAGGACGGCTGAAAGAGGTCGGCCCATGCAACCTCCTACCTTTCGGGAAATCATTGCCCTACTCAAGCACGATGGATTCGTGAAGGTCGCGCAAGTCGGTAGTCATGCTAAGTATGTTTCTGGTGACCGTGTTGTCACCGTGAACGGCTCTGGTGGTGATCGACCAAAGAAGGGCACGTGGGCAAGTATTCGTCGCCAAGCTGGATGGTAGTTGGAGGCAAAATGAGGCAGCGATTTACCTATGACTGCGTTCTCATAAAAGAAGACGACGGTTACTGCGCTAGCTTCCCGCAGATTCCCGGCGCCTTTGCCGATGGCGATACGCGCGAAGAAGCGATTGCCCATGCTACCGAGGCACTGATGGCGTTTTTGGCCGACGACCTCAACAACGGTTTGACTCCGGCAGGGTACGAACGCTCGGCCGAGGTCGTGGCCCTTTCAGTCGAAATCGACCACGAGGACGCTCGGGAAGCGGCGTGCCGAACATTTAAAGACGCAGCGCTGGACCTCAAAGTCTCCGCTCCGCGGATTACCGCGCTGGTCAAAGCCGGCAAACTCGATGTTGAACTCGTCGACGGCCGTCGGATGATAACGATAGACAGTATCGAGCGTTACGCCGCCCAAGAACGTCACGCCGGAAGACCAAAGAAGTTCGTAGCCGTCCAATAACCCCCTTACTTTCACCGACTACTAGAGCCGCTCACCAAACCAACATGCGCTCTGGGCAAATAGATTGAACGTTTCGTGCGAGAATGCCCCACAGTAAACAAACTTGCACCAGAGCGTAAGGGGCTGGCATACACATGCAGACGGTCTATCGGGTATACGAGGGAACGCGCGAGCCGCATCGGCTTGCCGTCGAGCGCACGGCCGAGGTGCTCGGCCGCGGCGGCCTGGCTTTGATCCCGACCGAGACCGTCTACGGTGTCGCCGTGGCAGTCAACGCCTTCTCGGACGCCGTGCCCCAAGATACAAGCGAATTCCCATCGTGGCCGCGCGATCCGCAGGCTGCCGTCAATGGCGCCGCAGTTCCTGCGCTCGGCACCGGCTATCGCCGTATCTTCACTCTCAAGCAACGTGAACTCACGCAAACCGTCGCTTGGCTGGTCGATGGCGTCGAAGCACTCGACCGCTATGGCGTGGATATCCCGGAAGATGCCCGCATACTCGCGCGACGATGCTGGCCGGGAGCCCTGACTATCGTGGTCAAGGCAGCCCCCTGCGTGCCGACCTTTATGCGCGCTGCCGACGACACGGTGGCACTTCGCGCTTCGGCCTCGCCCGTGGTGCAGGCGCTCATTCGCGCCTGTGGCAGCCCCCTTGCCTGCACCAGCGCCAACACGCATGGCGCGCCCGCGCCGGCAAGTTTTATCACGGTGGAGGGTCGCATCCTGGAGGGGGTCGATGTTGCCGTCGACGCCGGTGAGACCCCGTGTCGCGACGCCTCGACCATCGTGTCGTTTCAGCACGGCGAGCTCCAGCTCCTGCGCCAAGGCGCACTTCCCGCATCAGAGATCGAACGGGTCCTGTCCGACCCGATGCAATAGAAAGGTTTAAGCGATGTCGTTGAATCTGGGCAGCCTGGGCATGGAAGATGCCTCGTTTGACTTTGGCGGTTCCTACATCATGGCGCTCGACTGCGGCACCACCTCGGTACTTGCGACCATCGTCGACGAGTACGGATGCATCGTCGCGCAGGCACGTCGCAGCGTCAAAACCAGCTTCCCGCGTCCCGGCTGGGTGGAGCAAGACCCCATGGCGGTCCTTGCTAGCCAGATCGCCGTCATGATGGAAGTCCAGTTTAAGAGCGGTATCCACTCCGACCGCATTGCTGCCATCGGCATCTCCAACCAGCGCGAGACCACGGTGGTCTGGGATCGCGTGAGCGGTCAGCCGATCTATAACGCTATCGTATGGCAGTGCCGCCGTACCGCACCTCTGATCGACGAGCTTGTCGAGCAGGGCGCAGAAGGGCTGGTGCGCTCCCGCACGGGACTCACGCTCGACCCGTATTTCTCGGCCTCCAAGGTGCAGTGGATTCTCGACAACGTCGACGGCGCACGCGAAAGCGCGGCGGCGGGCGACCTCATGTTTGGCACCATCGACACCTGGCTCATCTACAACCTCACCGGCGGCCAGGTCTTTGCCACCGACTACACCAATGCCAGCCGCACGGCACTCTTTAATATCCATACGCTCGATTGGGACGACGACCTGCTGGCACTCTTTGACGTTCCACGTTCCATGATGCCCGAGGTTCGCTGGAGCTCGGGCGACTACGGCCGCGTCGCGAGCGACATCATGACCAACATGCCGCCCATCATGGGCGTGGCGGGTGACCAACAGGCGTCGCTGTTCGGCCACTGCTGTTTCCGTCCCGGCCAGACCAAAAACACCTATGGCACGGGTTGCTTTATGCTCATGAACACCGGCGACGAGATCGTCGAATCCAAGAATGGCCTGGTCTCCACCATCGGTATCGCTGCGGACGGCAAAGTCAGCTATGCGCTCGAGGGCTCTATTTTTGCCGCCGGCTCAACGATGAACTGGCTTCGCAACAACATGGGCATCATCTCGAGCGTGAGCGAGTCGGCACAACTCGCCGCTTCGATTAGCGACAACGAGGGCTGCTACTTCGTTCCGGCCTTTGCGGGTTTGGGTGCTCCCTGGTGGGACCCGCATGCTCGCGGTATCGTGTGCGGTCTGACCGGCGCCTCGAGCCGTGCGACCATCGTACGTGCCGCCTGCGAATCCATGGCATATCAGAGCTACGACGTGCTGCGCGCCATGGAGCAGGACGTGGGGCTTTCGATTGAGCGCCTGTCTGTCGATGGCGGTGCCTCGCGCAACGAGTTCATCATGCAATTCCAGGCCGACCTGCTGGATATCCCCGTGCTGCAATGCGAGACGGTGGAGACCACGGCAATCGGTGCCGCGTACTTGGCGGGTCTTGCCGTCGGCTATTGGGAAGACCTGGAAGAGCTGGAGCAAAATGCCCAGATCGTTAGGACCTTCCTTCCCCACATGTCCGCCGAGCGCCGCGAGCAAAACCTTGCGGGCTGGCGTGATGCAGTCAGGCGCTCGCTCAGCACCTCACAGTAGGGCTGCGATGGGCTGCTCGATACAACAAACCGCTAAACTAATGCATGGCGTGCGGCGGCAACATTGCTGCGCGCCTTGTCAGCAAGGCCGTTTTGCGGCCGCAACGAAAGGGGCAATCAATCCATGACCGTCACCTACGATGCGTCCCGTGTGACGCTTGTCGATCACCCGCTCGTCCAGCACAAGCTGTCGATCCTGCGCGACAAAAACACCGGCACCAACCAGTTCCGCCAGCTCGTGCGCGAACTCGCGCTTTTTGACGGCTACGAGGCCATGCGCGACCTGCCTATGGAAGACGTCGAGGTCGAGACCCCCATCACTACCGCCACGTTCAAACAGCTTGCCGGCAAGAAACTCGCCATCGTGCCCATCCTGCGTGCGGGCCTTGGCATGGTCGACGGCATCCTCGACCTGGTGCCCTCCGCTCGCGTGGGTCACATCGGCATGGAGCGCGACGAGGTCACCCACGAGCCGCACGAGTATTACTGCAAGATGCCCAAGGATATCGACCAGCGCATCTGCTTGGTCGTCGACCCCATGCTTGCCACGGGCGGTTCGGCCGAGATGGCCATCAGCTACCTGCGCGAGCGCGGTGTCAAGGACATCCGCATGCTGTGCATCGTCGCGGCCCCCGAGGGCCTCAAGTCGCTGACCGAGAAGGACCCAGATGTGCATATCTATACCTGCGCCATCGACGACCATCTCAACGAGGCTGCCTACATCGTTCCCGGCCTCGGCGACGCCGGCGACCGCATCTACGGCACGCTCTAGTCGCTGGGCTAAACGGCCGCGGCTGCAAATACGAAGAAACGGTGCGCGCGGACGAACAAAAGGCGACCGCGCGCACTCCTGTTAACGGACGTTTTGCCCTGCAGGGTTCGAGAAAAACGTATTACCGTACCTGCGGCATAAAGAAGGTCTTAAGAAAACGAACAGGTGCGTATTAACCGATGCTTTTTCGGTTGTACTTTAGCGATTGGCTCGTACAATAGTCACCAATGTTTGGCGGGAACTGTTCTGTGAAGCGTTAAAAAGGAAAGTGAGGACGCCAGTGTTTCAGATAGCCGATCTGCTCGCTATCGTTGCAGGCGCCATCGCGGGCGCAATTGCCTTCCTTCCCTTTGTCTTTACGCTCAAGCCGGTTCTTGACGATAAACAGAATGCGGACATGCTCAAGGGTATGGTGAGTCTGGCGGTCTCGGCAATCGCCCTGCTCGTCTTTACCTTGGTTGTGTTTGTGTTGTTCGGAGAGGCATTTCGCATGTTCCTCCTGGGCGAGGCGATCGGCTTCGTGGCCTTTATGGCCGCCTGCGCGGTTCGTGTCGCCAAGGCGCTGCGAGATCCTCATGAGGTCGAAAGGTAAGTCGTGGAAATTTTTGAAAAGCTGCCTGATGAGATTAATCATCTGGTCAGCGAGTTCAGCTCCACCCCTGTCGTGGGCGATCTGAGCTGCGGCATCACGCAGTACTCGTTTTGGCTGATCGTCTCCACGATCGTGCTCCTGATCGTCCTGGCCGTGTTCAAGAAGAAGCAGACCCTGGTTCCCAAGGGCTTCTTCGTCAACGGTTTCGAGTACATCATCGAGTACGTCGAGAACGATATCGGCAAGGGTGTCGTGGGTGAGAACTGGAAGAAGCACTTCCCGTTCCTGTGCTCGCTTTTCCTGTTCATCCTGATCAATAACATGATCGGCCTGATTCCGGGAATGAAGCCCGGCACCGGCGCAATCGGCTCCACCGCCGCACTCGCCATTTTCGCCTTCGTGTACTTCATCTACTACGGATGCAAGGCTCACGGCGTGATCGGCTACATCAAGAGCCTCGCCCCGCAGGGCGTGAGCTTCCCGATGAACGTGCTCGTGTGGGTCGTCGAGCTTTTCTCGACCTTCCTGCGCCTCATCACGCTCGCCGTCCGTCTGTTCTGCAACATGTTCGCAGGACACGTGGTCATGGGCTCGTTCGCCATCATGGCGAGCATGTTCATGCAGCCGCTGCTTCAGCAGGTTTCCGCGGCCCACGCCGTTGGCGCCCTGCCTTCGCTGGCCTGGCTTGCCATCCTCATCCTGATCTATGCGATCGAGCTTGTGGTCGGCGCCATCCAGGCTTACGTCTTCACGGTCCTTACCGCCGTGTATGTCTCCGAGGCAGAGGAGGTCGCGGAGGAGGAGTAGTCTTCCGTTCGCGCCTTAAAGGTAAGGTAATTCGTTAAACCGCCGGTGCCCGTACCCATGGAGCCCGGCAGTTATAAAAAGGTTATCCTGCGTGAAATAAGACACGCACGACAAAGGAGGAATCGTGGGAGTTATCGGTTACGGTCTCGGTGTTATCGGCGCTGGTCTTGCTATCGGCCTGTCTGCTCTGGGTGCTACGGGTGCTATGGCCCGTCAGCCTGAGGTCCAGGGCCGCGTGTTCACCGTCTTCATTATGGGCTCCGCCTTCGGCGAGGCTCTGGCTCTGATCGGCTTCGTTGTCGCGCTGATCGTTAAATAGCACGGAGCGTCAAGTATGAATCTTTCATCCCAGAAGAGCGCGATCGCACTCTCCGCGTCCGCGGCCGCGCTGCTCATGCCGGTTTCCGCGTTCGCCGAGGACGGCGCTGCCGGTGCGGACATCCTCATCCCTAAGATGGCGGAGTTCATCCCGGCGCTTATCGCCTTCCTGATTATCTGGATCGTGCTGGCCAAGGTCGCCCTGCCGGGCATCATGAAAACCATGGAGGAGCGCGGCAAGAAGATCGAGGAGAGCCTCGACGAGGCCGAGAAGACCAAGCAGGAGGCTATCGCCAAGCGCGCTGAGTCCGACTCGATCGTCACCGACGCCCGTCGTCAGGCTGCCGACATCGTTCTCGAGGCCCGTAAGGACGCCGAGTCCGAGCGCGCCCGTATCATCGAGGCTGCTCACAAGGAGGCCGAGGAGATCATCGCCAAGGCCCATACGACCGTCGAGGACGAGCGCAAGTCCATCTACGCCGGTGCCGCGAGCTCTATCGCCGACCTGTCCGTTGCCGTCGCCACCAAGATCGTGGGCGAGGCACTCGAGGACGAGGCCGAGCAGAAGAAGCTCATCGAGCGCTACATCCAGGAAGCAGGTAGCCTGAATGCCGACTAGCCGCTATCAGGACAAGGTGCTCGAGACCTACGCGCGCTCCCTTTTGGAAGCCGCCAAGGCCGAGAACCATGTATTCGAGGACCTCGAGATGATCGAGCGTCTGGCTAGCGCCAGCCCCGAGATCATCGCTGTGCTCGACACCATGTCCAAGCGCGACCAGCTCGACCTTCTTCCCAAGGTGGCAGCTGCCTTTAAGTATGTTGCCGAGGAAGACGAGGATGTAGTGGGCGTGACCGTCACCACGGCGATCCCGCTCGACGACGAGCTGCGTCAAACCATCACTAAGAAATGCGAGCAGGACTTCGGCCGCAAGGTATTCCTTATCGAGCAGGTCGACCCGTCTATCGTGGGCGGCCTGGTGCTCGAGGCCCGCGGCGAGCGTCGTGACATTTCCGTCAAGACGCAGCTGCGCATCGCGCAGGAGACCCTCGCAAACTCTGCTAATTCGTACGGAGGTGAAGCCTAATGTCCGAAACCCTCAATGCCCAGGATATCGCCAAGAAACTGCAGGAGCAGCTCACGAGCCTCTCCGCGACGGTCGATACGCATGAGGTTTCAACGGTCGACGAGGTAGGCGACGGCATCGCGCGCGTCTCCGGCCTCAAGAGCGCCATGGCAGGCGAGCTTCTGGAGTTCAAGAGCTCCGATACCGGTGAGACCGTCTTCGGCCTTGCCCAGAACCTTGACCGTGACGAGGTCGGCGCCGTTCTGTTCGGTGCCGTCGACGCCATCAAGGAAGGCGACGAGTGCCGCACCACTGGCCGCATTATGGATATCCCTGTGAGCCGCGCCATGCTCGGCCGCGTCGTCAATCCGCTCGGCCAGCCTATCGACGGTTTGGGTGACATCGTCGCCACGCACCGTCGCCCCATCGAGTTCAAGGCCCCCGGTGTCATCGACCGTACCCCGGTGTGCGAGCCGGTTCAGACCGGCCTGCTGGCCATCGACTCCATGGTGCCTATCGGCCGCGGTCAGCGTGAGCTCATCATCGGCGACCGTAAGACCGGTAAGACCGCCATCGCCATCGACGCTATCCTCAACCAGCGCGGCAAGGGCATGGTCTGCATCTATGTCGCCATCGGCCAGAAGGCCTCCACGGTTGCCAACATCCGCGAGACCCTCGCTCAGCACGGTGCGCTCGACTACACCATCATCGTTTCGGCCACCGCTGCCGATTCCGCCCCTATGCAGTACATCGCGCCTATGGCCGGTGCCGCTATCGGCGAGTTCTTCATGTACAACGGCGAGGACGGCAAGCCCGCCAGCGAGACCAACCCCGGCGGCCACGTGCTCGTCATCTACGACGACCTGTCCAAGCAGGCTGTGGCCTACCGTCAGATGTCGCTGACGCTGCATCGTCCGCCCGGACGCGAGGCCTATCCTGGCGACATCTTCTACCTGCACTCTCGTCTGCTCGAGCGTGCCGTCAAGATGTCCAAGAAGAACGGTTACGGCTCCATGACGGCACTGCCGATCATCGAGACCCAGGACGGCGACGTCTCGGCCTACATTCCGACCAACGTCATTTCCATTACCGATGGTCAGATCTACCTGCAGTCCGAGCTCTTCTTCCAGGGTCAGCGCCCGGCAGTCGACGTGGGCATCTCCGTGTCCCGCGTCGGTGGCGATGCGCAGACCAAGGCCATGAAGCAGGTCGCCGGCAACCTCCGTCTGGACCTCGCTTCGTACCAGGAGCTCGCTGGCTTTACGCAGTTCGGCTCCGACCTCGACGAGGCTACTCAGAAGCAGCTGACCCATGGTGCTCGCATGACCGAGCTCCTGAAGCAGCCGCGTTACAAGCCGTTTGAGGTTGGCGAGCAGATCGTTACGCTGTTCGCTGGCAACGAGGGCTTCCTGGATGACCTGGAGATCGCCGACGTGCTGCCCTTCCGTGCCGAGCTCATCGAGTACATGGACAATGGCTTTGGCTCGCTGCTCGACAAGGTTCGCGCCAAGAAGATCGATGATGACACCAAGGCTGAGCTCTTGCGCGTCATCGGCGACTTCAAGCAGCAGTTCATGGCCAAGCACCATTCGGATGTTTCTGGATCAGAGGAGAACTAAGCCCCATGGCCAACCTTCGCGACATTAAGAAGCGAATCTCCTCGGTTACCACGACCAAGCAGATCACGCGCACGATGGAGATGGTCTCTACGGCCAAGATCCGTCGTGCCCTCGATCGCTCCAAGCAGGCCGAGCCCTATAAGGAGGCGCTGACCGACGTCATGTTGACGGTCGCCGGCGACGCCTCCTGTTCGGGCACCGATCCCATGCTGCAGAAGCATGAGAGCGTCAAGCATGGCCTGATTGTCGTTATTGCCTCGGACCGCGGCCTTGCCGGCGGTTTCAATACGACGGTGGAGCGCACGGCCGAAAAGCTCGCCGCTTCTTGGGCGAACGACGGCATCGAGTGCGAGATCATCGCGTGCGGGCGTAAGCCGGTCACGTATTTCCGTGACCGCGCAAACGTTGTCATGCACTTTGAGGGCAACTCCTCTGAGCCCGATTTCAATCAGGCCCGCATGATTTCCTCTCATATCTGCGATGCGTATCGTGCCGGTGAGCTTGACCGTGTCGAGCTTGTCTACCACCACGCCAAGAACCGCGTGGATCAGGAGCTTCGCGTCGAGCATCTGTTGCCGCTCGACCCCGAGATGATCGCTATGGCCCACGGTCCGCGTAAGAACGAGACCGACGCCCCTAAGCGCATCTCGTCCACGTTCGAGTTCGTGCCCTCTCCCGAGCATGTTCTCGGCAAGCTTGTGCCGTCTTATATCCTGACGGTCATCTACCAGGCCCTGATCGATTCGGCGGCTGCCGAGCAGGGTGCACGCCGCAAGGCCATGCACTCCGCGACGGAAAACGCCACCGCGATCATCTCGACCCTTACCCGCACGTATAGTCGCGTGCGCCAGGCTTCGATCACGACCGAGATCAACGAGATCGTCGGCGGAGCCTCAGCATTGGAGGAACAGTAATGGCTAATAACACCGTAAAGCTTGCGGTCGAGGAAGCCACCAAGAAGACGACTGCCGGTGATGGTCGCATCGTGCGAATCATCGGCCCTGTCGTCGACGTCAAGTTTGACGGCGCGGTGCCCCCGATCTACAACGCGCTCACGGTCGAGGCCGAGACCCCGATCGGTCATCTGAGCACGATCCTTGAGGTCGAGAGCCAGCTTCCGGGCGGCGTCGTCCACGGTCGCCATGTCCTCGACCGACGGCCTGCAGCGCGGCCTCATCGCCACCGATACCGGTGAGCCCATGAAGATGCCCGTTGGTCCCAAGACGCTCGGTCGCATTTGGAACGTCATGGGCAAGCCCGTCGACGGCAAGCCCATGCCCGAGGTGGAGGAGTTCTACCCCATCCACCATGCAGCGCCCCGCTTTGACGAGCTCACCACCAAGACCGAGATCTTCGAGACCGGCATCAAGGCCGTCGACCTGCTCGAGCCCTACATCCGTGGCGGCAAGACCGGCCTGTTCGGCGGCGCCGGCGTCGGCAAGACCGTTCTGATTCAGGAGCTTATCAACAACCTCGCCCAGGAGCACGGCGGCACCTCGGTGTTCACCGGTGTCGGCGAGCGTACCCGCGAGGGCACCGACCTGTTCCTCGAGATGAGCGAGTCTGGCGTTATCGACAAGACCTGCTTGGTTTATGGTCAGATGAACGAGCCGCCTGGAGCGCGTCTGCGCATCGGTCTGGCCGGCCTTACCACCGCTGAGTACTTCCGCGATCGCGGCCAGGACGTCCTGCTGTTCATCGACAACATCTTCCGCTTCTCCCAGGCGGGTTCCGAGGTTTCCGCACTGCTGGGCCGTATGCCGTCCGCCGTTGGTTACCAGCCCACACTGGCTACCGAGATGGGTGACCTCCAGGAGCGCATTACCTCGACCAAGACGGGATCCATTACCTCCGTCCAGGCTGTCTACGTCCCCGCAGACGACCTGACCGACCCGGCGCCTGCCACGACGTTTACGCACCTCGACGCTACCACGGTTCTTTCGCGTAGCATTTCGTCGCTCGGCCTGTTCCCGGCTATCGACCCGCTCGCGTCTTCCTCCGACGCTCTCGATCCCTCGATCGTCGGCGAGGAGCACTACCGTGTCGCCGTCAAGGTCCAGGAGCTCCTGCAGGAGTACTCCGACCTTCAGGACATCATCGCCATTCTGGGTATGGACGAGCTGTCCGAGGAACAGCGCCTTACGGTCAACCGTGCCCGTAAGATTCAGCAGTTCCTCTCGCAGTCCTTCCACGTCGCCGAGAAGTTCACCGGTAACCCCGGTGTCTACGTCCGCGTCGAGGATACCGTCCGCTCTTTCGCCGAGATTGTCGACGGCAAGGCCGATGACCTGCCCGAGCAGGCTTTCCGCTATGCTTCCACGATTGAGGACGTGCGCGAGCGCGCCCGCAAGATGGGGGAGAAGTAGGTTATGCGTATCCGCATCGTGTGCCCCGTGAGCTGCGCCTATGAGGGCGACGCTGCGTTTGTGTCGATTCCGTCCACGGATGGCGAGTTTGGCGTTCTGCCTGCTCACTCCAGCGAGATCTGCACGATCGACCGCGGTTACGTTCGCGTTTCCGATAAGGCCATGGGCACTGTCGACCACACGTTTGCCGTGGCCGGCGGCTATGCCCAGGTTGCGGACGATGTCGTGACCGTTCTCGCCGAGCGCGCTTGCGATTTGGCGACCGTCGATGCCGACAAGCTTAAAGCTGATATTCAAGGTTTTGAAGAGAAGCTGGGTAATTTGTCGGAGGATGATGCACGCCGCGCCTACCTCTATAATGAAATCGCATGGTGTAAGCTCAAGCTTGCCCAATAGTCAAACGATTTAGCGTTCGACCATTTGCGAACACATCATGCCCGGGATGGCTTGGCCACCCCGGGCATGCTTTTTGAAAGGGTAGACCTTGGATATTATCCGCGTTGAGGGTGGCCACGCCATCGGAGGCTCCGTGCCCGTCTCGGGTGCTAAGAACTCCGCGCTCAAACTCATGGCGGCAACGCTTCTGGCGCCGGGCAAGACGACGCTGCAGAACGTGCCCGATATTTCCGATGTCCACGTGATGGGCAAGGTGCTCAAGGGCATGGGCGCTACGATCGATGTTCTCGACGAGCACACGCTCGAGATCGATACCTCTCAGGTCGATTCCTGGGAGGCTCCCTATGAGCTCGTCGCTAAGATGCGTGCTTCCACCGCCGTCATGGGGCCCCTGCTGGGTCGCTTCCATCGCGCCAAGATCGCCATGCCGGGCGGCTGCAACCTAGGTGCCCGCAAGATCGACATGCATATTCTGGGTCTCGAGGCCCTGGGCGTCGAGTTTGATACCGCCCACGGCTACATCAACGCCAGCGCGCCTCAGGGCCTGCGCGGTACCACCGTCACGCTCGAGTTTGCCAGTGTCGGTGCGACCGAGAACCTCATTATGGCATCCGTGCGCGCGCAGGGCACCACGGTTATCGACAATGCCGCCCGCGAGCCCGAGATCGTCGATCTCGCCAACATGCTCAACGAAATGGGTGCCAAGATTGTTGGCGCCGGTACGCCTGTCGTGACCATCGAGGGCGTGGAAGAGCTGCATCCTGTTACCCATCGCGTAGTGGGCGACCGCATCGAGGCCGGTACCTTTATCGTCGCCGGTGCGTTGATGGCAGACGATCGCGGTGTCGATGTCACGGGCTTTTGTCCCATTCACTTGGGTATGGTGCTCAAGAAGATGGAGCTCATGGGTATCGACTGCGAGCGCGTCGAGGATGGCGTCCGTGTGAACCGTGCCGAGCGTATCAAGCCTGTCGACATCCAGACGCTTCCGTTCCCCGGCTTCCCGACCGACATGCAGGCACAAATTATGGTGCTCTCCGCCCTCTCCGGCGGCAGTTCCGTTATTACCGAGAACATCTTCGAGAATCGCTTTATGTTTGCCTCTGAGCTGGTGCGCATGGGTGCCGACATTCGTATCGAGAGCCATCATGCCATGATTCATGGCGTCAAGGGCTTCTCGGGTGCACAGGTTACCTCGCCCGATCTGCGCGGCGGAGCGGCCCTCGTCGTAGCGGGCTTGATCGCCGACGGGACGACCGAGGTTTCGGCTATCCATCACATCAAGCGCGGCTACGAGCAGTTTGTCGAAAAGCTGCAGGCGCTTGGCGCGCATGTCGAGCATGCTACCGTCCCCGATCCCGTCATCTACTAATACAGGTTGCCTATGTTTAATAAAAAGCCCCTCGCGGATACCACCACCCGAAGACCCTCAACTGGTGCGCAGGCCAAGATCTACAGTCGCGATAACGTGGCTCGCTATTCCGAGCGCGCTCGTCAACGTCGCCGTAGCCACACGATTCGTCACGTCGCGCTCATTGTCGTGCTTGGCGTGCTGCTGAGTGCCACTACCGCTGCCGGCCTGTGGTTTGCCACCATTATGGGCAAGCTCGGCGATTCTAATGTCATTACTGACAATCTGCGTCGGGTTCTGGTTGACACCGATGAGGCAAAGGATCCGTTCTACGTGCTGCTTCTTGGCACCGACGGCCGTCCGGGCGAGGATACGTATCGTGCCGACTCGATTATCCTGGCACGCATCGACCCCACGCAAAAGCAGGCGACGCTCATTTCCGTTCCGCGCGACACCAAGGTCGAGTACAAGGGCGAGGCCATGAAGATCAACGCCTGCCATACCGTTGGCGGCGCCGAGGCCATGGTCGAGGCGGTCAACGAGCTGTGCGGTGTTCAGATTTCCCACTATGCCGAGGTTAGCTTCGACGGTATGCAGGCGCTGATTGATTCGGTTGGCGGTATCGACATTAACGCAACCGATGATGTTGACGACCCCGAGCACCTGGATATTAAGATTACCGCTGGCCAGCAGCATATGGACGGTGCCACCGCCCTTACCTATGCCCGCTGCCGCTACACCTATGCCGACGGCGATTACACGCGCATGCGCCACCAGCGTCAGGTGCTTGGCGCCCTTGCCAACCAGATTCTCAATAACTTCGATGCCACGAAGATCTTTGGCCTGGTTAATTCGCTGTCCGATATGCTCGTGACCGATATGAGCGTTCAGGATATCGTCTCTACGGTCAACGCCATGCGCGGTATGGATGTCGACGGTATCTACTCGGCCAACCTGCCTTCGTACGCCGACGACAGCACCATGATTGACGGTGTGAGCTACGTCTTTGTCTACGAGGACGAGCTCAAGGAAATGATGGAGCGCGTCGATGCCGGCAAGGATCCCAAGGGTCCCAACACCATGGGTCTTTCCGACGGCTCCAGCTCTACGATCGGCGACCTCAGCAACAACACGTCTGACGACTACGCAAACGGCACCGCAACCTCATCGGTCAGCTCTGACGATTCCGATGGCTCAAGCGATTCGAGCGATTCGGACTACTACGAACAGCCCACCGGCGACGGCAACGGTTACGAGGCCAACTACTAAGTTACGGCGTTTTACCAAACGCCGTAACGACTCGACGCTGCGCGACGTCCAAGGCGACAATTTGTCATTCAAAAGGCAGGGCATGACCAGAAGGTCAATGCCCTGCCTTTTTCATGCCAACTTGTTCGCCTTGGACGTCGCTCGCTGACGTTGGCTCAACCTGCGATGTTGACTACTCCCCTTGTATCAAAAACCGCCCCGTTCTCTGTAGAGGACGGGGCGATTCGTCTTTTGGGCTTATGCAGCCAGGCTTATGCGAAACGGGCGACGAGCTCCTGCAGGACGTCGGTCATCTTGACGAGCGAACTGACCGGGACAAACTCGTTGACGCCGTGGTAGCAATAGCCGCCGGTGGAAAGGTTGGGGCAGGGCAGACCGCGGAACGACAGCTGCGCGCCGTCGGTGCCGCCGCGAATCGGCAGCACTTGGGGCTCAACGCCGCAGGCAAGGTAGGCTTCCTTGGCAACATCAATAAGCTCGGGATAGTCACGAACGATCTCGGCCATATTTCGATACTGCTGCTTAATCTCGACCGTCACGCGCTTGTCACCCAAGCGCTGGTTGAGCATCGAGGCGGCGGCATCAATAAGGTCGAGTTTCTGCTGGAACTTGGCTGCGTCATGGTCGCGGACGATATAGCGCGCTGTGGCGTGATCGACGGTTGCAGATACACCCTCAAGGTGATAAAAGCCCTCGTAGCCTTCCGTATACTCCGGGCGCTGCACGTAGGGGAGCAACGCGTTGAAGTCGCAGAACAGATTGCCTGCGTTAACCATACGGCCTTTGGCGTCGCCCGGGTGGATGGACTGGCCCTCAAAGCAGACGGTCGCCTCAGCGGCATTAAAGCACTCCCACTCCAGCTCGCCGATGGGGCCACCGTCGACCGTGTAGGCATACTTGCAGCCAAAGGTATCGATATCCAACAGCTCGGCTCCGTGGCCGATCTCCTCGTCAGGGCAGAAGCAAATGCCGAGTGCGGGATGGGGCAGAGAAGGGTCCTGAGCGATACGCGCGACAAGCGACATGATCTCGGCGACGCCTGCCTTGTCGTCCGCGCCCAGCAGCGTGGTGCCATCGCTGCAGACCAGGTCCTCACCCGCGAGGTCGTTCAGGGCGGGAAGCTTGGCGGTACTCATGGCAACGGGCTTACCGTCAACCGTGCCGCAGACCAGGTCGCCGCCTTCGTAGTGCACGATGTGCGGCTTCACGCCGGCGCCCGGTGCAACTTCGGTGGTGTCGAGATGGGCGATCAGGCCCAGGGCGGGCTTGTCCTCAGCGCCCACACTTGCGGGGATATGCGCGCAGACATAGGCGTGCTCGGTCACGTGGGCATCTTCCGCACCAAGCTCGCGCAGCTCTTCAGCCAGCACGTTGGCAAGGTCAAACTGAACGGCGCTCGAGGGTACCTGGTCGCAGTTTGCATCCTCGGACTGCGTGTTGATCTGGACGTAGCGCAAAAAGCGCTCGAGGACATCGGGGTTCGTGGTGGTGTTTTCCATAAAGACCGCTCCAATCTTGGTCGTCGTGTGCAACAAGAACTCTAGCACGGTATGCCACGGCATACCGCGACGCTTGGATGGGGTAGAATCAGCCAATGAATGCAGAAGGGACGGAAGATCATGGATACGACAAATAGCTCGCGCGAACTACATCTGACGGTGGCGAACGAAGACTACTTGGAGTGCATGGTTCGCATTGAAAGCGAAGAGGGGGAAACCAACGGCGTGCGATCGGTCGACATCGCGCAGCGCCTTGGCGTCTCCAAGGCATCGGTCAATAAAGCGGTTTCGGCGCTCAAAGCATCCGAACTTGTCGAGCAATCGCACTACGGCAAGGTAGTCCTGACCGATCGCGGCCGCGAGGTTGGTACGGCTATCTGGTACCGTCATCGCCTCATCCGCACGTTTTTGGTTCAGGAGCTTGGTGTCGAATTTGAGCGAGCCGATTCCGAGGCCTGCATGATGGAGCATGCGCTATCCGAGGACACGATGAACCGCTGGCTCGCCTATCTCGAAAAGCAGGGAATCAGCGTCGAGGAATAGCGGGATATATATGGATACGAGTTATTACAACCGCTTTGGTGCCGAGGAACTTACGCGCCGCTTGTCGAGCGAGACCTTGTTGGCGCAGGGCCCCATGGGCAGTGTTCTGTTGAGTGAGTACGATGCCGCCGACATTCCACCGGCGTTTTGGAATCTGGCAGAGCCGCAGACCGTTTCTCGTATTCATCGCTTGTATGTCGCCGCCGGCGCGCAGGTGCTCATTACCAACACCTTTCAGGCATCGAGCTATGCCCTCAAGCACGATCAGATTGCGCCGTCCGTGGCGGAGGTCAATCGCGGGGCCGTCGACGATGCCCGCCAGGCGCACCCTCAGCTGCTACTGGGCTCGATGGGCCCGATCGGTATTGAGTGGTTTGCCGAAGACTCTGTCGAGTATCGTGAAATCCGAGGCATTGCGCGCGAACAGGCGCACGCCTTGCTCAATGCTGGTGTTGACGGTCTGCTGATCGAGACGGTGACGTCTATCCGTAATTTGCAGCCCACGCTTGCCGGCGCCCGAGATGCCGCCGACGGCATGCCTGTCCTGGTGAGTTTTGTCGTTGACGATAAAGGCGACCTGTTGGGCGATGGCCTCAACATCGAGGCAGCCGTTTTGTACGCCGAAAAACACGGCGCAAACTCGGTTGGTGTTAATTGCTGTTCGCTTGCGGCCGCGAACGCGGCGGTGCCCAGGATGGTTGCATCGGCGACTACTCCCGTCACGGTGCGTCCCAACGTAGGCGATCCGGTCCAGACTCAGGATGGCCCCGTATGGCACGAGAACCCCGAAGCTTTCGCGCGCGCATGCATCGAATGGAGACATGCCGGTGCCGCAATGGTGGGCAGTTGCTGTGGAACCACGGCAATCACTACGGCAGCGATGGCCGAGGCGCTCGATATATAAAGGGCAAAACCGCTCCATACGGGGCGGTTTTTTTATTGCCTGCATGTCCTCGGCAGCATTTGCCCAAATGGTGAATGCTGGTACCGGCAGGTTGCCGGGTGCGTGCTGCGGGTATACCTCATGCGTACCATGATCCAAACACTGCGAGGTGTCTGCGCGTGTGCGCGATAATTCATTTTGGAACTGACGGTTGGCGCGCTCGCGTCGATGAGGACTTCACTGCCGATAACGTTGCCCGTATCGCCGATGCCGTCGGCGAGTTGTGGCAAAAGACCAATCCGGGCAAAACGGTATATATAGGGTTCGACACTCGGCCCTTAGCGCGCGAGTTCGCTGAGCTTGCGGCAGGCGTGCTTGCCGCTCACGGATTGGACGCAGTGCTCGCATCTCGGCCTGTTCCGACCCCCGCCCTTACGTGGGCGGCGGCGTATGACGGCGAGGCCTGCGGTGCGCTCATGGTGACGGGATCCCATCATCCGCAGGGGTATCTGTGCCTTAAGCTGCGCATGGGAGATGGCTCGACGGCCAATCAGGATGTCATCGAAGAGCTCGAAGAGACTATGGCCCCCGAGCCGATGGGGATCGAGGAACGCTATCGCACCGCGGATATTATTCCTGACTATATGCAGGCGGTGGCATCGTTTGTCGATGCCGAGGCCATTCGAGCCGCTCACCTGCGTGTGGTAGTTGACCCCATGGGCGGCGCGGCCCAGGGATATCTTGCCGACCTGCTGCGGGAGCTAGGCGTCGAGGTGCACGAGATTCATGCCGGACAGTCGTCCGATCAAGAGGACATTTGCCCCGACCCTGTTGAGCCGTGGGTGGACGCTTGCGAGCGTGCGGTTGTCGAGGACGGGGCGTGCGCAGGCCTGGTGACCGACGGCGATGCCGACCGTATCGGTGCGGTCGACGAACGCGGTAGATATATTCATCCGCATCAAATCATGGCGCTTGTTTTGGGCGACCTCGTTCAATTCCGCAATTTGGAGGGGCGTGTCGTCGTCAATCTCTCGTGCTCGACGCTAGTGCGTCGCATTGCCGAGGCGCTTGGCTGTCGTGTGACCGTTAAGCCGGTCGGTTTCAAATATATAGCTGCAGAGATGAAGAAGGGCGGCGTCCTCATGGGAGGCGAGGAGGCCGGCGGTATCGGCATCGCCGCGCATATGCCTGAGCGTGATGGAATCCTTGCTTGTCTGATTCTGTGTGAGCTTATGGCAAAGACGGGCGCGCCTTTGGGCGTTTTGGTCGATCAGCTCGAGGCCAGTTTTGGTAAGACGAGCTATGGGCGTCGCGATTTGCGCCTTGAGGCCGAAGACGCCGAATCGCTGCGAACGCTGCTTCCTGGCATGAATCCTAAATCGATTTGCGGCAAGGCGCCGCAGGCTGTAAGCCATATGGATGGTTTACGTTTGGCATTCGAGGATGACACCTGGCTGCTGATCCGCCCCAGCGGGACCGAACCGGTGGTTCGCGTATACGCCGAGGGGTTCTCGGTGGAGGAGCGCGATGAGTTGCTCGATGCCGGCTGTGCCTTGGCTAAGGGAGCCTATCAGCTTTAGCCATATGACGCTTCACTATAAAGAGGCCCTCGGTGAGCGGTAGAGAA
>CAJJPN010000023.1:0-19906 GCA_905193635.1 Coriobacteriaceae bacterium
CGGGTGCCCTACCGGGAGTAGCCCCGACGGTTGACAAAACTATAGGAACACCCAATGAGTACCCGCAGGGGACAGACAGACCGGACTCCCTATACGACAACTGTTGACATCATATACTATGTGTCATATAGTAGGTGTTACACAGTATACTACGAAAGGAGGTGTGCGGATGGAGGCACAGATGAAGCGCGGCTTCCTCGAGGCCTGCGTGCTCGCGGCCGTCTCGGGCGAGGAATCCTACGGCTATCAGATCGTGAAGGACGTGCCCGCGAGTATGGGGCTCACGGAATCCACGCTCTATCCGTTGCTCAAGCGCCTGGAGAAGGCGGGCTGCATCACCGCGCGCTCCGCCGAGCACAACGGGCGGCTGCGGAGGTACTACCGCATCACGGACGCCGGGCGCGAGCGTATCGCCGAGTTCCTCGCCGAATGGCCATCCGTGCAGGAGATCTACCGTTACGTGGAGGGGGCGCACCATGACGCGCGATGAGTTCTTGAACCGGCTGGGCGAGCTTCTGGCCTGCCTGCCGGCAGATCAGGTAAAGGAAACGCAGGAGTTCTACGCGGAGGCCATCGCCGACCGTATGGAGGACGGCATGACGGAGGCCGAGGCTGTGGCCGCCATGGGCACGCCCGGTGAGGTCGCCGAGGCAACGCTCGACGAACTGCCCGCCGTGCCGCGCGCGATCGCGAGGACCAAGCGCAAGAGCACGGCACTTCTATGGGCGCTCGCCATCGTGGGCTCTCCGGTATGGATTCCGCTGCTGCTCGCGTTCGTCGCCGTTGCCGCTGCAGTCTACATCTGTATTTGGGTTCTTGCGCTCTGCGTGTGGATCGTGGCCGCGGCATTCGGGGGCGCGGGCCTGGTAGGGCTCCTGTTCGCCGTGGACGGCATCATTATCGGGCATGTTCCGTACGTTTTGGCCTCGATGGGAATGGGATTCGCTTCCATCGGTGTGGCGCTCCTCACGGGAGCCGGCGCCTGGACGGCGTCCAAGCAGATCGCGCGCCTCTCTGCCCTTTGGGCGAAGAAAGCCGTTTCGCCCTTCTGGAAAGATCGAGGCAATAAGAGCCGCATGGGCGCCGAAGCGGCGCCGCTCACGGCATAGGAAGGAGTGCAAACATGTCCAGCGTAAAAAGGATTTACCTTGCCGTAGCGGGTGGGCTTGTTGCCACGGGGCTCGTCCTGGCTGCTATCGGATTTGTGGCCTCCGGCTTTAACCTCGCTGTGCTCAACACGCAGATCGACCTGCGCGATGACACCATCATTCTGGGTGGTGTTGAAATAGACGACCCGACAGGGCTTCCACTCATCGAGCAGCTTGCCGAGGTCGGCGAGATCCATATTGGATCTGCAACGACTGGTTCGTCTTCTCCTCGCAAATGATCGAGCTCGTAGCAGCCGTCCCCCCCTCCCTTCGGGCGCACCACGACGGGCATGAGCACGCCGCGCTCGGAGCCTTTTTGCGAGACCTTCCGTCACGCTCTTCCTGCGTGGTGAACCGGTCATCGACCGACGAGAGGCTGATGGGAATCTCTCGACTTCGGGCCAATCCCGCTCACCGATCTGGTCTTCCTTCGTGATGCGCACATAAGCGAGCAGACACCGCGCAGTGCTTCAGCGCGGCCGCACTTCCACGTCTATGACGGAGGTGCCCGGCGGCGTCTTGGCAATCCCCTTGTTTGCAGGCGTTAGCGCGTGGGGATCGCCCACTCGGGGGTCGAGGCCGCCGAGGACGGCGGCGAACCTCGCGGTGTCATTCGACATCGCGAGGTTCCCGGACCATGACCACCTGGCCTCGTACCGCGGCATAGCCCCAAGGGTGAGGAGCTTCGGCACGTCGATCAGGGCGCCCGCGCAGCGTCGGCCGGTCCGCCGTTCGGCAGAACGGCGGAAGTCCCTAGCCGCCCAGGTAAGCCTTGCGGACGTTGTCGTCGTGCAGGAGCTCTTGACCGGTGCCGGTCATGGTGATCTTGCCGGTCTCGAGCACGTAACCGCGTGTGGCGATGGAAAGTGCCATCTGCGCGTTCTGCTCGACCAGGAGCACCGTGGTGCCGGCCTTGTGCAGGTCCTCGACAATCTGGAAGATCTGCTCAATCAGAATCGGCGCCAGGCCCATGGAAGGCTCGTCGAGCATGAGCAGCTTGGGGTTGCTCATAAGGGCGCGGCCCATAACGAGCATCTGCTGCTCGCCGCCCGAAAGGGTGCCGGCGACTTGGCGACGGCGCTCCTTCAGGCGCGGGAACTGCTCGTAGACGCGCTCAAGGCCCGGAGCAACCGTGGACTTGGGCTGCGTGTAGGCGCCCATCTCCAGGTTCTCCTCGACCGTCATCTGCAAAAAGGCGCGACGGCCCTCGGGCACCTGGGCCAGGCCCTTACCAACCAGCTTATCGGCGGGCGTATGAGTAATGTCCTCGCCCATAAACTTGATGGAGCCGGTCTTGGAGCGCAGCAGGCCCGAGACGGTCTTGAGCGTTGTGGACTTGCCGGCACCGTTCGCACCGATCAGAGCCACGATCTCGCCCTCGTTGACGTTAAAGGAGATGTCCTTGATGGCGTGGATGGCGCCGTACCAGACGTTGATGTTGTAGACGGAAAGCATCGGCTCTGCCATTTAGTTCTCCCCCTTATCCTGCTTGCCCAGATATGCCTCGATAACGGCGTCGTTGTTCTGGATTTCCTCTGCCGTGCCCTTGGCGATGACCTTACCAAAGTTGAGTACGCAGATACCCTCGCAAATATTCATGACGAGCGACATGTCGTGCTCGATAAGCATGATGGCGATGCCAAAGGTGTCGCGAATCTTAACGATGTTCTCCATGAGCTCCGCGGTCTCGGACGGGTTCATGCCGGCGGCAGGCTCGTCGAGCAGCAGCAGCTTGGGGTTGGTGGCAAGCGCGCGGACGATCTCCAGGCGGCGCTGAGCGCCGTAAGGCAGCGAGCCGGCCTGTTCGTTTGCCAGATGC
Source organism: Coriobacteriaceae bacterium (assembly GCA_905193635.1). Lineage (GTDB taxonomy): Bacteria > Actinomycetota > Coriobacteriia > Coriobacteriales > Coriobacteriaceae > Collinsella. The sequence goes on from CAJJPN010000023.1 coordinate 2,968, forward strand.
TCCATATCAAAGATGGAGAGCAGCTCCATGGCACGCTCATGGGCGGCCTTCTCGTGCTTCCAGTACGTCGGCAGGCGCAGCACGCCCTCAAAACCGGAATAGCGCTCCTGGTTGTGCAGACCGACCTTGACGTTGTCCTCCACCGTCATGGTGTTGAACAGGCGGATGTTCTGGAACGTACGGGCAATGCCCATGCGGTTGACCTGGTAGACCGACTTGCCCGAGGTGTCCTCACCGTCGAGCAGGATGGTGCCGTGCGTGGGCTGATACACCTTGGTGAGCAGGTTGAAGACCGTGGTCTTTCCGGCACCGTTGGGGCCGATCAGACCGGCGATCTCGGTCTTGCCGATAGTCAGGCTAAAGTCGTCGACTGCCTTAAGGCCACCGAACTCAATGCCCAGGTGGATGCACTCGAGTGCCGGGCGCTGGCCCAGATCGCGATCGGGAACGATGGCGCCAGAAGGATACGGGACCATCTTACCCTTGTTGAACTCAAATTTACTGGGCATCGGCTGCCACCTCCTTCTTGGAAGCAAAGCGGTCCTTAATGCGTGCGAAGAACGCCTTGAGCTGCGGGTTGTTGGTAAAGATCATGACCAGGATCAACACGATGGCGTAGATGAGCATGCGGTAGTCCGAGAACTGACGGAGCAGCTCGGGAAGCACCGTGAGCAACGCCGCCGCGATGACGGAACCGCGCATGTTGCCCAGGCCGCCCAGGACCACGAACACCAGAATGAGGATCGACGTGTTGAAGTCGAACTTGGTGGCGGAGAGCTGCGAGAAGTTACCGCCGAAGAGAGCTCCGGCAGCACCGGCGAGGGCAGCGGAAACCACGAAGGCGATCATGCGGTACTCGGTGACGGAGATGCCTACGGACTCGGCTGCAATCTTGTTATCGCGCACGGCCATGATGGCACGGCCGGTACGGCTGCGAACCAGGTTGAGTACAATCACGAGCGCGACCATAACCAGGATGGCGCCGGCAAGGAAGGTCGAATAGGTCGACACGCCCGATGCGCCCTGGGCACCCTTGATGATGGCGGTGCCGTCCTCAAGCAGGTGCAGGTCGTCGATCGTAGAGTTGCCCGTGATGTTAAAGATCACGTGCAGACCGCGGGAATCGACGCCCACAATGAGGCAGGTGACGATCTCTTTGATGATCTCGCCAAAGGCCAGCGTCACGATAGCCAGGTAATCGCCGCTCAGGCGAAGGACCGGGATGCCGATCAAGAAGCCCAGGATGGCGGCAGCGATAGCGCCGACCACAATGCTGATGATCAGGCGCATCGGATCGGACGGAACGGCGCTCTCCAGCGCGACGGCGGTAACGATGCCCGTATAGGCGCCGACACTCATAAAGCCCGCGTGGCCCAGCGACAAGTCGCCCGCAATACCGACGACGAGGTTGAGCGAGATGGCCATAACGATGTAGGCCGTGATGGGAACCAGCTGACCGGCGATCATGCGCGGGATCATATGGTTGGACTGCATAAAGAACACGATGGCGAATGCCACGATGCACATGGCGTACGTGACAAAGTCGTGACGCGTCTGCTTGTCTTTAAGGAACTTCATAACGCTCACCTACACCTTCTCGGGGACGTACTTGCCCAAGAGGCCGGCAGGCTTGACGAGCAGGACGATAATCAAAACACCAAAGACGATGGAGTTGGCAAGGCTCGTGGAAATGTAAGCCTGAGCCATCGCCTCGATGATGCCGATGAGAATACCGCCGACAAAGGCACCGGGGATGGAGCCGATGCCGCCGAAAACGGCAGCGTCGAAGGCCTTGATGCCAGGCATGGCGCCCGTGGTGGGCTGCAACACCGGCGAGTAGGAGCACAGGAGCACGCCGGCGATGGCGGCAAGGGCAGAGCCGATGGCAAACGTCATCGAGATGGTGCGGTTGACGTTGATGCCCATGAGCTGAGCGGCGGCCTTGTCCTCGGACACGGCGCGCATGGCCTTGCCCATCTTGGTCTTACCTGTAAAGAACATCAGGCCGGCCATGATAACCAGGCAGGCGACGATGGTGACGAGCGAGACGGCGCTTACGTTAAACTTGGCCAAGAACTCCGGCACCTGGAAGGTGACGAGCGAAGTAAAGTTCTTGGGCGTGGCGCCCCACAGGAGCTGCGCGGCGTTCTGCAGGAAGTAGGACACGCCGATGGCCGTGATCAGAACGGCCAGCGGGCCCGCCTGACGCAGCGGCTTGTATGCCAGACCCTCGATGAGAACACCGAGAACCGTGCAGACCACACAAGAGAGAATTACAGATGCCCAGCCCGGGAGGCCGAGATACGACGTGGCGCAGAACGAGACATAGGCACCGACCATGATGACGTCGCCGTGAGCGAAGTTGAGCATCTTGGCGATACCGTAGACCATGGTGTAGCCCAACGCGATGATGGCGTAGACGCTGCCCATGGACAGGCCGTTGACCAGGTATTGGATAAAGACCGTCATGTTCCACATCCCCCTTTCGAATAGGTTTCCAGTTGATGTATGAAACAGGGACGTTACATCGTCCCTAGATACCAAGCAAGCAGGGAAGGCCAAAACCTCCCCTGCTTGGGATCAAAACCGCTCTATGTAAGGCGGCCTATTAGGCCTGTACGTACTTGCCGTCGGTAATGACGTACGCCGTCGGGTCCTTCTGGACCTGACCCTTGTCGTTCCAGGAGAGCTTGCCAGTCAGGCCGTCAACAGTAATCTTGAGCATAGCCTCGGGAAGCTTCTCGGCAACCTCGGTGGGGTCGGCGTCGACGCCCAGGCCGGCCTCCTTAAGAGCCTCGACCACAGCATGCACGCCGTCGTAGGCGTCGGCGGCAAACTGGTCGGGGGTATCGCCGTACTTATCCTTGTAAGCGTTGACGAAGTCGGCATTCTTCTCGTCGTCGGCGGAGAACGGGGTCATGAGCAGCAGACCCTCGGCAAGAGAGGTGTCGAAGCCCTCAACGCCCAGGATGCCGTCCATGCCGTCGCAGCCCATCATCTTGACGTCGTAGCCCATGTCCTTGGCGTTCTTGAGCAGGACGGACGCCGGCGTGTAGTAGATCGGCGCAAAGATCATGGTGGCGCCTGCCTGCTTGGCCTTGGTCAGCTGGTTGGTAAAGCTCGTGGCGGAGTCGTCCTTAAAGGTCTCCTCGTCGACAATCTCAAGCTTAGACTTAGCGGCCTGGGCCTTAAAGGAATCTGCGATGCCCGAAGAATAGGCGTCGCCGGAGTTATAGAACAGCACGAACTTCTCGTTCGCATACTTCTCTGCCAGGAACTTGGCAGCGTTGACACCTTGGTTGGGGTCGGTAAAGCAAACCTGGAAGACGCAATCCTTGCCCTTGGTAACGTCCTCGGAGGACGCGGACGGGGTGATCATGAACGTCTCGGGGTCGTTGCCGCACTCGGCGGCAACGGCGACCGACGCACCCGTGGTGGTCGGACCGACGAGGGCCTGCATGCCCCAGTCGAGCAGGGTGTTGAAGGCGTTGACGGCCTTCTCGCCGTCCGCCTGGTCGTCCTCGGCCTTGCTGACAAGCGGCAGCTCCTTAGTCGAGAAATCCTTGCAGCCAAGCTCGACAGCCTGTGTAACGGACTTGCCGTAGGACGCGTTGGCGCCGGTCAGCGGGCCGATGGTGCCGATCTTAAACGAAGCGTCGCCCGACGCGGAACCGCTGTCGCCGCCGTTGGAGGAGCAGCCAGCTAGAATGGACATCGCCCCCAGACCTGCTGCGCTCGCGATAACGCTCCTGCGATTCATAACAGGGTTCAATGACTTACCGGTGAGGCTCGACATGCGGCTCTCCTCTCAAATCTCGTCGGGTTTCGGTTACCCGACAGGCCATCCTTCGCCGTGTTCGGCGTTCGCAAAATACTAGACGCTTTAGTTAAGGAAAGTGGCGATTATTTCAACTTTTCTTTGGATTTGTTCGTTTATCCATAATTCTGCGTATTTCTATTACTTTATGCAGTAATGCCACTTTATTGTGTGAAAGTAATGTTTCCGTTCTGTTACAGGCGTCCCTGCCCTGAATAAAACGGCCTCACCGGTCGCGCTTTATGCGCACTTAGGCGGCGATGTACTTGCCGTCCTGAATCACATAGGCTGTGGCGGGCTTTTCGACCTGGCCCTTGTCGTTCCACGTCAGCTCGCCCGTCAGGCCCTCGATCTTGATCTTGCGCATGGCGTGGGCAAGGTCGTCGGCAATATCGGCACCGTCAGCCGTAATGTCGATGCCCGCTTTATCGATAGCCTCGGCAATCGCATGGACGCAGTCATAGGCATCGGCGGCAAACTGATTGGGCGTCTCGTCGTAGGCGTCCTTATAGGCCTTGACGAAGTCGGCGTTCTTCTCATCGTCAGCAGAGAACGGGGTCATGAGCAGCACGCCCTCGGCAAGAGAGGTGTCGAAGCCCTCGACGGAGAGCAGGCCGTCCATGCCGTCGGTACCCATGAGGGTCATGTCGTATCCCATGTCCTTGGCGTTCTTGAGCAAAACGGACGCCGGCGTGTAGTAGATCGGCGCAAAGATGAGCGTGGCGCCGGCCTCCTTGGCCTTGGTGAGCTGGTTGGTAAAGCTCGTGGCGGAGTCGTCCTTAAAGGTCTCGGTATCGACGACATCAAGTTTGGACTCCTTGGCCTGCTCGGCAAAGGCATCGGCAACACCCGAGCTGTACGTATCGCCGGAGTTGTAGAACAGGGCGATCTTGGCGTCTGCATACTTCTCGGCCAAGAACTTCGCGGCGCTGGCACCCATGGTGGGATCGGTGAAGCAAACCTGAAAGACCGTTGTCTTATCCTTGGTCACGTCGAGCGACGAGGCCGAAGGCGTGACCATGAGCATATCGTCGGCAATCTCGCCCGAGACGGCGACGGCAGCACCGGTGGTGACGGGGCCGACGAGCGCCTGCATGCCCCAGTCGCACAACGTATTGAAGGCGTTGATGGCCTTCTCGCCGTCGGCGACATCGTCCTCGGACTTAAGCGAGAGTTTGAGGTCCTTGGTCGAGAAATCCTTGGCGGCAAGCTTGGCACCCTTCTCGGCCGAAACGCCATAGGTTGCCGCGGCGCCGGTCAGAGGGCCGATGACACCGATCTTGAAGGTCTTGCCGTCATCGGCGGAGCCGCCGTCCGAGCCACCCGACGAACAACCAGCGAGTGCCGCGGTGCTGCCGAGCGCCGCGGCGCCGGCGAGAAAGTTCCTTCGGCTGAGCGTGCTGTTGATGTTGAACATGGTGTCCCCCTTTTTCGCTGGCCGCAGTGCGGTCGTCTTGCGGTACGGGGCAAACCTTATGGCGCAAACGTTGACAGTTTGTTACGGAGTTCCGTTTGTAGCGAGCATGTTTCCAATGTTTCCGCAGCGTTTCGGGGGTGCCGTTTTGTGCGACTCCTGTTGCCTGGCGAGCACGCGCCCTCGGTTCACGCTAGAATGCACTCAACCTTTAAGCGGTTAATCCATCCATAAGATGCACGAAGGAGCTATCTATGAGCGAATCCCTGCGCACCGTGAACGTCGGTCTGATCGGTCTGGGAACCGTCGGCGGCGGCGTGGCCCGTCTGATCAAGAGCCACCACGATGAGTACCTGGCAGCCTACGGCATCGACCTTAAGCTGACCCGCGCCTGCGCGCTTGCCTGGGAGCAGGCCGAGGCAGCCGGTATTGAGCACGAGGCCTTTACGAGTGACTGGCATGACGTCGTCACCGACCCCGCCGTCGACATCGTCGTCGAGCTGATTGGCGGCGAGCACCCCGCGACCGAGATCTTCACCACCGCCTTTGAGCACGGCAAGCACGTCGTCTCTGCCAACAAGGCCCTGCTGGGCCGCCATGTCGAGACGCTCGCCGAGAAGGCGCGCGCGTGCGGCGTGCAGATTAAGTGCGAGGCCAGCTGCGGCGGCGGCATCCCCATCGTGAGCACGCTCGAGCACGACCTGGTGGGCAACAAGATCCTGACCATCGCCGGCATTCTCAACGGTACCACCAACTATATCCTGTCGCGCATGGACGCCGAGGGCGCCGATTACGCCGACGTACTTGCCGACGCACAGGCCAAGGGCTATGCCGAGGCCGACCCGTCCGCCGACGTCGACGGCTTCGATGCCGCCAGCAAGACGGCCATCCTCGCCTCCATCGGCTTTGGCACCCGCGTTACCACCGATGATGTGTACCAGCAGGGTATCCGCACCATCGGCGCCGAGGACATCGCCCAGGCCCGCGAGCTCGGCTACACCATCAAGCTGCTCGGCATCGCCCGCAACACCGACGCTGGCGTCGACGTTCGCGTGCATCCCACGCTGATCCCCGCAGACCATATGCTTGCCAAGGTCAACGGCGCCATGAACGCCGTCTACGTGGTAGGCGACGCCGTGGGCGAGACCATGTTCTACGGCGCGGGCGCAGGCTCCTTCCCCACCGCGAGCGCCGTCGTGGGCGATATCCTGTCGCTCTCCGAGCAGATCAGCCGCGGCGTGGCTCCGCTGCCCGAGATTGAGCCCTATGGCCACAACCTCACCTTTAAGCCCATGGACGAGCTCCAGACCAAGTACTATGTGCGCCTGAAGGTCGCCGACCGCGTGGGCGCCCTGTCCGAGACAGTCGACATCTTTGCCAAGCACAACATCTCGATCTCGCTCATCAACCAGGTCGAGGACGGCAAGTCGGGCGTCAGTGATGCCTGCTCGGTCATCTTCCTGACGCACCGCGCGCTCGAGAAGGACGTCCAAGCCGCCGCCGCCGAGCTTGCCGGCGTCGACTGCGTGGCCGAGGTCGCCAACGTCCTGCGCATCGAGGACGTCGAGGCCTGGACCGAAGGCGTTATGGCGAACTAGCCCAACGCTCGCCTAGCAATACGCGCCTTGAGGGCTCCCGTCCGATGTGGGACGGGAGCCCTTTTGTCACCTGCCCTAAGCATAACGGCAGAGCATATTTGCGCGAGCCGCTCATCGGTAACGCGGGCTACCGTTCACCGATATGCAAACGCGGCCGATTCCGACTACCGCTACGCTGTGCTGCGAATGTCCGCCCGCGATGAGAGGAAGCACCATGTTGCTCGAGGGCAAGAAAGCAATCATCACCGGAGGCACACGCGGTATCGGCTATGCCATCGCCTGCCGTTTTATCGAGGAAGGCGCTGCCGTCACCGTCTTTGGCTCGCGCCAAGAGACTGCCGACACGGCCGTTGAGAAGCTGACAGCCGCCTATCCCGACGCCAAGGTCTGGGGTCGCTCCTGCGATCTCACCTCGCTCGAGGCCGTGACTGAGGCCTTTACGCAGACTGCAGCCGACATGGGCGGCTTGGACACGGTCGTCAACAATGCCGGTATCTCCCAGCGTTCACCCCTCTTGGACTACACGGCCGAGGAGTTCGCAAAGGTCATGGACCTTAACGTCGTCGCCGTCTTTAATGGCCACCAGGCTGCCGCCAAGATCATGACCGAGGCCGGCCACGGCGGCACCATCACTACCACAAGCTCGATGGTCGCCAAGTACGGCCAGCCCTCCGGCGTCGGTTACCCCACGTCCAAGTTTGCCGTCAACGGTATGGTCCAGTCGCTCTCGCGCGAGCTCGCTCCCATGGGCATCCGCGTCAACGCCGTCGCCCCCGGCGTGACTAAGACCGACATGGTCGCCAACCTGCCCGAAGAGGTCATCAAGCCCATCATCGCCACCATTCCGCTGGGTCGCATGGGCGAGCCCGAGGATGTCGCCAACGCCTTTGTTTTCCTGGCGAGCGACATGTCCTCCTATGTCACGGGCGCCGTGCTCCCCGTCGACGGAGCCGCCCGCTCCTAAGGAGCCACAAGCTTTGGCTTCAAGCTTCAACATAGCTCAACCAAAAAGGCGCGCCGTCTGAATCAACTGCAGACAGCGCGCCTTCTCCTGTTATGAAAGGGAAACTATGTCCCAGTATTTCGGATCAGAACGGGGCACGGTTTCCCCCAGGACCTCCTTGCGGAAACTGCATCCCACTCTGAGCGCCCATTCCGGGACACAGCTTCCCAACGGCCCCCGTTTCGGAAACCACATCCCGTTCCGAGCCTTCAAAGCGGGACGCGGCTTCCCCGAGAAAGTATCGACTACTTACCGTCGTCGTCTTCGGCTTCTTCGCGCGCATAGAGCTCCAGCATGCGGCGGCGGTATTCGCGCACAGCGAGCTTGGCGCGCTCCAGGCGGCGGCGCTCACGCGGAGTCAGCTCGGACGGGTCGACCTCGTCTCCATAGGTCTTATCGGCAAGCAGGTGTGCCGCGTCCACGATGCGGGCATCGATGTGGCCGCTCGCCGCCTCGGCGGAAAGACGCTCGGCAATCGTATCGAGCGTAGGCAGGCCCTCGAATACGCGACCATGGCCATGCGAGGTCAGCAGCTCGTGCTCGCGCGCGAGCAAGCTCGCTAGGTCGTGGTGGGCGCGCAAGATGTCGAGCGCATCGGATGGATGCTCGGCAACCTCTGCCACGGCGGCGACCGGTGCGGCATCCACCACGCGGTAGAAGAGCTGCGCGAGCAATGGCATCAAGAACACCGTGATGGCACCGGCGGCAACCATGACCGACGCAATATCTTGCGACAGTGCGCCCGCGTTGACGGCAACGCTCGTAACGGCAACGATGATCGGCAGCGCCGTGGTGCAGTACAGGGCCACGGTAATGCGACCATACGCCGACACATCGCGCGTCGCAGGACAAATGCTCATGGAAATAAGAATGGGCACGGCACGAATAATCAACAACGCCACGATAAAGCCCACGAGCAGACCCGGGCGCGACGCCACGGCCGTCAGATCGATCTTTGCGCCCGATACGGTAAAGAACACCGGAATCAAAAAACCGTAGGCCAGACCGTCGAGCTTGGTCTCGAGCGTATGGTTGCCCTCGGGGATGATATAGCGCAGGACAAAGCCGGCGGCAAAAGAACCCAACACGATGTCGAGATCAAAGACAGCCGAGAATGCCACGAGCGTGACCAGGATGAGCACCGTCAGGCGCACGAAGGTCTGCGACGTGGTATCGGCGCGCTCCTCAACAAATGCAAAGAAGCGGCTGCCGACGCGCTTGGAGCGGCTCGGGACCACGGCCAGCAACACGCAAACCACCGCAAACAAGCCAAGGATAACGAGCGTTTGGATGCCAGTGCGGGCAGACAACAGCACCGACATGGCGAGCACGGGACCGAGCTCGCCCCAAGTGCCATACGCGAGAATCGAGTCGCCCACGCGCGTGCCGGTGAGCGAGCGCTCACGCATGATGGGCACAAGCGTACCGAGCGCCGTCGAAGTGAGGGCAAGCGTCACGGCGATACCGTCGAAATGACTGACTGAGAACCACGGGGTAAAGCGCACGGCAAGCCAGGCGATACAAAATGTGACGACCCACGTCGCCAAGCCGTAGCGCCCCTCGACGCCCGTGATGCTCTTGGGGTCGATCTCAAAGCCGGCAAGCAGGAACAAAAAGGCCAGGCCCAGCTCGGACACAAGCGAGACCTCAGCATCCACATGGATGACGCCGAGCATATGGGGTCCCAGTACCGCGCCGAGCACGAGCAAAAAGACCGTCTCGGGAACGGGTTTTCCGGGAATCGCCGAGGCGATAAAAGGACTCGCAAAGGCCACGAGTGCGATGATGGCGAGCGAAACGAATGCCATGTGATGCCTTTCTCTTGTTTGCGCTTCACTGTAGCACCCTCGCCGTCCTCAACGCGCCGCGAGCTGTCGTATCATAGTGAGGTTTACAAACATGTGGCTCAAGGCGACCGCAGGGCAGACCCCGCAAACCGACCGCTGCCGCATACCGTACCGTACGCCCAACCGATCAGGAAGGCAGGAACCAATGGTCTCTCGTATCTACGTGGAGAAGAAACCCGGGTTCGACGTCGAGGCTCAGCAGCTCAAGGGCGAGCTGACCGAAATTCTCGGCATCAAGGGCATCGAGGCCCTGAGGATTATCAACCGCTACGACGTCGAGGGCATCGACAAGGAGCTTTTCCGGTCCTGCGTGCCGACCGTCTTTAGCGAGCCCCAGGTCGATGTGACCTACGACGAGCTCCCCGCAAGCGATGGCGCCGTCTTTGCCGTCGAATTCCTGCCTGGCCAGTTTGACCAGCGCGCCGACTCCGCCAGCGAGTGCGTGCAGCTCATCAGCCAGGGCGAGCGCCCCGCCGTGCGCTCCGCCAAGGTCTATATGATCTCGGGCGCTCTGGACGAGGCCGCCATTGATGCCATCAAGCACTACGTGGTGAACCCCGTCGAGGCGCGCATCGCCTCGCTCGACCTGCCCGAGACGCTGTACATGGAGACCCCCGAGCCCCAGCCCGTCGAGGTGCTCGACGGTTTCCGCGAGCTCGACGAAGCCGGCCTTGCCGCCTTTATTTCCGAGCGCGGCCTTGCCATGGACGAGGCGGACATCGCCTTCTGCCAGCAGTACTTCCGCGATGAGGATCGCGACCCCACCATCACCGAGATCCGCGTGATCGACACCTACTGGTCCGATCACTGCCGCCACACCACCTTCGGCACCGTCCTGGACGACGTGACGATCGACGACGCCGTGGTGCAGCAGGCCTTCGACCGCTACATGGAGATGCGCCACGAACTCGGTCGCGACACCAAGCCCGTCTGCCTCATGGACATGGGCACCATCGGCGCCAAGTACCTCAAGAAGACCGGCGTCATGACCGATGTCGACGAGTCCGAGGAGATTAACGCCTGCACCGTCAAGGTGAAGGTCGATGTCGACGGCGAGGACCAGGACTGGCTGTTCCTCTTTAAGAACGAGACCCACAACCACCCGACCGAGATCGAGCCCTTCGGCGGTGCCGCCACCTGCGTGGGCGGTGCCATCCGCGACCCGCTGTCGGGCCGCAGCTACGTGTACCAGGCCATGCGTGTCACCGGCGCCGGCGACCCCACCGTCCCCGTGTCCGAGACGCTCGAGGGCAAGCTGCCGCAGCGTAAGCTCGTGACCACTGCTGCCGCCGGCTACTCCAGCTACGGCAACCAGATCGGCCTTGCCACCGGTCAGGTCAACGAACTCTATCACCCCGGCTACGTCGCCAAGCGCATGGAGGTCGGCGCCGTCGTGGGCGCTACCCCGGCAAACCACGTGCGTCGCGAGTGCCCCGCCCCCACCGACAAGATCATCCTGTTGGGCGGCCGCACCGGCCGTGACGGCATCGGCGGTGCCACCGGCTCCTCCAAGACCCAGAACACCGAATCCATCGAGACATCGGGCGCCGAGGTCCAGAAGGGCAACGCCCCGGTCGAGCGCAAGCTGCAGCGCCTGTTCCGCCGCGGCGATGCCTGCCGTCTGATCAAGCGCTGCAACGACTTTGGCGCCGGCGGTGTCTCGGTCGCCGTAGGCGAGCTTGCCGACGGCCTGTATGTCGACCTTGATACCGTGACCAAAAAGTACGACGGTCTTGACGGCACCGAGCTCGCCATCTCTGAATCCCAGGAGCGCATGGCCTGCGCCGTCGCCGACGGTGACGTCGAGGAGTTCATGGGCTACGCCGCCGAGGAGAACCTGGAGGCGACCGTTATCGCCGAGGTTACCGCCGAGCCGCGCATGCGCATGGCCTGGAGCGGCGTCGCCATCGTCGATCTGTCCCGCGAGTTCCTCAACTCCAACGGTGCGCCCAAGCACCAGGTCGCCCACGTCTGCGCCCGCAGTGTGTGGCAGCCCAGCTGGGCCGGTACCACGCTCGCCGAGCGCATGACCTCGCTCGTCACCGACCTCAACGTCGCTTCCAACAAGGGCCTTTCCGAGCGCTTCGACTCCACCATCGGCGCCGCGACCGTGCTCATGCCCTTTGGCGGCAAGACGCAGCTCACCCCAAGCTCGGCCATGGTCGCCAAGTTCCCCGTGGACGGCGAGACCACCACGGCGAGCGCCATGGCATGGGGCTTCAACCCCTATCTGATGGAGGCCGACCAGTTTGCGGGCGCCTACCTGTCCGTGGTCGAGTCCATCGCCAAGCTCGTTGCCGCCGGCTTTGAGCACAAGCGCACCTACCTCTCCTTCCAGGAGTACTTCGAGCGCCTGCGCACCGAGGCCGAGCGCTGGGGCAAGCCCATGGCGGCCGTCCTGGGTGCCCTTATGGCCCAGGTCGACCTGGGTGCCGGCGCCATCGGCGGCAAGGACTCCATGAGCGGTTCGTTTGAGGACGAGGCCGGCGAGCTCAACGTTCCGCCGACCCTGATCAGCTTCGCCGTCGCCGTGGGCAAGGCCGCCCGCGCCGTCTCGCCCGAGTTCAAGGGCCTCACGCACCGCGTCGTCCGCATCGCCCCCGCCACCTATGGCGAGGACTACCGCCCCGATGCTCAGCAGCTGCTCGCCGCGTTTGACGCCGTCGAGGCGCTCACTGCTACCGGCAACGCCCTGGCCATCTCCACGCCCGGCTACGGCTGCGGCGCCGAGAGCCTCTTTAAGATGTGCGTCGGTAACCAGATCGGTATCGAGCTTGCCGAGGATGTAGACGTGGAGAGCCTCTTCACCCCGCTCTACGGCAGCTTTATTGTCGAGCTCGCCGAGGATGCCGAGCTGCCCGAGGTCGCCGACGGCGTTGTCGTCGAGCCCCTGGGCACCACCGTCGAGGGCTATGTCATCGACACCGGTTCCGAAGTCATCGAGCTCTCCGAGCTCCAGGAGGCCTGGGAGAGCGGCATCGAGGGCGTCTTCACCTACCGCAGCGCCGGCGAGACCCCCGAGGTCGAGACCATCGACTTCCGCGCCAAGGATATCCACGTGTACGGCGGCGCCAAGATCGCCCGCCCGCGCGTGATCATCCCCGTGTTCCCCGGCAACAACTGCGAGTACGACAGCGCCCGCGCCTTCCGTGCCGCCGGTGCCGAGGCCGACACCTTCGTGATCAACAACCTCACGCCCGAGGCCGTCGCCGAGAGCACCCACGAGCTTGCCCGCCGCATCCGTGCAAGCCAGATCGTCATGATCCCCGGCGGCTTCTCGGGCGGCGACGAGCCCGACGGCTCCGCCAAGTTCATCACGGCGTTCTTCCGCGCTCCCGAGGTCACCGAGGCAGTCCGCGACCTGCTCAAGGCCCGCGATGGCCTGATGCTGGGCATCTGCAACGGCTTCCAGGCCCTGATCAAGCTCGGCCTGGTGCCCTACGGCGACATCGTCGACGCCACGCCCGATGCGCCCACGTTGACGTTCAACACCATCGGTCGCCACCAGAGCCGTCTGGTGCGCACCCGCATCTCGTCCAACTTGTCCCCGTGGCTGTCGCAGTGCAGCCTGGACGACCCCTACACCGTCGCCATCAGCCACGGCGAGGGCCGCTTTGTCGCCAATGACGAAGTGCTCGCCCAGCTGATCGCCAACGGCCAGGTCGCCACGCAGTACGTGGGCGAGAACGGCAAGCCCAGCATGGATCTTTCCGTCAACCCCAACGGCTCCGCACTCGCCATCGAGGGCATCACGAGCCCCGACGGCCGCGTCCTGGGCAAGATGGGCCATGCCGAGCGTCGCGGCGACAACCTGTACCGCAACGTGCCCGAGCATGTCCCCGGCGATAAGTTCATGCCGATCTTTGAGAGCGGCGTGGCCTACTTCGCTTAAACCTTTCCCATCGGGTACAATCCCTTCGGGTAACAACACCCGCCACCGACACATCCGGTGGCGGGTTCTTTTTTGCTTCGCGCATGCAGGAAGGACATCATGGAAAGCCGCAAGCCGTATCTCGCCACCCTGCCCGGACTCATCCTGGGCTGTCTTGTTTGTTGCGCGCTCTGGGGATCGGCCTTTCCCTGCATCAAGATCGGCTACGCACTCTTTGGTATCCCGGCGCACGATAGCGCCTCGCAGCTGCTCTTTGCGGGCTTGCGCTTCACGCTTGCCGGCGCCCTGGTTATCGTTGGGATGAGTGCGGCCCAACGCCGCCCCCTCATTCCGCAGGCTCGCGACATCAAGCCCATCTTTGTCTTGTCGCTCTTCCAGACTATCGGGCAGTACTTCTTTTTCTATCTGGGCCTCTCGCACGCCAGCGCCATGTCGAGCTCCATCATCGAGGCCAGCGCCAACTTCCTCGCAATCCTCTTTGCCGCCCTGGCATTTCACACCGAGAAGCTCAATACGGCCAAGGTGCTTGGCTGTGCGCTGGGCTTTGCCGGCGTCGCGCTCGTCAACCTCTCGGGCGCAGATGGCACCTTTGGCTTCAGGCTCGATGGCGAGGGCTTTATCCTAGCCTCCACTGTCGCGGGTGCTCTTTCGACCTGCCTGATCGGCATCTTCTCGCGCAAGCACGACGGCGTCTTGCTTGCCGGGTGGCAGTTCTTGGTCGGCGGCCTGGTCCTCACCGCCATCGGCTTTTTGATGGGTGGCGCGCTCTCCCCCACAGCGATTGTCCCCGCCATCGTGCTCATCATCTACATGGCGCTTATCTCCGCGGTCGCCTACTCGCTGTGGTCGCGCCTGCTTGCCGTCAACCCCGTCAGCCGCGTCTCGGTCTTTGGATTTATGAACCCGGTCTTTGGCGTACTGCTGAGCGCACTGCTGCTTGGCGAGGGCGCCGGCACGAGCCCCGTTACTGTCATCGTTGCCCTGCTCTTGGTCTGCAGCGGCATCATCATCGTCAACAAACCCAAAAAAGCCTAGAGAGCTCACCTTTTTAGGGAGAACCTTCACACACTTTAGCTTAATGGAATGCACTGGTTCTCGTTGATTTCGCACCGAGTCGCGGCGGCAGACGCCCGTCTTGCCGCACCGCGCCTGGGCATTATGACCGGTGGCCCCCACAAACGCAAAAGGAGCGCACGACCATCGCAACGGTCGTGTGCCCCTTTTCCTAGCGTATCTGAACGCCGGCTTTCTTCTTCTCGCGCTTTACGCGGTAGAGCTCCGCGTCGGCAGCACGAAGCAAGTCTTGCCAGGTATCGACGCCATCACCAACCCGTGCGTAGCCGATGGACATCCGCAACAGATACGGAACCTCGGCGCGCGCGAGCTCATCGTTGATTGTCGCGCACAGATGCATGATATCCTGTTCCGCCACTGCCTTTTGGAGCACCACGAACTCATCGCCACCATAACGTGCGATAAAGCCGCCAGACGCCGAGCAGACTTCTTTGAGCGCAGCGGATATGACCTGAAGAGCGTGGTCGCCCTCCACATGCCCATAGCGATCGTTAATCTGCTTAAAGCCGTCGGCGTCCATCATAAGCAGATATACATCTTCGGCCTGATCCACATTTGAGAAGAGCGACAGCATATAGGTCTCAAAACGGTTGCGATTGTTAAGTCCAGTCAACGGGTCGGTCGAGATGAGCTGCTCCTGGTAGATGATGTAGAGCAGCAACATGCTAATCATTATGCCGACACAAAGGCCGGGCAGCGAGTATACGACCTGAAAGGTACCGCCCACCAGGGCCGGAATGGCGAAAAATGCCAAGGTTCGATAGATGGCCTTCGTCTGCAGGCTCTCGACCCTGCGAGATTGCACAAATGCATGCAGGGACGTATGTATAACGTAACAGTAGCTGACGATGGGCTGGATCATATAGGCAAAGCCGCGACGATACACGCCCTGCGAATCGATATAGAACAGGGCGTGCGTCCAGTAACTGGTAAACGCCAGCACGACCACCAGAGCCGTAGGCAACGCTACAAGCACCACCCTATAGCGCGAGGTCAAAAGGCGAGAGCCCTGCACCGTCTCGGAATAGATAAACCAAATGAGACACGCGATAGCAAAGAGCGAAAACGAAACCGCGTTGGAAATCCAGTTGGCAGCAATGCCCAACGTGCCGTCCACACCGTCCGAAAGCGTCCAGATCATATCGAATAATATGTACGCGGCAGAGGTGTAGCCAAGCATGCTAAACAATAGCTGCTGGGTGCTCGAGAACAAGGAGCGACGACTTCGCACGGCAAGCCCGATAAGAACAATCATGCATAGCACGAATATCTCAATCTTGAGTGCCTTAACCACTAGCGCCATCCCTTCAATACCCAAGTGGTCAGAATCGCCCAATTCGAATCAGGGCAATAAACACCCCTTTACTCCGCAGGGGTAAAGGGGATAATAGCAGAGCGCCCGAACATCACTGCAAAACAGTTTCTGTTCGGGCGCCCATACGGCGCGAATTGCACACGCCGGCATCATTGATAGGTATCGATTGCTACTCGCCATCGATGTCAGTCGCGACGGCTTCCTCGATGGCCTCGACACCGACAGGCGACAAATCCTCCTTGCCTTGGCAGAACTTCTTGTCGACCCAGCCAGTCAGAATCGGAGCCATGACCGCCGTGATGATAACGGCGGTGGCGATCTGAGCGTACGCGGTGGGCGCAAGCTCGGCGTAGCGCGGTGCGACCTCGGCGAGGGCAACCGGTGTGGTCATAGCCGTGCCGGCAATGGTGGAGCAAGCCACAGCGGCCTTGCCATTGCCGCCGCACAGACGCTCGAACGCAAAGGTGATGGGACCGACGACAAACAGCGTGACAAGGCCCAGCAAGATGCCGGAAATACCGCCGGTGATAAAGCTCGACAGGCTCATGGACGCACCGAGCTGAAATCCGATGACGGCAATCGCGGGATTGGCACCGGGAACCAGCAGGTTCTTGATAAACGGGAACAGGTTGCCCAGAACCATGCCGATAACGAGTGGCAAGATGGAGCCGATAATGGTGCCAATGGGAATGTTGGCGAGGCCGGAAACACCGAGGATGATCATCGTGACGGCGGGGCCGGCCGTAAAGAACAGGATACCGACGGCGCCCTGCTCAGACTCATCGCCGAACTCGCCCATGATGCCCGTATAGAGCGCCATGTTGCAAAACGTGATGCCGCCGATGATAGACACGGAGCTCAGACCCAGGAAGTTGTCGTTAAAGAAATATGCCACGCCCAGGCCGAGAGCCGCTGCGACGACCAGCTTGGGAATCAGCACGACGATGCCGGTCTTGATAGCGCCCGGCGTGGACTTAAA
>CAJJPN010000024.1:0-18046 GCA_905193635.1 Coriobacteriaceae bacterium
CGTCGTCGGTACCGACTCGAACCCATTGCTTGTGCGCTCCACGAAGATGGCAATATGTATGATGAGGCTCGAGAGCGCATAGCCGTTGATGTAGAACCCGCGGCGCTTCAGGCATGCGTCGATGCGCTCCTGCAACTGCGCGAGGTCGAGCTTGGGGAAATAGCGATTGATAAGGTCGATTTGGCTGAAATAGTCCTTCGTCTCGTCAAAGATCAGCTGGTTGACCATCTTCTTCTCACCCGATGCACTGCCCTCGATATACAGCGAGCCCGCGCGCGAACGCAGCACCAGGCCGTACCCGGACAACTCTCGTTTGATGGCAACCAGCTCATTATCGAGCGTCGCAAGCGAGATATAGAGGCTTTCCGCCAAATCAGCCGCGCGCACCTTGCGGTGGCGCATCAGCAGTTCAAACAGAATATAACGCTTGCGCGCCTCGGCCGTCTGCGGCACCTCGTTCGCCTGCTGCGACAGCAGCTGCGCCGCTGCTGTGGCATCCTCGATACGATAGCCCTTCGAGCTGGCAACAATCATGCCCTCATGGGTGCGATTCAGCGCGGTGATGTCGCTTTTGACAGTACGGGAAGAGCATCCAACCTGCGAAGCGATCTGAGACGCCGTGGTCCAGGACGCCCCGCTTTCGAGAATACGAACAATTTCCCTGCTTCGATCGGAACTCACGGCACCCTCCTATCATCGTCTCAGATAACTATACCTTCCGTCATAGGACCGGCCAATTTCACGCGCATTCAAATCTTTCACCGCGTAGGTGAAATAGCAATCGTGGAAGTGCTGGTTGTGCGATGTTGCAGCACGAAAAACCCGCCTATTATCGTAACGACAATGAATGCGCCACGGGAACGGTATCCCCGAGCGCGGCGGACGGGCCACACGGGCACCGGCCGCGACGTATCATACGCCGACATAGAAAAGGAACGCTATGAACATCAGACTGTTCGAATTGCGCGACGACGAGGTCGCCGCCTACATGCGCGCTGCCGCCAATCTTCCAGCAGGCTACTCCATCTCCTTTGACACTCAAATCCTCTCCGAAGCTAACATTGACTCCGTTGCAGGCTGCGAGGGAATCATCATCAACAACAAATCCGTGATGTCCGCCGCTTTGGTGGAGCGCGCGCACGAGCTGGGCGTTCGTTACATCGCTATCCGCTGCGTCGGCTTCAACCACGTGGACGTCAAGCGCGCCCAGGAGCTGGGCATCAAGGTGTGCAACACCGCCTATCCGCCCTACGGCGTTGCCGAGTTCACCGTTATGCTCATCCTGATGGCCTTGCGCCGCTGCAAGGCCGCCATTTGGCGCCAGCAGGTGAATGACTACTCCCTGGACGGGCTGCTGGGCCGCGAACTGCGCACGCTGACCGTGGGCGTGGTTGGCACCGGCCGCATTGGTCGCACCGTCATCGACAACCTCTCCGGCTTTGGCTGCAAGATCTTGGCCTACGATCCCTACCCCAATGCCGAGCTGGCAAACCGCGGCAGCCTCGAGTACGTTGACATGGATACGCTCGTTGCCAACTCCGACGTCATCACCCTGCACGTGCCCCTCATGGACTCCACCCGCGGCATCATCAATGCCGATGCCATCGCCAAGATGCGCGAAGATGTGACCATCGTCAACGTCTCGCGCGGTGAGCTCATCGACACCGATGCCGTCATCGAGGCGATTGAGTCCGAAAAGATCGGTGCGCTTGCTATGGACGTCTTCGAGGACGAAGTGGGCATCTACCATGAGAACCGTATGCACGACATTCTTGCCAACCGCAAGATGGCTTACCTACGCCAGTTCCCCAACGTGCTGCTCACCAACCACATCGCGTTCTACACCGATATCGATGTAAACTGCATGGTCGAGCAGGGCGTTGCCGCTGTTCCCGCTATGGTTGAGGGTACCTGTGCCACTCAATTGTAATCACACCCATTCAGCGCGATAGCGCACCGTAGCCCCCGTCGGAACTTAGGTCCGACGGGGATACTTTTGTTCTTGGGCTTTGCCTTCTCAGCATGATATGGGCTCATAACTCGTCGCAACGCGCCAGCGTGCAGAGCAATCTGGCAACGAAGGCGATGAACACACCACCGGATGAACTGCATCCTGGCCTTTTTGTTTTTAGAATCGTGTTGAGCGTGTCACTTGCCCCTGCTTGCAAGCCTGCTCCACCGGCCGCCGCGACTATCGCGCGCGATTGAGCACCTTACCAATCCCGATTGCATGGGCGCTGCGTCCATGTGCCTCTTTCCGTGTGGCGGATACGACCTTCCCGGTAGATGCCCCGCATCCTTGGTCGTATCTGCCTTTTTTGCTTTTGAGCGGCCCGCGCCGCACGTTTGTCTCAATCCGTAACATCTAACCGAACTTTTCGGTCCTACCTGTTACAGATTGAGACAATTCAGCGGCGCCGACAATTTTTTATGACGTGGCACAATTATGTCCCAATGCGAAGGAGATACCTATGCCCATCTGTGTGCCCGTCCGAGACATGAAGGACACTGCCACATTCACCGCACTTGTTGAGTCTGAGCGCGACGTCACCGTAACTAAGAACGGCTACGAGGCCATGCACTGCATCAGCAGCGACCAGTATCGCCTCATGCAAGAAGAAATCGCCAAAGCCAAGCTGCTGTCTCGTATGATGCTAGCAGAAGACGAGATATCGCAAGGCGACTACAGCGACTACGACTCCTTCGCGACCGCGATGCGAGACAAATATGACCTATAACGTCGTAATACTCAAAAGCGCACGATATGAGTACGAGAGTATCGTCGGATACCTTGCTCAAATCCTCATGAATCCACGCGCGGCGGGCAATTTTGTTGCTGAGTTTGAACATCAGCTTGATCTGCTTCGCGAGCAGCCGCTTTTACGTCCCCTCTCGCACATGCAAGAGCTGGCGGCACGCAATTATCGATCGTTTCCCGTCAACAACTACGCGTGCCTTTACAAGTTTGAGCACGATGCGATCTATATCGCCCACGTCTTTCACCAGTCACAGGACTACGCCCGCCTGATCTAGCACGGCGGCACTCGCTAGCAAATGACCTGCGTGTGCTCCTCGATGGCGGCGCGGTCCTCGTCGGCAATATCCGGCTCGCACACCACGGCGTCCAAGCTGTCCAGGCGGCAGAAGGTATAGAAGTCGCGTTTGCCGATCTTGCTGGAGTCGGCGATCAGATAGCGCGAGTCTGCCTTGCTAAAAGCGAGCTGCTGGATACGGCCCTCGTCCATGTTGGACGTAGACACGTCACCGTCCAAGATGCCGTTGGCGCCGATAAACGCCGCATCGATGCCCAGCGCGCGCAGGGTATCCTCGGCCGTTGGTCCCACAAAAGCGGCGGTGCGGCGACGGTACATACCGCCCACGAGGCACAGCTCGCAGTCTTCGCGCGCCTCGAGCAGGTTAAACACCGAAAGCGAATTGGTCACAATGCGCAGGCGAAACGTCGGCAGCATCGAGGCCATCTGCTCAACCGTGGTGCCCGTGCCCAAAAAGATGGTCGAGCCCTCCTCGATAAGCTCCACAGCACGGCGCGCAATCTGCAGCTTTTCCTCGGCATGCTTAGTGCGCTTTTCGCTGTGCGAATACTCATGGCGCAACATAGCGTGCGGACGGCCCTGTGCACTGCGGGCTCCGCCGTGCACGCGCTCGATCTCGCCTAGGCTCGCAAGTTCTTCGAGGTCGCGGCGAATCGTCATGTCCGAAACGCCCAACGCATCCGAAATCTCTTTGACCGAGACCGTACCCTGCTCCTCGAGCAGCTGACGAACCTTATCCTGTCGCTCTGCCTTAATCACGATGAATCCTCGCCGTTCTTTGCGCGCATATCATTCAAACAGTAACGAACAAATTGTATCAGACTCGTACGCGTCAAAAATGAACGCCCGCACAGCTCCAATCATCACTTTTTTGAGAAAAATACCCCCAGCTTTAGTGGGGTGTAGTGATAATCTCGCCTGTTCGCGCTACAGTTTGTCGGAAATACCTCGATGTTAGGAACCAAATGATCACTTCCGAGCTTTTCGGCACCGCGCCGTGCGGTACCCCCGTTCATCGTTACACCCTCGACGGGCCCGAGATCTGCGTTCGCATTATGGACTATGGCGCCACGGTGCTTGGTATCGATGTGCCCGACATTCCCGGCAACGTGCGCGATGTGGTGCTGGGCTTCGATAAGCTCGAGGATTACTTTGACAACCCCGCCTGCTTTGGCGCGACCATCGGCCCTGTGGCAAACCGCACCGCTGGCGCCACGATCGCCATCGACGGCACAGACTGGCATATGCCCGCCAACGAGGGCGCCAACAACCTGCACAGCGACCTTGAGCACGGTCTGCACAAACGTGTGTGGGATGTTGAGCTCGACGAGGTCCATAACGCCGTGCGCATGACCACCTCGCTTAAGGATGGCGAGCTGGGCCTGCCCGGCAACCGAACCTTTACGGCCGTGTTTACCGTTACGCACACCGGCATCTTCCGCATCGATTATGGCTGCGAGAGCGACCGCGCCACCTACGTGTCCATGACCAACCACACGTACTTTAACCTTGCAGGCCATAACGCCGGCATGGACTGCGAACATTTCTTTGTCGCCAACGCCGCCCACTACCTGCCCATTAACGAGCAGAACATCCCCACCGGCGAGATTGCTCCGGTCGAGGGAACACCGTTTGACTTTCGCGAGCTTCGCCCCGTCGCACCCGGCATGGAGGCCGACGACCCGCAGATCAAGCAGGCCCGTGGCTACGATCACTGCCTGTGCATCGATGGCTATCAGTACGGCCGCAACCTGCGCCGCGCGATGCACGTCGAGGAGATGTGGACCGGTCGTGAGATGGACTACTACACCACTGCCCCGGGCGTGCAGCTCTACACCGGCAACTGGCTGGGCGACGAGCACGCCAAGGACGATGCCAACTATGGCTGGGGCGCCGGCTTTGCCCTCGAGGCCGAGATGTACCCCGACACGCCGCACCAGCCTCTGTTCCCGCAGGGCATTGTGGGCCCGGGCCATCCCTACAGCAATGTGATCGAATACCACTTTATGAGGCACTAAGCCCGCAACGCGACATATCGCACAGCAGCGCCCGCCGGCACCACCGCCAGCGGGCGCTTTTTCATCTTTTAGGCTCGTTTTTTCTGTGACTGTATGAGTGACATATCAAAACTATGCCCATTTACTACGTTTAGCCCGGGATGCTCGACCATGCACCGGTTTTTGTTACATTTGTGAGCAGTATACCTGCGGTTTTGTTTATCTCAAATTCAACATGCTCGACGATAGCCAATCAAACGTAGTAAATGGGCATAGTTTTTGACAGGCGGCATCGCGCGCATCCCTCGCAAGGGCAAAATGATCCGTTTTCCTCCGTCCCCAAGGGATCAGTTGAACAGATTGCCAATGGGGTCGGGGGCGGAACTGGGGAGATAACGGATTTCTAGCTCTATGCCGAGCTTTTGCAACTCTTTGAAGGCGGCAATGTCCGTATCGTCTACGGCAATGGCAGGCGTTGCAGAGCGCTTGCCCTCCCTCGCCCGCATATGGCCGATGCTGATCTTGGTTATTGGCACACCGCCCTTAACCAGCGCGAGTGCATCCGTGGGCGACGCCACCATGATGAGAATCCATTGGCGCGGCGTTGCGGTATAAATGATGTCGATGGTCCTTTGCACCGAGAAAAACCGCGTCCAAACGCCTTCTGGCGCCGCCACCCTCATGGGTGCCCATTGGCGCGAATCCGCCGCGATCTCATCGTTGACGATTAAGACAAGATTGGAACCCACGGCTTCGTTCCACAGCTCAACGTCTTGCCCGTAAATGAAACGGTCATCGATACGCGTGAGAAGGATCTTGGGTTGAGCCATGGCTGCCCCATTCTGTTTGAGACCCATACGAGCGGGACGTCGGCCACCAACTCAACAGCAGGTCAAGTACCAAATGGGCACTGCAGACATCACGCCTCTAATATTAGTGCATTTAAAGTGAGAAAAGCCGTCAGAACACTTGCGCGGATGTGCGATGTCCCGTATCATAAACAGCCGTTGACGCCTCAGTTGCGTCATCACATGGCCGCCAGCGTAGCTCAGTTGGTAGAGCACCGCTCTCGTAAAGCGGGGGTCACCGGTTCGAGCCCGGTCGCTGGCTCCATTGCACAAGATAGCCGCCTTCGGGCGGCTTTTTTGTTGCCGATTTCGGGCGCACATCCGCCAATCCAAGCACAACGCCGCCGGCAACTCCCCTACTCAACAAAAAGCCCCGCCAACCGCAATCCCCAAAGGAACCGCGATCAGCGGGGCCCAAGCGCGCTCCTCAATGGAATCACGCCATCAGACGAGCAGCTCAGACGAGCAGCGCGTTACTCCTCCCAGTAAGCGTCGGCAAGCAACTTAAAGCAGATCTTCTTGACCGGCTGTGCGCCATCGCCCGGGAACTCGAGCGTGGGCATGTGGGGCTCGCCGGCAACGAACAGCGCGAATTTGTCGTCGGCAAGATCGCCGGCGATCGAGGCGTCGGAATCGACCAGATCATAGTCGTCCTTCTCGTCAAACTCCTGGACCAGTGTCAGGCTGCCCGTAGCGACCTTGAAGGCCTCGCGACCCTCGACGTCGATCTGCAGGTCGTGATAGCGCTGATGCGTCTCATAGTGAGCCTCAGCCTCGGGACGCGTCGTGGGAGACATGACGTTCGCAAAGACCTTCTCACCCAAAATCGGATGGCTGCCGACCTCGAGCTGTGCCGGGTCGTTCTCCTCGAGCCAGTCGATCAGCACGTCGAGGCCCTTGAGCATTCCGCGGTATTCCTCGATATCGCCCAATGCACCGTAAATCATCTAAATCCCCTCTCGGATCGTTTATTTGGCAGCTACTCGGTAAATGCATTACCGACGCTGTTGCCACCCACATACGTCTCGACCAGGGTAAGGTCGGGATTGAACACGACAAACTCGGCGTCGCGCCCCAGCATAATGCTACCGCACTTGTCGTCGACATGAGCTAGCAAGCAATGCCGGGGGCGGCGCACAAGCTCCTACAGCTCGGTCACGACAACGCCGTTGTAAACCTCGTCCCAACGATCCATAACCAAGTGGCCAGTCATGGGATCCATGGCATTGAGCTTGCCGCAGGTGTTGGCGGTACGCAGCACCGTCTCGTCATCCGCGCCAGCAGCAATCGCATGCGCGAAGCCGGCAATGGTCGAATCGCCAGAGCCCGTAGCGTTAACGGCGGGGATATCGGGGGTCTTGGCGCGGAATGCACGGCCATTATGGAAGCCCACGGAGCCGGCAGCGCCCATGGACACGACGACCCAGGGGATATCGGAGAAGCGGGCATCAGAGGCGAGCGCGGCGCGGAGCTCGTCCACATCGTCGGTGGTAAAGCTCGTGCCCAGAAGGCCGTTAATCTCGGTCAGGTTAGGCTTGACCAGCTCGGGCTTAATTTCGGACTTAAGGGCGGCCTCGAGCGAAGCACCCGAGGTATCGAGCAGCACCTTGGCGCCGGCGTTCTCGGCAATACCCGTGATCTTGGCGTAGTAGCCTGCCTCGACACCACGGGGCAGCGAACCCGAGATGGTAACGACAGCGGCCTTGCTCGCAAGCTCGGCGAACTTGGCGGTAAAGGCATCGAGCTCCTCGGGGGCAATCGTCGGGCCGCTCTCGAGTAGCTCGGTCTGGTTGCCGGCGTGGAGGATGTTAAGGCAAATGCGAGTCTCGCCCTTGATGGGTACAAAATCATTCTTAATGCCGTTGGCATCCATGAGCTCGGCCATGTAGGCGCCCATGTGGCCGCCGAGTAGACCGGTTGCCACAACGTCGTCGCCCAGCTGACCCAGTACACGGGCCACGTTGAGACCCTTGCCGCCGGCGGTCTTTTCGGGCGTCACACGGTTAACGTCGTCGATAATGAGCTCATCGAGCTGATAGCGTGTATCGACGGACGGGTTCATCGTAACGGTGAGGATCATTTTTAGCTCCTTATCTCGCAGGTTCCTTGTGCCTCGCGATACGAGTCGACAAAACGGAATTACAGAATCTCAATCGTGAACGAGCGAACGACGGTCTCCTTGGGCTTGGCGACAAGGCAGCCACGCTTATGCTCAAGCACGTCGTCCTCATCGGAGCAGGTCGAAAGGCCGCCCCAAGGCTCAACTGCCACAAAATCACCCTCGGGCTTGCTCCACACAATGAGATATGGGAAGCCCTCAAAGCTCAGGCGGACGCCCTTGTCCTCGCCCTTTTTGGAAAGCGTGACCTGGCGGCTCTCGAGCACGTCAAAGATGGTCTCCGCAAAATCGAAGAGCTCGTGCGATAGAGGCAGCGTCTTTCCCACCATGGGGTTCTTGGAGCGCTTGTCCACGTCAATCAAGCCAGTCGAAGGGACAGCGGTGCAAAGCTCTGCAGCCTCTTCTTTCTCAAAGCGCAACTCGTAGTCCGTATAGGCCTCGCCCTCATCGAGCGGGCACCTAAAGCCGGGATGCCCACCGATAAAGAACGGCATGTCCTCGGTGCCCTCGTTGGTAACCTCATAGGAGACACGCACGGCGGCGTCCTCGAGCGTATAGCGGGCGACGAGCCTAAACGGATACGGATAATCGCTCAGCAGCGCGGCGTTATCCTCCGAAGCCAGACACACAGCCAGCTCGTTCGTGCTTTGGCTCAGCAGTTTCCACTCCTGCTTACGCGCAAACCCGTGGCGGGCGAGCTTCACATGATGCCCAGCGAACGTCATGGCGCTGCCGTCGCGCAGACCTCCGCAAATCGGGAAGCAGACCGGCGCCTGACCGGACCACACGGCGGGGTCGCCCTGCCACAAATACTCGCGACCGTCGGCCTCAATCGAGGTAAACGAGCCGCCGGCAGTGGAAACCTTAATAGAAATCGAATCGTTGGAAAGAGCGTATTCCATTACCCATCCTTTCGAACAACTGCTTTATTTCACGCAAGCGCCCGTTTCAATCCTAACCATAGAACAAACCCGCACGCTCATCGATGCGTCCGGTATCCCGGTCATGTAACGGGGTACCATACAGACATTGATGCAATTACAGCTGAAAGGCCTTCTTATGCGAACCATCATTCTTTATGCCTCACGCCACCACGGCAATACGAAAAAGCTCGTGGACGCCATCGTCGAGGCGCACCCCGAAATCGATACCCTCGACGTGAAAACGCTCGGCAAAAACGAGTATCCCAACCTGCACGAATACCATCTGATTGGTGTCGCCACGGGCATCTATTACTCCGAGATCGACAAGGACATGGCACGCGTGCTCACTAACGTGCTGCAGCCGCAGGACAAGGTGTTTGGCCTTATGACCTACGGTGGCAAAAACAAGTGGTACGGCAAGGATATCGATGGCATCTGCCGCATGAGGCAGGCCATCTTTATGGGTGTCTACGGCTGCCCCGGCTTTGATACGTGGGGGCCGTTCAAACTCACCGGCGGGGTCCAAAAGGGGCACCCGACCGCTGAGGAAATTAAGGGTGCCGTCGACTTCTTCGACAAGATCGAAGACGAGTATGGAGACATCATCGTCGAAGAGTACGCCAAGCGCGAGAAGCGTCTAGCATACGAGAAGGAACATCCTGCAGGAGGCCTGGTGGCCGGCGTTAAGCGTACGGCAAAGAAGATTGCTAACAAGCTGTAACTGTAAAGGTGCTTTTGAGCGTTTAACCCGTACGGCGGGTCCGAGCAGATTCGGGCCCGCCGTCTTTTTCTTTCGTTACTCGGTAAAGGCGTTGCCGACGCTCTGGCCGCCAACATACGTCTCGACGAGGGTGAGCTCATGGTCGAACACGACAAAGTCGGCGTCGCGACCCGGCATGATGCTGCCGCACTTATCCTCGATGTGCGCGGAGCGTGCCGGCACCTCGGTTGCCATGCGAATGGCGATATCGGCGCTGGCGATGCCCCAGTCGACGATGTTCTTGACGCCCTGGGCAAGCGTGAGCACCGAACCGGCAATACTCTTGCCATCGGCGAGCCAGCACAGGTTGTCCTTCATGATGACGTCCATGCCACCACTGGTGTAGCTGCCCTCGGGCATGCCGCCGCAACCCAGGCAGTCGGTGATGAGCACCGTGTGCTGCCAGCCCTTTGCCTGCAGCAGCGCCTTGATGGCGGCAGGGTTTACGTGCTTGCCGTCACAGATGATCTCGGCGTAGGTCTCGGGCGTGGACATAGCAGCACCCACGACACCGGGCTCACGGTGATGCAGCCCGCGCTGGCCGTTATAGGTATGCGTAAAGCAGCTGGCACCGGCGTTGATGGCGGCGATGCACTCGTCATACGTGGCATCAGAGTGACCGATGCTGGTCACGACACCCTTCGCATTGAGGGCAGCAGCATAAGCAGCGGCGCCATCGCGCTCGGCAGCCATGGCGCTCTTAACGATACGTCCGCCGGCAGCCTCCTGCCACTCGTCAAAGACCTCCTCGGAGGGGTCAATCAGGTAAGCGGGGTTCTGTGCGCCCACATGCTTCATGGTAAAGAAGGGGCCCTCCAGGTAGATGCCCTGAATGCGAGCACCGCAGAAGTCAGGGCCGCGGCCCTCGTCAGCCTGAGCGATGGCGGCGCAGGCATCCTTGATCTGCTCGACGCCATCGGTGAACGTCGTGGGCAACCAGCTGGTGGTACCGCGACGGGCGAGCTCGGTCGAGCTAATATCGATACCCTCGGGGTCGTTATCGGTAGTTGAGTGGTTGTAGAAGCCGTGGATGTGGGTGTCGACCATACCCGGCGCGATCCACGACCCCGTATAGTCCTTGATCTCGCAAGAGGGCTCCTCGGCCTGCCAGGCGCCAAAGACGCCATCCTCGACCATGAGATAGCCGCCCAGCTGCGGGCCCGCCGGCAAGAAGAACTTGTCAGCCTTAATTGCGTACGTGCTCATATGCACTCCTTGCTTCTAAAGCAGTTGACTGTGGTGATGCTTATACCCGATCCAAGTGAAAACAAAAAGCGCCCGCCCGCCGTTATGAGCGGACGGGCGCCCTTACAGGGGGGACGCGATTAAGCGGTGAAGGGGTGAATCGTCACGCCCTTAACCACGCGGTTGACCGTGCCAGTGGGGCTCGGCGTATCGGGCGTGTTGCCCACGCGCACGGAGTTGAGCAGGCTGATGGCCTGGGCAAACATCACGAACGGCAGGGCAAGGTAGCCCTCGGGGAGTGCCTCATAGCCCTTAAAGGTGAAGGACTCGCCCTCGTAGACGGTAGCGCCATCCTGCTGAACGGCAACGGTGTGCTGAGCGATCTCGTCGCCACCGATCTCGTTGAGGATGTCGATATCGTACTGACGGGTGTAGGCATCGTTGTTGACGAACACGAACACGAGGGTCTTGTCGTCGACGAAGGACTTGGGTCCGTGACGATAACCCATAGAGGTGTCGTAGGAAGTAGCGACCAGACCGTGAGCGAGCTCGAGGATCTTGAGCTGGCTCTCCTGGGCAAGGCCACCGAAGGAGCCGGAACCCAAGTAGGTCACGCGGTTGAAGTTGCCAGCCAGGTAATCGGCGACCTCGGGCTCACGAGCGATGACCTCCTCGCCCATCTTGGCGATGGTCTCGACCCACTCGGCCTTCTGCTCATCAGAGGCGGTGTCGAAAATAAGGGTAGAGAGCAGGGTCATGCAGGTGTAAGAACCGGTCATGGCGAAGCCCTTGTCGTTGGCGCGCGGGATGAGCAGCGTCAGCGCATTGGGGTCATCAGCGGACTCGACGGCGAGCTTGCCCTCGGGAGCGCAGGTGATGTTGAGGAACTTGACGTTGTGGACGAGCTCCTTGGCAACGGCGACGGCAGCAAGGCTCTCGGGGCTGTTGCCGGAGCGGGCAAAGGAAACCACGAGCGTGGGATCCTCGGCGCGCAGGAAGTCGCGCGGTGCGCTCACGATCTCGGTCGTGGCGATGGGCTTAAAGTCGTAGAGATCAGTGTTGCCAGCGTGACGCAGGTACGGGGCGCAGGTATCGCCAACGTAGTCGGACGTACCGGCACCGGTGAAGACAACGGACAGACGGCCCTCGCCCATAGCGCGAGCCTCGGCCAGGAAGGCCTCGATGGCCTCCTTGTTCTCGCGATAGATGTTGAGCGTATCACGCCAAAGCTCGGGCTGCTGAGCAATCTCGGCCGTGGTGATCTGGGCGCCGAGCTCGGTGAGCTCCTCGACACTCTTCTCGAACATTTCTAATACCTCTCTCTAGAAGTAATCCTCTGACGTGCAATTATACACTTCGGTTGGTTATCTGGTAGTAACCAGTTAAATACAAAGAATCATCATATGGAAACGGTGCAGACACTAATCGCTACGCTGGTGGTAAACCTTGTATTTAAACTGATCGGCACGAGCAACCGAGAGCGTATACTCCACAACCTCGTTTGACTCGTTATACGTAGTCCTAACCAAATCGAGCACAGGCGAGCCCTCGACGATTTCCAAAAGGTGGGCATCGGTGGGACGGGCTATGCTCGCATAGAACTCCTCTTCGGCCACGCGTATTTTTTGTTGAAAGTCTTGCTCAATCACATCGTAAAGCGGCTTACGCTCCAGCAGCGGTCGCTTTAGGGACAGAAATTGACGAACCGGTAGATAGCTACGTTCGACCATCATGGGCATGTTGTCGGCAGAACGAAGGCGCTTGAGCTTAAAAATGCGATCACCGATACGTAATCCCATATGCTCGGCCAGATTCTTATCGGCCTCCATCTCGCAAAAATCGAGAATCGTTGTCTCGGGGTCGCGACCCATCGCGCGCATCTGCTCGGTAAAGCTGTAGGACTGCATAAGATTGGTTGCCTTTGCCGAACGGTCGGTCACAAAGGTACCGCGACCGTGCTGCCGAACCACCAGTCCTAAACGCTCCAGTTCCTGCAGAGCTAGGCGTACCGTAGTGCGCGAGAGACCATAGCGCTCCGAAAGTTCGCGCTCGGAAGGAATCATGTCACCGGCGCGATATTCATGGTCAATCTTTTCGGTCAGAATATCGACCAGCTGATCGTACAGCGGTTGCTTACGCGCTCCGATCGCCATCCTATCCTCCCTTTTGCTCAAACTAGGCTACTACCTTGGGTGTTAAGCATTATCGGTCTGCAACACCCGAATCATTAAGAAAACAAAAGCCGCGCGCTCTTTCGAGCACGCGGCTTTTAACATACACATGGCTTAAGGGGTCGGGGTGTGAGCCGCGTAGGGACACACCCCTCAAGCTAGAGCCTTACCAGATGCTCGGCCAGAGACCAAGCGGGCCAGCGCCCAGGATGCCCAGAACGAAGAGCAGCAGAATGCCCTTGGTCGGGGTCCAGCTGTGCTTAGCGAACATGTAGTAAAGCAGCAGCGTAAGCATAAGCGGGACAAGCTTCGGGACGATGGTGTTGAGGGTGTCGGCAACAGAGAAGTTGACCGGATCCTCGGTGACGGTGCCGTAGGTAACGGACTCCATGCCGTTGCCCAGATCGGTGACGCCGCACTCGACAGCGTTGCCGTCGGCATCGGAAGCGGTGAGGGCGTTGCCGTCCTCATCGGTCATGGCGATGGTACCGGCCTCAGCGGTCTCGGTATCGATGCCCTCCATACCGGTGAAGTTCTCGGCCTCCTTCTCGGAGACGATCACGGTAGTAGCGGAGAGGCCACGGGTGGTGCCGTTGGGGATCTGGAGGTTGATCTGGGTGCCACCCATGGTGACGACCAGGCAACCGACGACGAAGACGCCCATAATGGAAGCGGCACGCGTGAAGGCCTGCATGTTGGCAGTCAGAGCGTCAATAGCGCTGGTGCCAAGCTTGTAGGACCAGTTCATGAGCCAGAAGCGCAGAGCGAACTGGACGACGTTGAAGATCACCAGGAAGATGATCGGCGCAGCGGCGTTGCCGTTGATGGCCATGTTGGAGGTGATGCCGGCCGTGATAGGCACGAGCGTCAGCCAGAACAGGGCGTCACCGATACCACCGAGCGGGCCCATTGCGGCGACGCGGACGGCGCGGATCGTGGGGATGTCAACCTTGTTCTGCTCGAGCGAAAGCACGATACCCATAACAAAGGTGACGAGGAACGGGTGAGTGTTGAAGAACTCCAGGTTGTGGCTCATGGAAGCCGCGAGGTCGTTCTTGTTGGTGTGGATCTTCTCCAGACCGGGGATGATGGAGTAAAGCCAGCCAGCGGCCTGCATGCGCTCGTAGTTGAACGATGCCTGCAGGAAGCAGGAGCGCCAAGCCATCTTGTTGAGGGTCTTCTGGTCGAGCTGCGGAGCAGGAGTGAGATCCTCGTAGTGCTCCGGGATCACATACTCATTAGATGCCATCTTCGAAGTCACCTCCGTCAGAAACAGCTGCACCCTTCAGCTCGGTCTGCTGCTGGAAGTCCCAGAAAGCAATGCCGAAGCCGATGAGAGCGAGGATGAGCAGGGCAGGGGTTGCCAGAGAATCGTTGGCAACGGTGATGAGCGCGAGGCCAAAGCCCATGAGGAAGAAGCCCCACATATCGCGGTTCATCATAACCTTGAGCAGGACGGCGAAGCCGACGAAGCGCATCATGCCGCCTGCAGCGGACAGACCGGTCTGCAGCCAAGTCGGGATGGCGGAAGCGATGGTCTGACCGATGGTGGCGCCAGCGATGAAGAACAGGGTGACGACAACAGCGAAGATCAGGCCGAGCAGGGTCATGGCGAAGTAGTTCAGGCGCTCGATGCCCTTGGTGTCCGCGTTGTGAGCCATGTTATCGGCCGAGGACATAAGCGGGGACATAAGCGTGAAGACCAGGGTAACACCAAGCTGGCCAAGCAGAGCGAACGGAATGGCGAGGCCGACTGCCGCGTTGGGCTCGAGCTTCGTAGCGATAGCGAGAATGGCTGCCATGATGCCGCCGATGACGGCGTTAGGCGGCTGAGCGCCTCCGATCGGCATGTTGCCGATCGTCATGAGCTGATAAGTACCACCCACGAGAAGACCGGTGTTGAGGTCGCCAAGGATAAGACCGATGACGGCGCCGGTGACGATGGGCTGATAGAGAGACTCGAGGAAGTTGAACTGGTCGATTGCCGCGATGAACGTAACAACGAAGACCAGTGCGACCTGAATGATCGAGAATTCCATCTTGCTCCTCCTTTCAAAATGTATGTACGCACTTTGGATATCACGTACAGAATGTCAGGGTTTCACTCCTGACAACGTGGATCACGAGGATTACGAGAAGAGCTTGCTCGTATCCTCAACAGGCGTGCTCGGAACGCGCCTGATCTCCAACTCCACCCCCAATTCCTGCAGCTCTTTAAACGCAGCGACATCCTCGTCGTTAACTGCGACGGAGGTGGCGACTTGGCGCTTTCCTTCCGACATGTGCATGTTGCCGATGTTTACCTTCTTTATAGGCACACCGCCCTTGACGAGCGTAAGCACGTCTTCCGGTGTTTCGGCCACGATGAAAATCTTCTGGCGCGGGCTCGCCTTGCCAATGACGTCGATGGTCTTCTGCAGGGAGAAGAAACGCGTAGCGACGCCGGCGGGAGCGGCCATCTTCATGAGGTTCTGACGCATGGTGTTGGTCGACACGTCGTCGTTGGCGACGAGGATGAGGTTGGAGCCCAGGGTGGAGTTCCACTGGGTCGCGACCTGACCATGAACCAGTCGGTTATCGATGCGGGTAAGAAGAATGTTGGGTTCTGCCATGTTGATCAGCTTCCTTTCGTTGATTGCTGACGACAGTTACTTAATCTCCTGAATCGCGTAACGCGAAACATCTACGACGGCACCGGATCGGACTTTGATCTGGACCTTTTCGCCTTCGATGCCTTTGACGGTTCCGTAGATACCGCCGGCGAAAAGAACCTCCTGACCCGGCTTGAGCTCCGTGTGCAGCTCCTTGAAGTACTTCTGCTTCTTCTTCATGTTGATTTGCGACCAGATGGTGTAAATCAAGCCCATGATGACAAGCAGGCCCAAAAGAGCGACCGAGGAACTCAGAACACTGGCTCCGAAATCGGCCATTAGATGCCGTCCTCGTCGCCGAAGATATCCTCTTCCTCGGCACCAGCGACGGAGGCGACCGTCTGGGCGGTGATGCCCGTCTGGCCAACGGTCACGGCCTGCTCGCCAAGCTCGGCGAGCGTGGCGTTGCCGCGGAGGAACAGAAGCTCAATAACCATGGGAAGGTTAGTTCCAGTCAGAATCTCGACGTTGTCGACATCCTGGGCAATCATCATTGCCTGGTTGAACGGGGTACCACCAAGCAGGTCGGTAAAGACGAGCACGCCATCGCACTCCTCGCGCATGGCGGTAATAGCGGCGCGGAGATCCTCACCGTAGGAAGCAGCCTGGTCGCCCTCAAAAGGAACGACGGTAAAAGCGGGCTGGTCGCCAGCGACCATAGCGATAGCGTTTGCGAGGCCGGGTGCGAACTGTCCATGACCGGTAAGAATAAAGCCAACCATTCAAATTTCCCTTCCGAAGGTGTGTACGATCTGAGTCCGATGATGTTCGGAAGCCAGCGGGCGGACGCCCTTAAAGCTTCTTGGAAAGCGTTCTTTGAAGACCAGTGGTCTCTCAACTGGTAGTAACCACGTGACGTGTTGTTGTCACTATATCATCACAGAAGAGGTCGCTTTCGCTGATTCACGCAGTAAAACGTTTTTGCACCGCTCACGGCGATAAATCGACCGTTTACCGCTCGTTAACACTTCTACCTGCGGTTTTGAAACCGTTTCGAAATACTTTGACGAAAGATCGGAACCTTTTCTGTGTCTAAACAACGCAGGGTGGCCAAAAAGGCATGTAGAAAAAATGCAGGTCATTGTGAAGATTTGTGAATTGGTCTTTTTGACTTAATACCAGTTAGAACCAGTTTAGAAATTATCGGTGAACGGTAGTTTTCGACCGCTCAGCGGTTATTTCCAATCGTTTGCAGCTCCTTTTCCATATGAATTAGGGAGACCCGATGAAGCACTTGCGCGGTTGCGGGAAATTTCGATACTCGTCCATCCCCCACGTGCCAAACTCTCACTCCCTAAATATGCCATAAGCTCTCGCTATTCGTCTTACAAACATAACTTACTCTAATCTGTAATTGTTTATCGTTTATCATTAAGTATGTTATAAGATTTAAATATCATCCTAGACATTGGTTGGAGGAGCTATGATCCGCTGGAACGTATCCAAATCGAATGAATCCATCAACCGCGAACAGGCAATAGCCGATCTGAGGAAGCTCGCTCACATCTGCAAATGGGCCACAATCTGCACCGCCGTAGCGCTCGCTCTGGGACTTCTCGCAGTCATTGCAATCGAGCTTCTACTCATATTGCCTAGCCTCTCCCAAGGGTTCTGCCTCCAATCCGTAGAGCTTAATGCCGGCGAAGGGCCATCTCTCGCTCTCGTCGGCGCCAATGAACAGACCCCTCTTATGCTTGTCGCGCACGACGGTCATACTGCCATAGGGAGCGCCATGATGACATGCCTTGCGCTTGCCATTGTGCTAAGCGCATACAGGTTTTTCTCCGCCATTGAAAAGGCGGGCAGGCCCTTTGACCTCGAATGCATCCGCATACTACGTCAAGTAGGACATTTGTTCCTTATTGGCGGCGTTGCTGTGAAGCTTCTTGGTGCCATAGTCACGGGGCTGATACTCTCAGGATTTGGCGGCAACTTTACGGATGCGCTTGGCGGCCAGCACCTCGACCTCTCTATGGTCTTTGCAGGCCTGATTATTAGCCTGATTGCCAGCGTCTTCCAGTACGGGTGTATCCTGCAAATACAAGATGACGAGTTGCTCTAGGGGGAATCCATGATTATTCTGCGGCTCGACCGCATGCTCGCCGAACGCAAGATCTCATCCAAAGAGCTTGCGGAACGCGTGGGCATCTCCCAGGTCAATATGTCGCGCATCAAGACGGGCAAGGTTTCTGCCGTGCGCTTTTCAACTCTTGACGCGATATGCCGGGCACTCGACTGCCAACCGGGCGATGTACTGGAATATATGCCTGACGATGAAGCCGATAACCTCTTTGGACTTAAAGATTAATTGAGATTATTTAACTACCGGTACCTCCGAC
>CAJJPN010000025.1:0-17612 GCA_905193635.1 Coriobacteriaceae bacterium
TGTCGACGGCGTCGCTCGCGTTGGAGATAAGCTCGCGCAGGAAGATTTCCTTATTGGTGTAGATGGAGTTGATCATGAGGTCGAGCAGTTTTTTGCTCTCGGTCTTAAATTGACGCATGTGCAGTCCTTTCGCGCTACCCCCGTCCGCAAAAACGGCCCGGTTGCCCGAGCCGCATCGCAGACCTGCTATGTCCAGACTTAGATTTTATAACCCATTAGCGCGCATATATACATACGGAATCGAAAAACTGTATGTCCAAACGCTCTGATGCGCCAATTGCCAAGGAGTGTCCCCGACTGCCGGCAGGAAAGGAACGTCCCTATCTGCCATCTACGCGCTTGGCCATCCAAACATGGGGCTGGCCCTCGTCTTCGTAGTCCACCGGGGCAATCTGCGTGTAACCCGCCTTGGCATAGAGCGGCAGCACGTATTCCTGCGCGTGCAGCTTAATGAGCTTGGCGCCGGCATCACGCGCGCACGTATCACTGGCCTCGACAATCTTGCTCGCCAAACCGCGACGGCGCATGCTCGGCAGCACGGCCACGCGCCCCATAATGTAGGTCTCCCCCGCCGCGACGCCTTCGTCCAAGTCGCACGCCGGCGACACCGGAGCCTCTGCGTCAGCTGCGCGCTCGAGTTCTTCGGGAAACACGCGCGAGCAACCGGCAAGCTCACCGTCTACATAGAGCGTCACATGGATGCAGTTCGGATCCTCGTCGATAGCGTCAAACTCATTCTCGTAGCCCTGCTCGTCCATAAAAACGACGCGGCGCACCAACGCCGCGTCATCAAAGCATCCCGTCTTAAGTTGGATATCCATAGCTGCCCTTTCATTCAACGCGAACGTTAGGGACAGATTTTAGCGAAAATGAGCTCCGCGCACGCTAAACTTCGCGCGAGCCTTCGCCAGACAGTCGTAATGACCCACGTTATGGGCATCGCTCGCGATGAAGCTGTACAGGTTCTGATCGAACAGGCGCTGTGCCGGCTTTTTCTCGCGACCAAAGCGACCGCCGGCAATAAAGTCCGCCGAAGCCTGCAGCTTGCAGCCCATATCGACCAGGCGCTCCGCCACGCTTACATCCTTTTGAACCGCACGATAGCGCTCAGGATGAGCGATGATCACCTGATAGCCACGGCACTGCAAATCGTAAATCGTGTTCTCGTACTCTCTAAACGCATACGCATCGGCATGCGTCGAAAGCTCGAGCAGAAACTCGTTGGTCCCATCGAAATGCAAGTGATCCGCGGCATCGATACCAAGCTCAACGAGCTTTCGATGGTTGACCTCGAAGCCCATCTGGAGCGGAAAACCGTCAGCGTTATCGCGCAGCAGCTCAAAGGCATCCCACATCTTGTCGTAATCAAAATAGGGATCACGGCAGTGAGGAGTGCAAACGATTCTGGTTACACCGGCCCGCTTGGCAGCCTCGAGCATCGCCAAGCTCTCTTCGAGATCGGCGGCGCCGTCGTCTACACCCGGCAAGATATGGCAATGAATGTCACGCATAGGTCAGCCTTAATCAACTAAACGTTTGCTCGGTTGGTGAAAATGCCCTTTTTGGAAGTGCCCTGATCGTCGGAGCCCTTCTTAACCTTCTTACCGTCCTTGGTGTAGTAAGAATAATAGTACTCGCTGGTCTCGGTCTCACAGTAATTCATGACGGTACCGATGAGCTTGACCTTCTCGGACTTCTTAAGCTGGGCGATAGCGTTGAGCGCCTCTTCGCGCTTGGTAAAGTCCTCGCGCACCACGAACAGCGCGCCGTCGGTCAGGCTGGCAATCTCGGCAGCATCGATGAAGGTGCCGACCGGAGGAGCATCGAAGATGACGTACTGGAACTTAGCAGACAGTGCCTTGACCAGCTTGGCAAAGCGATGGGAGACGATGATGTCGGCAGGATTGGGAATATGCGGCTCAGCATCGAGGAAGTAGAAGTTCTTCTGACCCGTCTCGACAATTGCCTGGTCAATGGAGATCTGCTCGGAAAGGACCGCATAGAGTCCGCCGCGCGAACGAACGCCGAGCATATCGGAAAGGGACCTGCGGCGCATATCGGCCTCGACCAGGAGCACGGACTTGCCGCTCGTGGCGATTGCCTGAGCAAGGTTAATGGAAACCGTAGACTTGCCCTCGTTGGGAATCGAGGAGGTAACGGTGATGGTGCGAATGGGGTCATCCACGCTCGCAAAGCGGATGTTGGCCAGAAGGGTCTTGGCGGCATTCTGCACAACGAGCTTATCGGTGTTCTTTGCCTTAGCCATGCCTATTTACCACCTTTCATAGCCGGAATTCGGCCAACAACGGGAATACCCAGGAGCTCTTCTGCCTCTTCGGCACCGCGGATGCGGGTATTGAGCATGTCCGCCAAAACGACATAGGCAACTGCGATAAAGATACCGGCGAGGAACGCGACGGCAATATACAGCGTGCGCTTGGGGCCGCTGGGGGCTTCGGGGGTCTTAGCCTCGTCGATAACGTTGATGCTCTGGGCAGCGCCGACGTTCTGAGCGACCGTACTCACCGAGCTGGCAATGGCCTTTGCGACCTCAGCCGTCTCCTTGGCATCGGTGCCGGTAACCGAAAGCGTAATGACACGCGTGGTGGTCTCGGAGGAAACAGACACCTTGTAGTCATCCAAATCGGTGAGGCCCAGTTCTTTGGCGGCGCCGCTCTTAACGCTATCGCTATCCAGCAGCGTGGCGATATCGTTGGAAAGCATCTGGCTCGCCGAGAGATCGTTGTAGCTCATCTGACCGCTATCGTCGGTCTTGGCGAGAATGTACATGCTCGTCGTCGCGGTATAGGTGTTGTCCATCGCAACGAAGGACACGATGCCCATGGCGATCGCGCAGACCACCGGAAGGGTGATGACCAGCTTGAGGTGCTTCTTCAGCAGCTGGAACAGTTCGAGAAGGGTCATGCAGCTTGCCTTTCATTTCCCCAGTTCGGATTGACAAAACTGTCCGTATGTTATCGCATCTTTTTACCGAGACCAAACTCTATACATAAGAAACAGGCTCTCCTGTAAAAATGTCGGAAGCAATCGTAAAATTGCACAACAACGCCGCACCCGAAAGTCAAATGCGGCGTCTACATCAATATCTGTGTTGTATCGCTATGCGAATGGCTCGTCCTGCTGTATGGGAAACGTCACCGTAATGGTGGTTCCCACGCCCAACTCGCTCGACAGATCAAGCGTGGCGTGATGATACAGGGCCGCATGCTTGACAATGGCAAGCCCCAGGCCGGTTCCGCCGCGTGCCTTGGACCTACTCTTGTCCACGCGATAGAACCGCTCAAATACCTTGCCCTGTTCTTCAGGCGCGATACCGATTCCCGTGTCGGCGACAGCGAGGAACGGATGGCCTTCGTCGTTAGTGCCGCACTGCAGCGTAACCGTACCGCCGGGCCGATTGTAGCGGATGGCGTTGCTTGCCAGATTATAGATGAGCTCGTCGACCAAGCGCGACACGCCTTCGATGACCACAGGCTTGGTCTCATGACTTATCGTCACATTCGCCTGACGGGCAACCTGTTCAAGACGCTGTTCAACCGCGTAGATCGCACGCGAGAGCTCAATAGGCTCCGTGGACCCAATGGGCACCGCCTCGCCCTCAGTTGCACGTTCGGCCTCGTCCAAGTTAGACAGCGTAAGGATGTCGTTGACAAGCGCTGCCAAGCGGCCCGCCTCACGATAGATGCGACCGCCAAAGTTGCGCAGGTCGTCCTCGCCCTCGACCATGCCATTTGCGATGAGCTCGGCATAGCCCGAAATCGCCGTAAGCGGCGTCTTGAGCTCATGGGTGATATTCGCCGTGAACTCGCGGCGCATACGGTCGTTGTCCGCTAGCACCGCCATTTGGCGCTTGAGTTCCTGGCGCTGCGACTCGATACGCTCAAGCATGGGGACCATCTCGGCATAGGCGTGCTCATAGCTACGGCGTGGGTGATCCAAATCCACCTCTTGCAACGGCGCGATGATGGCACGGGACTCACGGCGCGCCATAAAAAACGAGAGTACTGCACCCGCTGCTGCGATAAGCAGCATCGGCGCCAGCATCGACAGCAAAATCGCCGCAACGCCAGGCTGGGCCTGCGCCAAGCGAACGACCTGGCCGTTATCAAGGGTGACGGCGCGATACAGCATAATCTCGTCGAGTGTAGAGCTTGCGCGCTCCGCGGAACCCGAACCACTCTCAAAGGCCTCGATGACCTCGGGGCGATCGCCATGGTTGGGCAGTGTGGAAGGCGACGCCTCGTTGTCGTAGGCAACAGATCCGTCCTTATTGATCAGCGTGATACGAAGATCCTCGCGATCGAGGCTTCGCAAGAACGGAATGGGCTCCTGTTGCTCGTCGAGGGCGGCAGCAATGAGCTCAGTTTCCTGCGCCAGATTGGCACTCGTGGCATCCGCCAAAGTGTTTTGCACAAAGAACGCACCCAGCACCGTAAACGCCACGATAACCGCCATGGCGCAGACAAAGATCGTCACAAAAACGCGGTGCGACAGCGTATGTTTTCCCTGGGGGGCGAAGACCACGGGTTACTCCTCCGATGCGGTGGCCGCGGTGTCGTCGCCTTCGGCACCATCACCGGCAGAAGGCTCGGCCAGGCGATAACCCACGCCGCGCACGGTCTCGATGGCGCTGGCATGCTCGCCCAGTTTTTGGCGAAGCGTCTGCACGTGCACGTCAACGGTGCGCGAACCGCCGTCGAAGTCCCAGCCCCACACGCTCTGCAGCAACGACTCGCGGGTAAAGACCACGCCGGGCTTGCGCATGAGGTACTCGAGCAGGTCGAACTCGCGCAGGGTGAGCTTAAGCGGCTCGCCGGCAACGGTCACCTCGCGATGGCTGGGCGAGAGCACGATGTCGCCCACGCTGAGCACATCGCTCGCCTGCTTGACCATGCCGCCGCGACGCAGCAGTGCGCGGCAGCGGCTCGCAAGCTCCATGAGCGAAAACGGCTTAGTCAGGTAATCGTCGGCACCGCCATCGAGCGCCATCACCTTGTCGAGTTCGGTGTCCTTGGCGGTAAGCATCATGATGGGCACCGTCGCCGTCAGGCGATCGGCACGCAGGCGACGCATAATCGCCAAGCCATCGGTGTCGGGCAGCATGATATCGAGCAGCACAGCATCGGGCACCCGTCGTGCCACGGCAGCTTTAAACTCGCCATCACACGAAAAGCCCTCGGCCTCGATTCCCTGCTTGCGCAGCGCGTAGACCGTCAAATCCCTGATGTTGTCATCGTCCTCGACGTAATAGATCATGTTGAACCCCTTTGCGGCCGATATGACCGCATCTTAACCCTAAAAGCACCTGTAAAAGACAGCGTCAGCCAAAACGCCCCGTCAAATAATCCGCCGTGCGCGGATCGGACGGATTTTTGAAGAGTTGCGCGGTAGGCGCGTGCTCCACCAGCTCACCCAGCAAAAAGAACGCAACCGAATCGGAAATACGCGCGGCCTGCTGCATGTTGTGCGTCACGACCACCAGCGTGCAGGTTTCCTTGAGCTCGCAGGCAAGCTGCTCCACCACGAGCGTCGACACGGGGTCGAGCGCCGAGGTCGGCTCGTCCATCAGCAGAATGTCGGGCTGCACAGCAAGTGCGCGGGCGATGCACAGGCGCTGCTGCTGTCCACCCGAAAGACCCAGGCCTGACTCTTTGAGCTTGTCCTTGACCTCGTCCCACAGGGCAGCGCGACGCAGGGAGTCCTCGACCAGCTCATCGAGCACGGCGCGGTCGCGCACACCCATACCGCGAGGACCGTAGGCGACGTTGTCGTAGATGCTCATGGGAAATGGGTTGGGGCGTTGGAACACCATGCCCACGCGCTGGCGCAAACGGCAGATGTCGCAATCGCCCAGGATATCTTGACCATCGAGCGCAATCTTGCCCTCGATGCGGCAATCCTTGATGCCGTCGTTCATGCGGTTAAAGCAGCGCAGCAACGTGGACTTTCCGCAGCCCGAAGGCCCGATGAACGAGGTGATCTGCTTGTCGCGGATCTTGATATTCACGTCCTTGAGCGCATGGTGGTCGCCATAGAACAGGTCGATGCCCTCGACGTCGATGCGCGTCGGCGAGGCGGCAAGACCCTCTGCCGTGGGGCGAGTCGCATCCCCAACCTCGCGCTCATGCGCGGCCTCGGCCTGCGCTTCCATGAGTTCTTCAAGCTCCGTGGGCTCCACAGCCGCAGCAGCCGTCATACCGCACACCTCCATATCGATATCAATTCAGCAGTATCGATAGTAGGAATCGCGGCTCATACGCACGTGAGCACATTGTCAAGTGTTTGTAAGGGCACGCTAGCTATGCGGCGGGCAGCTCGATGGTGAATATCGTGTGTTCGGGCGTCGATTCACATGCAACGGTACCGCCGTGTGCCGCGATGATCTCCTTGGCAATAGCAAGGCCCAAACCGGCACCACCGCGATTGGTCGCACGCGCCGCATCCAGGCGATAGAACTTCTCAAAGATTACCTTGAGCTTAGCCGCAGGGATAGGATCGCCCTGATTGATAAAGCGCACGCGCACGCCACCATCGTCTTGGCGCCTGGCCTCAATCGTGATGGTCGAGCCCTCGTAGCTATAGGCGACGGCGTTTTTCATGATGTTGTTGAACACGCGGGCCATCTTGTCGCCATCCACGAGCACCGTCAGGTCCTCGCGAATATCAACTTGGGCTTCCTTATGCTGCTCGTTGAGGATGGGATAGAACTCGTCAGCCACCTGAGCCAGCAGCAACCCCAGATCAACATAGCCGCGCGTGAGCACGATATCGTGGAAGTCAAAGCGCGTGATATCGAAGAACTCCTCGATGAGCGCATCGAGCCGGTGCGCCTTGTCGAGTGCCACGCCCGTAAAGCGCGCACGTTGCTCAACCGGCAGCTCAGGAGCCTCTTGCAGCAGCGAAAGATAGCCCACCACACTGGCAAGCGGGGTGCGTAGGTCATGTGCCAAGTACGTGACCAAATCGTCCTTGCGATGCGACTCGTCACGCAGAGCTTGCTGCACCTTGCGCTCACGGTCACGCACGCGGTTAAGGGCGCCCTCGACCTCCAAGAAGTCGCCGTCGATGTTATCCCAGGTGTCGGGGTGATCGATCAGGCGATCTTGAATACGAGCGGCCAGCACACAATCGGCATGCTGCTCGCCCTGCTCGTAGCCATGGTAGTACAGGGCGCGGCCGCAAAAGAACAGCACGCACACGGCAAGCGCCAGCACAAAGCCAAGCATGTTGAATACAAAGCCGGCATCGAACAGCACTGGCCCTTCGATGCCGCCGAGCGCCATGGCGCCAATCGCCAACGTCATGGCCCACGCGGCACCGCCAATCACCACGCAACGGCATACGATTTCAAATCGATCGATCAGCAAAAAGCCGACAAGCAGCACCGCTAAGACTCCGGCGATGTTGTCGATGCCAATCAGCAGCAGGCTCAGCAAAAAGAGCAGCACCGTCGCAAGCGCGCGGTTGTCGACGACTGCCCGTACGTATTCAAAGAGTCGATCGGGCACCTCGAATGCCTGCCTATCGTCTTTTGTCATATCCACTTCCCCACCATCAAAGGCGCTATTCGATTATGTAGCCGACGCCCCAGACGTTTTTGATAAAGCGCGGCTTTTGAGCGTCGTCGCCAATCTTTTCGCGCAGGTGGCGAATGTGCACCATCACCGTATTGTTGGAGCCGGGCATAACATCCTCGTTCCACACCGCGCGGAACAGATCCTCCACGGCTACCACGCTGCCGCGATGCTCAACCAGATACAGCAAGATGGAATACTCGATGGGCGTGAGGCGCACCGGTGCACCGTCCACCGTTACGGAACGAGCATCGCGGTTGATCTCCAGGCCGTCGAGCTGGATGGTCGGCGACTCGGCCGCCTGCGAGCGGCTACCGTAGCTGGTGTAGCGGCGAAGCTGAGCGTGCACGCGCGCGATGAGCTCCAGCGGACGGAACGGCTTAACCACGTAATCGTCCGCGCCAAGCGAAAGGCCCTCGATCTTGTCTTGCTGGGCATCGCGCGCCGTCAGCATGATCACAGGATAGGTATGGCCGGAACGGATCGTACGCAGTAGCTCAAAGCCATCGATATCGGGCAGCATGACATCCAACAGTGCCAGATCGAACTCCTGCTCCAGGATTGCCTTGGCAGCATCGGCCCCGCTATAGGCAATCTGGACATCAAAGCCCTCTTTTGTAAGGTAGATACCAACCAAGTCGGCGATGGCCTTCTCGTCATCAACTACCAAAATGCGCTCGTTCATGCGTGCTCCTCTCGCGCTCCATTATGCCCGAGGGGACGCATGCCACACACAACAAGCGTTGGTGATTAAGTCGGCCTTAAGCACCCTTGTGCCCGTTCGGGCGCGGATGTGGGCCACGCACGCACGCGATGATCGCCGACGCCGGCAAACGATATACTCTAGTTCCAGAAGAGACCATCCCGTCGAAAGCGAAATCCGTGAAGTCCCTCACCTCTTTTGCAAAGCGCTCAGCCCAGCTTGCCGCCGGCTTTGTCTGCGCTATCGCCCTTGCCGCTGGCGTGCCCACCGTCGCCGGCGCCCAAGTACTCACGACCGACAATGTTTGCGGCAAAACCGCCGATGCGCGCGGCATCACGGCCGAAAACCTGCCCGATATCGATGCGACCAATGCCCTCGTCATGGGCAAAGACGGCACCGTCTACTATGCCCGCGGCGCCGATGAGCAGGTCAAGATTGCCTCGATCACCAAGGTCATGACCGCAATCCTAACCGTCGAGAATTGCAAGATGGACGAGAAGGTCACGGTGAGCAACGCCGCAGCCACCGTGGGCAATTCAACAGCCGGCCTACTCGAAGGCGACGAGCTCACCGTGAAGCAGGCACTGCGCGGCCTGATGATTCCCTCGGGCAACGACGCCGCCATCGTGCTCGCCGAATATGTGGGCAAGAAGATCGACCCTAAGACCAAAGACGCCGAGGCAACATTTGTGAAAGCCATGAACGAGCGCGCTAAGAAGCTCGGTTGCACCGGCACGCTTTTTGAAAACCCGCATGGTCTGGACTTTGATGAGTGGGCTGGCGATATGCACTCAACCGCACACGACGTAGCGCTGATGATGCAGGAGGCCATGAAAAACGACACGATCCGCGAGGTCGTAGCGAGCGAAGATTCCTGGATCGAGGTCACGGGCGCCGACGGCACCGACCATTCGCATTCCATGGACACGCATAACTATTTGCTAGGCCAAGATGGCAACATCGGTGGCAAGACCGGCACCACCGATGATGCAGGCTATTGCTTTACGGGTGCCTACAACCGCGATGGCGACGAGATCTACACCGTCGTTTTGAACTCCACCACCACCGACCAGCGCTTTACCGATACCGCAACCCTTGCCAATTGGTACTACGGTCACAAGGTGACGGTCGCAATCGCCAACACGCAGGAAAAGACCGCCAACGGCAACCCGCTTATGGCGCGCATTGGCCAAACCGACTGGACGGATAAGACGATCGACGCCACGCTCGCCGATCCTACGGCGCAAGCGACCGTGTTTTCCCTTGCCGGCGAGGTGACCGAAAAGGTTAGCTACG
Source organism: Coriobacteriaceae bacterium (assembly GCA_905193635.1). Lineage (GTDB taxonomy): Bacteria > Actinomycetota > Coriobacteriia > Coriobacteriales > Coriobacteriaceae > Collinsella. The sequence continues at coordinate 9,595 of CAJJPN010000025.1, forward strand.
ACGATCTTTCGGGCACGGTGCATGTGGGCGACAAGGTGGGCAGCGTTACGCTCAAGCAGGATGGCACCAAGATCGCCGTCATGGACCTGGTTGCCGACGAGGAAGGCGCAGGGCCGAATCCCATTGAGTGGCTACTCGTGAAGCTCGATCGCTTGGGCCGCCGCATCGACAACCGCCCGCTCACGGCAGAAAGCGAGACCGTCGCCAAGGCGCCCGAGGTGTAGTGCGCAAGAATAATAAGCCCACTGAAGGGAGGCGTCCGAAAGGATGCCTCTTTTTTTGAGGTTCGAATCCCCAGCCGCCATTCTTGATAATAAAAAGGGCCCCAAATGGGACCCTTCTTCAAATTCGTACTGGCGGAGAGCTGGGGATTCGAACCCCAGATGCCCTTTTGGGGCATACTCGCTTAGCAGGCGAGCACCTTCGGCCTCTCGGTCAGCTCTCCGTAACAGCCGTTCTATAGTAACCAAACAGTCGAAGTTGGGCAAGAGGTAATTTTCTAATTGCCCGGCGGCCTTTCCTCCTTGCAGTTTTCGCCCCTACCCCAGCGAGCGGTTGAGGGAGCCGAGCTCGTCGTTGCCCATGGTACGCCACATTTGGAAGATGCAACCGCGCGCCAGGAAAAAGAAGCCGTTATCGACCAGCTGCACGGCGGCATCCGCAAGCTGGTTGGCCACCGCGGGCACGGGCGGCAATTCGAGTCCAGCCCTGCGGATGGTCTCGACCGCTTCCTCGAACGTCGGAGGCTCGCTGACACCCATCTCGTTCATAAGGCCCTGCATTTCTTCCAGCGCGCTGCTGCCCGACTCCTCGCCGCGCGGCACCAGACGGTAACAAACCAGCGCCAGGTCGAGCTGATCGCAATTCCAATAGGCAAACGCCAAGCGATAGAACAGGTAGCCGATTGCAGAACGATCGCTGGCAATACGTAGGCCGTGGCGCGCCACCTCGATAATCTCGTCAAAGCGCTCCAGACGCGCAAGCACGTTGATGAGCGCAAAGTGCGACTGCATGGACGAGCGCGCCAGATCGTAAAGATGGCGCACCTCGGGCAGTGCTCGTTCAAAGTCCTCTTGCTCGGCGTAAAAGCTGCAGATCTCGTGCTGGGCAAAGTACAGCGCATCGGGCGCACGAAGGATTCGTACAGAGCGGTCTTCTTCCAACACCGGTAGCACCATGCGCACCAGCTGGTTATCGCAAAACTGCGTTTGAACCGGACCTGTCGCCAAAAGCTCGGCGACGGCGCACTTAGCCTCCAACTCCTCAACAAGACGGGAAAAGCCTTCAAAAGCACCTGTACGGTCGACTTTTGCCTGCTCGCGCAATTCAACAACACGGGCCACGTATGGGTCATCGTCCTCTTCCATGACCTCCAGCTCGTCAGCTGTATCGGCAAGCAGCAGATCGCGCAGCGCCGGCGGCAGCATGCGATGGTCATCACGCGGACGAGTATGAACCTCCGCAGGTTCAATCGTCTCCGGAGCGGTTGACTCATATGCCTCAAGCACACGCTTGCACGGCATATCGTCCATGTCCATGCTCTCAAGATCCTTGGCGACAGGCACGCAATCGGCCAGATAGGCCGCGCGCCCAAAGAAATACGTTGCGACAACGCACTCGCCCTGCTCACTGTCGGGAGCAGCAATCTGCACATAGCAGCGCGTGATACAGGTGCCCGCGGCAAAACACGCTGCCGCAAGCGTGAGCGCCACGCGCGCATCGTGCTCCGCGGCCCAGATCGCGCGCGTGTCCTCGTCCAACTCGCGCCAGGCGTCATCTTGAGCGTCGTATTCACGTTGTGGCATAGCATCAACGACAGACTGCCCAAACCGAACGAGCATGATCCCCTCGGCAACGTTTGCCCGATAGGTATAGTCGAGCCGCGTGACCACGTTAAGTGCCTCGACAATACGCGCGAAGCGGGTACGCACATCCCACTCACCGCCCGGCTGGCAAGCCACCGTACCCGGTTTGCCCCACGGGTTATCGCTCGAGGCCGTATCGAGCAGTCGGGGAACATCGTTGGTCGTCTTGGCGATATGCCACGCATCAAAGAGCGCGCAGCCCTCAAGGCTCGGCGAGGATGCCGCAGGGACCAATCCGGCCCCGATGTGCTCAAGGATGCCGGAGAGACGGTTAAGACGGCACTCGATGGCAAGCAGCATGTCAATCTCGTCCTGGTCCAGCAGGCTGCGATCAAAATTGAGATAGAAAAGCTTTGAGCGATCGATGCGAGCCAGGCTCATCTCGGACTTAGCGGCGATGGTGCGCAAGCGGGGCAAGTCAATTTCACTCATAAGGGCGGCGGCATAGCGCTCGATACCGCTCGGATTCTCGGCATGGTCAACGCGGTAAAGCAGCGTCTCGATAGCATCAGGGAGCGGTGCCGTGTTAAAGCCCAAAAACACCTCGACCGGCTCGGGCAACTTTACGAGCTTGATCTTGTCGATAACATTTTGCATACCCTCGTCGAGTCCGCCGGCGTCCGCCGTGCTCGCAATGGCATTTTCGGAGTCAGCGAATATCACGTAGCGCAGGAACATCGATGCCATGAACTCGCCGTAAGGAAGGGAGCGGGTCGAATTCCATGTCTCGTGGTCGGACTGCTCGCGCATGGGGCCTTCGGGAGAGCCGACGGTTCGCGCGCACGCGCGCATTGTGCCGTTGGCTCCCCGAACCACAATCTCACCAATACCGGAGTCCGACTCGTCAAGGACCAGTTCCATGTCGGGATCGTTGGGCAGCGGAGTCTCGCTAACGGGGCGGTCCACCTTGTACACCTCGCCCGAAACGCTTACGTAGCCCAAAAGCGACACATGGCTTTTGCCAACGAATTCGACGACATAGCAAGATTCATGCTGATCCTCGCCAAAGAGTTTCCAGACCACGCCATATGAACGTCCCGCAGGCTGCTCGGGCATCGCCGGAAAGCGCTTTTTGGGATCGAGAAACCTGAGCTTGTATGTCGGACGCTCTGCCACGAAGTATCACCCTGATCGGTCGCTTGAAGAAGGAGTGGTCGCGAATTAGTCGCGACATCTACTCGGAATCTTACACGAGTCGACAGGAAATCGTCCGCTTTACGCCCGCGCCTCGACCGAGGTTCGAATCCATGCGGTGTTGCCATAAAAGAAAAGCCCCCGTTGCCGGAGGCTTTCAATTTCAATTGGTGCGGCGTATAGGATTCGAACCTATGACGTTCTGATTCGTAGTCAGACCCTCTATCCAGCTGAGGTAACGCCGCAGCGCAAAACATATAAAACCACTTTAGCTTATTGGAGTCAAGCACAATCTCAAACTTTTTTTTTGGAACGCAGTTTTGTCATGCTGCTCCGCATATACCGTCGTTCCCCGTACGATCAATTGGCTTTTCGATCACGTCAAACTTAGCATCAAGTTCCCTCAGGAGCGATCTCACCCGCTGGGCACAATCATAATCGGCAAACGAGATACTCAACATGCGAGCAACCTGGTTAGATGTCCGGACCCCATAGAAATGCTCCAGGGCCACAAGCCCCTCGTGCGCCACAAACGTCTCAACCACATGCGGCGACTACTCGTAGCACCATTGGGCCAACGGACCCTCGCTCGTCTGTCGAACCACCAGGCCACCCATGCCAGACGGCTCACACGTCACAAGCAGGTACTCCCCGCCCTCGTCGCTCTCAAACAAAACCACCCGCTCATCAAACAGCTCCATCGCGTCCCCTTTCTCTCGCTCTTATTTAGCAAAAGCATAGCAGGTAGATGGCTGTATACAGAACAGTTGTTCGTGTGTTTTCTATTGAGCTGTCCGCACAGCATGGTATGGCCGCACACAAAAAGGGCACCCCAAAAAGGAGTGCCCTAGCAAATCGCTTATGCAGCCAATCTACGCGACCGGCTCGATCTTCTCGAGGCCGCCCATGTAGGGACGCAGAACCTCGGGGATCGTGATGGTGCCGTCAGCGTTCTGGTAGTTCTCCAGAATGGCTGCCATGGTACGGCCAGCCGGCAGACCGGAACCGTTGAGGGTGTGCAGATAGCGCGAACCCTTGAAGTTCTCGGGGTCGCGATACTTGATGTTGGCGCGACGGGCCTGGAAGTCACCGCAGTTGGAGCAGGAGCTGATCTCCTTGTAGGCGTTGTAGCTCGGCAGCCAGACCTCGACGTCGTAGGTCTGACGGGCAGAGAAGCCCAGGTCGCCGGTGCACAGGCTAATCACGCGATACGGAAGACCCAGCTGCTGCAGCAGGAACTCGGCCTCGGCGGTCATGCTCTCGAGCTCCTTGTCGGACTCCTCCGGCTTGGCAAACTTGACCATCTCGACCTTGTCGAACTCGTGCTGGCGAATGATGCCGCGGGTATCGCGACCAGCGGAACCGGCCTCCTCGCGGAAGCAGGGGGTGAAGGCGGTGTAGCGGCGCGGCAGGGTATCGGCGTCGAGGACCTCACCGGCGTGCAGGTTGGTGAGCACGACCTCGGCGGTGGGGATCAGGAAGTTGTCGCCCGAGACGTGATAGGCGTCGTCCTCGAACTTGGGCAGCTGGCCCGTGCCGAACATGGTCTGACGCTTGACGACGATGGGCGGCCACCACTCCTTGAAGCCACGGCTGGTGTGCGTATCGAGGAAGAAGTTGATGAGGGCGCGCTCAAGACGGGCGCCGGCGCCACCGAGAACGGTGAAGCGGCTGCCGGAGAGCTTGTTGCCGCGCTCGAAGTCAAGGATGTCGAGGTCGATGCCCAGATCCCAGTGCGGCTTAAAGTCGAAGTCGAACTCGCGCGGGGTGCCCCAACGACGGCGCTCGATGTTCTCGTCCTCGTCCTTGCCGTACGGCGTGGCCTCGCAAGGAATGTTGGGCAGGTGAGCCATGAAGTCGTACTGCTCCTGCTCGAGGTCGGTGCGGCGCTCGGCCAGACCGTCAATCTTCTCGTTGACGGCGCGCACGGCCTCTTTGGCGGCCTCGGCCTCGTCCTTCTTGCCCTCCTTCATCAGGGCGCCGATCTTCTTGGACTCGGCATTGCGCGTGGCTTGAAGTTCCTCGACCTCGGTGATGACGGCACGACGCTCGTCGTCGAGCTCAAAGAACTTCTCGCGATCCCAAGACGTCTGGCGGTTAGCCATGGCGACATCGATGGCATCGGGGTTCTCGCGAACAAACTTGATATCAAGCATTAGATCCTCCGGCGATATACATTCCATTTAGGTTGCAACCTTGTACATGTATGGGCAAGTATATACTTATGAGCGTTTACGACCCAACTCAACTACGCAAGAAGGCACCCAATGGACGCAGTTTTTTCCTTTTTGTTTGGCACCCGCACCGGTTTTGCCATCCTTTTCGCCGGCGGCATCCTGCTGTTTGCGATTATTGCCTTTGTAATGGAGAAGCGCACCCATAAGATGTATGTCGACCGCGGCCCCAAGTCCGAGGACGAAGAAGACAGCTTCTGGGACTAACCTGCCAAAAAGGGACAGGTTTATTTTGGTCGGTTTTATCTGGGCAAACGCAAGTGCCCCGCAACTGGAATTGAGCCAGTTGCGGGGCACTTTTCGCTAAAAGGACAAAACCGCAGGAAAAACCTGCCAACATAAACCTGTCCCTTTTTGGTCGGTTTTACTGGAGGGTTGCGTCGATTGCCTTGACTAGGGCGCTGCGCATGCCGGCGTCCTCGAGCGCAACGACGCCCTTGATGGTGGCACCGCCGGGCGAGCACACGGCATCCTTCATCTCCGCAGGATGCTGGCCAGTTGCAAGCTGCAGCTTTGCCGTACCCAGCACCATCTGGCTCACAATGCGATAAGCATCCGCACGCGGGATACCGTGCTTGACCGCCGCATCGCCCAGGGCCTCGATTGCCATGGCGACAAACGCCGGAGCGCAACCACCCACCGTGCCGCCCACAAACAGCAGGCTTGTGTCGAGCTCGACGACAGCGCCAAGCTTACCGAGCAGGTCGAGCACCACAGCACGCTGCTCGCTGTTGAGCGTAGAGGACTTCTCGCAGGCGATAACGCCCTCTCCCACCGAAACCGGCGTGTTGGGCACCGTCGAGATGTGCGCGACGCCCGGCAGGACCTGCTCCCACTTGGCACTGTCCCAAGTCCAGGCAACCGACAGAACGACCTTTTTGGCAAGAGCATCCTTGAGCGGGGCGAATACCTTCTCGATCATGTACGGTTTGACCGCAGCGACCACGATATCGGATGCGGCGACAACCTCGGCGGCATCGTGGCAGGCGACCATGCCGCGCGCCTCGCAGCGCTCAACCAGTGCGTCGTAGCGACCCGCGCAGGCGCACATGTCGCTCGCAGCTACACCGGCAGCGATCCAGCCATCGGCCATAGCGCTCGCCATATTGCCAAAACCGACAAATCCAATCTTCATATCGCATAGTCCTTTCAGACACATTCCTCAAAACGAAAGGTATTGTCCCACGCCATTGTTTCGTATTGCCGACCTATTTGTGATACGGCTCGCCACGACTGATCTTGCAGGCACGGTAAATCTGCTCCAGCAGCACCACACGCGCCAGGTTATGCGGCAAGGTAATGCGTCCAAAGCTGAGCATCTCGTCGGCTCGTGCGCGCACGTCGTCACTCACGCCGTCCGAACCGCCGATTACAAAGGCAATGTCGCTGCTGCCTCGCAGCATAAGATCGTCGAGCCTCGCCGAAAACTCCTCGCTCGAGCGCTCCTTGCCCTCGATAGCCAGCAGGATCACATGCGCTCGAGACGGCAAGGCGGCAAGAATCGCCGCCCCCTCCTTGTCGCGCGCGGCATCCACGCCGCCCGCCTTAGCCGGGTCGATATCGGCCACCTCGCGGATATCCACCTTGGCATAGGCACCTAGGCGCTTGGTGTACTCAGCGCACGCGTCCTTCCAAAAGCGCTCCTTGAGCTTACCGACGCAAACGACGGTGTATTTCACGCGCGTCTACTCCTTCGAATCGTTTTGAACTTTGCCGGCGGCCAGCATCTGCTCGAACATCGAGGCCGACTGCGAAAAGTCGCTCGGCAGCACGACCGTCGAGGTTTTACCCGTGCGAGCGAACTCCGTCATCATCTCGGACCACTGCGTAAACATGAACAGTTGGTTGGCCTCGTCATTGCCGACACCCGTCTCCTGGATGATCTCGAGCGAATCTTTGATACCCAGCGCGATGGCCTTGCGCTGGTTGGCGATGCCCTCGCCCGCCTTTTCCATAGCCTCGGCCTCGGCGGTTGCCTCGGTGACGCGCTTGATGCGGTCGGCCTCGGCGAGCTCCTGTGCCGCAGCGCGCTTGCGCTGGGCGGCGTTGATGTCGTTCATGGAGTTCTCGACCTCGGTCGGCAGTGCGATTTTAGTGATGAGCGTCGACACGAGGGTGAAGCCGTAGGCGGCCATCTGCTCGGAAACGGTAGCGTTGACATCCTTGGCGATGTCATCCTTCTTGGCAAAGACCTCATCGAGTGTGTAGACGGGGATGGAGGAGCGCAGGGCGTCGGTGATGAAGTCGCGCATCTGGTCGACGGGCTCCTGCAGCATATAGTAGCTCTTGTAGATGCCCGAATCTGCCGGGCCGGCGCCCATGTCATAGCTCACGTGGTACTGAGCGGAGACCTCAAGGCCAATGGTCACGTTGTCCTGGGTCTTAACGTCGATGCCAAAACCATTTTTCATGGTGCGCAGACTCACCGTGGCGGCCTTGCAGTCAATCACGGGCACCTTCACGTGGAAGCCCGCGTTGACGATACGATTGAACTTACCCAAGCGCTCGATGATCACAGCGTGCTGCTGCTCAACGACGTAGCAGGCGTTGGGGAGCAGCAACAACAGGATGATGATGGGAATCAAAAGGCTGGTAAGGGCGGCGATGATACCGGAAAACAGCATGGTCTCTCCTCTGATAGGCACACGTTGGCATTAGGATACCCGTCCAAGGAGATCGTGCATAACAAAAAAGCTCCCATTGCTGGGAGCTCTTTCAATCCATGGTGCGGGCGAAAGGACGTCCGCGTATCCGCTTCGCGGATCCGCACCGGCTTCGCCCGCCT
>CAJJPN010000026.1:0-17468 GCA_905193635.1 Coriobacteriaceae bacterium
TTTTTGGAGAAGCGCGAGCCGCTGTCCTCGATCGACAGCACGGCGCCGTTGAGCATGAGCGAACGCCCCTTCATAAAGGTGCCGCTCAACGCCGCCTCTTTGCGAAGCGCCTGCACAAACGTCCCCTGCGCCATCACTTCCTCCAATCTCACCCGGGGTAGCTTAGATCACCGTCACGCGGCCCTGGTTACCCACAATGGCCTTGGCCTCGGCCAGCAGCGGAATCGAACGCGCGTTGACCTTGGCAGGTACCGCAGCACGCGCCCGTCCACCTGCTCGATAAAGATCTCCACGCGGTCGCCGCCCGGGTTGGCGGTAAGCACCGTGGCAAGACGCGCCATATTGCCCTGGCTAAAGCGGCTGTTGGGCACCATGACCTCAAACACCTTGGGCTTGTTGTTCTCCTCGTTAAGCTCGAGCGGCACGATCTCCTGCGCGATGATCTGGTCGCCGCGGTCCGAGCGCTCGAGCTTGCCCTTAATGCGCACAAAGGCATCGGACAGCTGCGCGCCGGTCTCGGGATCGACCTCGCCGTACAGGTACCCCTCGGCCTCCTTGTAGGTCTTGGGGAACACGACGACGGTGGCCTCGCCTTCCATGTCCTCGAGCTGCACGATGCCCATGGGGTCACCGTTTTTGGTCACGCGCTTGGACACGCTCGAGACCATGCCGGCCCACCACAGCGCCTTGCCCTCGGGAATTTCCTGGTTGATGGTGCCGCCCGTAGGATTCTGAACTTCGTAGCCGGTGTCGATCTGCGAGAACGAGAAATCACGCGCCTTGGCTAGTGCATACACAAACGGGCGCAGCGGGTGGTCCGAGACATAGATGCCCAGAACCTCCTTCTCCTGACTCAACTTGAGGTGGCGGTCCCATTCCTGGCCATCCGGATCGGGCACGCTCACCTCAAAGCCCGAGCCCTCAACGTCGCCAAACATGTCGAAGAACGACGTCTGGCCGCTCGCGCGATCCTTCTGGCGCTTTACCGCGGCATCGATGATGTTCTCGGGGTTGTTCTTATCCACAAAGTGCATCATCTGGCGACGCGGATACCCCGTGGAGTCGAAGGCGCCTGCCTTGATGAGCGATTCGATTACGCGACGGTTGGCCTGGCTCGAGTCCACACGCTCGACAAAGTCGTGCAGCGTCTTAAACGGGCCGCCCGCCTCGCGCTCGGCGATAATCGCCTGCGCCACGCCGGTGCCCACGCCGCGGATGCCGGCCAGACCAAAGCGCACGCCCTCCTTGGTAGCCGTGAACTCGGTACCGGACTCGTTGACATCTGGCGAAAGCACGGGGATGCCGTCGTGACGGCACGCCGAGACGTAGTGAACGATCTTGTCGGTCTTGCCCGTATAAGACGTCAGAACGGCCGCCATGTACTCGTGCGGATAGTGCGCCTTGAGCCACGCCGTCTGCATAACCAGGATGGCGTAGCCGGCGGAGTGCGACTTGTTGAAGGCGTAGGACGCGAACTCGAGAACATCGTCCCAAATCTTCTGGGCGACCTCGCGCGTGTAGTTGTTCTTGATAGCGCCGTTCATCCAGTGATCGTAGGTGGTCTCGTCCGAGCCATCCTCCCAGTGCAGCACCGTCGACGTGAGCAGCTTGATCTTTTTCTTAGCCACGGGCTTACGGATACGCGAGTCCGATTCGCCCTTGGAAAAGCCGCACATCTCGACGGAGATGAGCATAACCTGCTCCTGGTAGACCATGGTGCCGTAGGTTTCGCCCAGAATGTCGTCCAGGCGGTCGTCGTAGGAGACGGCCGGCTCCTTGCCGTTCATACGGTTGATGTAGGACGAAACCATGCCGGCGCCCAGCGGGCCCGGGCGGTACAGGGCGATCAATGCCACGACGTGCTTGTACTCGGTGGGCTTCATGTTCTTGATCGTGGCCGTCATGCCGGCGGACTCGACCTGGAAGACGCCGGCGGTGTGGCCGGAACCCATGAGCTTAAAGATCTCGGGATCGTCAAAGGGGATCTCTTCCTCTTTGATGTCGATGCCGAAGTTCTTTTTGATGTTTGCCTTGGCCTTGGAGATAACCGTCAGCGTGCGCAGGCCCAGGAAGTCCATCTTGAGCAGGCCCATGTCGGCGACGGTATGGCCCTCGTACTGGGTAATCTCGACGCCGCCCTTGGTATCGAGCTTGGTGGGCACGTGCTCGTTGACGGGGTCGCGGCAGATCAGAACGGCGCACGCGTGCACGCCCTCGCCACGGGTGAGACCCTCGATCGAGAGCGCCGTGTCGATGATGCGGCGGGCGTCGTCGTCCTTTTTATATGCCTCGGCAAAATCGGGGTTAAACAGATCCTCTTTGCCGGGTTGCTTTTCGAGCACCTGCTTGAGCTTGACCTTGGGGTCGCTCGAGACCATCTTGGACAGGCGCTGGCCCATGTAGACCGGGTAGTCCAGAACGCGCGCGGCGTCGTTGATGGCCTGCTTGGCCTTGATGGTCGAGTAGGTGATGACGTGCGTGACCTTCTCGGGGCCGTAGAGCTGGCGAACGTGCTCCACGACCTCGAGGCGCCGCTCATCGTCGAAGTCCATATCGATATCGGGCATCTCGGTACGCTGCGGGGACAGGAACCTCTCGAACATCAGACCGTTCTCGAGCGGGTCGAACGCGGTGATGTTCATGGCGTAGGCGACGATAGCGCCGGCGGCAGAACCACGGCCGGGGCCGACGCCGATGCCGTTGTCCTTGGCCCATTGCACGTACTCGGCGACGATGAGGAAGTAGGCGGCAAAGCCCTTGTCGCAGATGACCTTGTATTCGTACTCAAAGCGCTCTTTGATGTTGACGCCACCGATCTCGCGCGTAGCCCAGTCGTCGCCGTAGTGCTGGCGCAGGCCCTTCTCGCACTCGCGGCGGAACTGGCTCTCGTGCGTCTCCCCGGGATCGAGCAGCGGGAAGCGCGGCAGGATGATGGAGTCCCAGTCCAGCTCGACATAGCACTTGTCGGCGATCTCGAGCGTGTTGTCGCAGGCCTCGGGGCAATACGGGAACATCGCCCGCATCTCCTCCTCGGTCTTCATGTAAAACTCTGAGCCGGTCATGCGCATGCGGTTGGGGTCGTCGACCTTGGCGTTCATGCCGATGCACATGATGACGTCCTGCACGGGCGCATCCTCGCGGCGCAGGTAGTGGAAGTCGTTGGTGGCGATGACCTTGACGCCCACCTGTTTGGCGATGTCGATGAGCGTGCGGTCCATCTGCTCATCGGTCAGGCCGTTGTCGGTGGTGATGCCGTGTTCCTGGATCTCGATGTAAAAGTCGCCGGGGTCAAAGGTATCGCGGAAGGTCTCGGCCCACTTGATGGCGCCTTCCATGTCACCGCGGTCGATGTACTTGGGGATGATGCCCGCGATGCAGGCGCTCGTGCAGATCATGCCCTTGGCGTGGCGGCGCAGATTGTCGAGCGTCACGCGCGGCTTGTAGTAAAAGCCCTGCACGGCGGCCTCGGAGACCGTCTGCATCAGGTTGACGTAGCCCTCCTGGTCCTTAGCCAAAAGGATCATATGGTAAAGCTCGGGCTTATGGTCGCGGGCGAGCGTCTCGTCCGGCGTAAAGTAGACCTCGCAGCCAAAGATGGGTTTGATGACCAGAGGCGGCTTGAGCTCGTCGATGTTGCCCTTCTCGTCCCACATGGCCATGTCCTTCACATACTGGGCATGCTCGCGCGGGTTTGCCTCGGGATCGGGCTCCACCAGCTCGTCGCGGCGGTCCTTTTCCAAGAAGGCCTTGTCGTGGCTCCAGGTTTTGTACTCGGGCGTGTTGTGGTTAACGGCGTCGCAGGCCAGCGCCAGATCGGGCACGCCATACATGTAGCCGTGGTCGGTAATGGCGACGGCGGGCATGCCCAGCTCAACGGCACGGTTGACCATATCCTGGATACGTGTTGCGCCGTCGAGCATGGAGAAGACAGTGTGGTTGTGCAGATGGACGAATGCCATGTGATGAGCTCCGATGCGGGTTCGTGTTCTGACTGAACGATTTTACCCCACGGCACGGACAGCGCCCGAACCTAGCCAAACCCACACGGGCAGTCTTTTTGGGACCTTCAAAAAGGGAATGAGGGCATCCCGATGCATCGAGTATTACTGGAACCCCGGCGATACGCTGAATGATTTGTGACGAATAGTCATGTCCATCAAGAAGGCTCGACGCTTCGGGCAGCTCGTCAATCGATATATCAATTCTTGGAGACATGTATTCCTACCATTTTTAAAGAAACAACGGCGGTAATTGCTATCGCGATTGCACCAATAATACCGAGCGCTATCTGAATGGGATATAACCCCAACACATGTCCAAATATGGAGAAAAACACTGCAGAAAAGAGAGCCCTTACCAGAGACGCGACGGAAAGGATCGTCGCGCGGAGATCGTCCGCTATCGCGTCTTGGATTAAGTTTTCCGAAGTGATGTACACCACTTCTGGGAGAAAACAAAGCACCATGCTAAGGCCAAACAAACACAGCGGATTTGAAGCGAACCACGGAAGAATCATGAAAAGGCCAGCCTCGATTAGCATCGAGCCGAGCATGGTATTTCTTTTCCCGAAACGCAATGAGAAGAAATCTGCTGCAATGTAGGCCGTCGCATTTACTGCATAGGATGCACCGAAAAAGATTCCTATTATGGAGACGGGAGCATCAAATGCGTCGAATACCAACTGATTCAAGTTGTAATAACTCCCATAGAATCCATCGAGCATGCTTGTGCCGATTAGAAGAAGCAGTACCGCAAAAGCGGATTCTCCAACACGCCAGGTTTCGCGTCTGAACATCTTGGCCGCGTCAAACCTTCCCTTTTCAGAGCTTTCAGAACGGGTCGCTTCCGTCCTCTCAATGGGATACAGAAGGAAAAGCTGCAGGAGATAGAAAACGGAGACACATACGTAGAGGGCGCTCCAAGATACTTGGGCAATGAAAGATCCGAGCACAATCGCCATTCCCGTAGCGATTGATTGCGCGGCAAGCAGCCGAGCGTTGATGGTGAGGAAACGCTCTCCTTGACCGGCATTCCGGGCAATTTCATATAAAAGTGCTTGTTCGGATCCCGATTGAAGGGAGTAGGCGAGTGCCTCAACAAGGGAAAGCACGACAAGAAAGGGGCCTGAGAGCAACAGCATGCCAGCCGTATGGAAGAAAAGCAGCAGCACGCCCACTTGAATCGAAAACTTCTTTCCAAAGAAATCGCCTATCAGCCCTGTTGGCAGCTCGAGAACGACCGTTGTAATGTTAAACAGGGCTTGATAAAGCGCGATTTCCGTGACTGACATTCCTTTCTCCGCAAGGAAAAGTAGAAACACTCCCCGATTTAAAACAAATCCCGCGAGAACGAAAAAGGCGGAATAGATGTGCAGTTGCGTAGCGGCATTCTTATTCATTTGGCACTTCCATCAACTACTTTTGTCGGGCCGCTCGCTACTGACTCGAAGCCTGAAGTGTTCACAGTTTCCGATGAAGAGCTACCTTGCCTTTTTGCGGCCTGGGCACGCTTCTCGTACTTATTGCCGTTGAGCCTGTTGCGGCTGGAGCGCTTGCCCGTGGCGTTTTCGATATCCTGCATGATGGACCCCGCTAGGGCGTCAAAAAGCTCCTCCGGCGTCACCCCAAGCGTTTTGGTGAGCTGCATATGGCTCCTTATTCGTTTGAACCGTTCGAGCTATTGTACCGTCCCAGGCTCTCCCATGCGTTGCGGTGCTATTTGGACGATTGAGGGCTTTATCCGGGGCGGCCGCGTGGGTTTGCCCAAAGTAGCTAAAAGAGCCCCGTCCCAAAAAGACTGCGGTGGAATCGATAGAGATTCCACAGCAGGTTGTTGAGGGCTAAAGGTTGTAGGTGACCACTTGGGGCTCGCAGGGGTTGGCGGGGTCGACCTGCTCCGCGCGGACGAACTTGACGGTCACGGCCTCAAAGCCCGCCTTGTGCAGAACATCAGCGTAAACGCGCGCCTGCAGGGCGTGCTTCTCCTGCAGCTGTTCCGGCGTCTCGTCCGGTGTGCCGCCCGTCTTGTAGTCGATGACCAGCGCGCGTGACGAATCCGCCGGGTTCGTCGCCAAAGCATCGATGGCGCCCTCGGCATATGCACCGTAGTGAGCGATGTCCTCGTCCTCGCAGCCCAGCGAAAAGAACGGCACCTCGGCGCGAACGCACGGCCAGGCAAGCAGCTCGGCACGGACCACCGACTTGAGCCAGCGATCCAGGGCAACGTCGAAGCGTTCGCGCTGTTCCGGCGTCAGGCGCCACAGGCGAGCCAGGGCGTCGGCACGCTCGGCGGGCAGCGCATCGGCACCCATCTCGATCAGCCACTGGCAGGCGGCGTGGAAGGCCGAGCCCAGCGCCATGGGATTGCCGGCGGGCTCGACAGCGGCCACGTCTGCATCCGCCATCTCGGAACCATCAGACTCCGCATCATCGCCAGCCTCGTCCATGGGCACATGCGCCTCGGTGGCACGGTCCTCGGACTCGGCATGCAGCGCCGCGGCAATTGACGAGTAGCTGTACGAATCGCGCACCGGATACGGGCAGATGCCCATGCGTACGCCCACCGCTTGGGGATGCACGAGCTCGAACGCATCGGGTTCGGGGTCGGCAGGACCGGGGACGATTGTACTGGCCGAATCGTCGGCAGTATCTGTATCGACATCGCCGCGAACAAGCCTGCCCTCGGCATCCAGCGAAGCGTTGACCTCAAACGCCTGCTCGCCAAACGTAAAGTCCGCCAGCGAGATGAGCTCGTAGTCGCCCGGCTTGGAGTTGTCGAACACCAAACGGTCGCTATCGAGCTGCGGTATGTCCAGGCTGTCGGTCGGCAGGATGCGGCGCAGCACGTCGTAGGTCAGATCCGTCTCGACATCGAAGGTCGGCGCCGTCACCTTGCCGCGGCTCACGCCGACATCCATCGCCAGAATGACCAGCTCGCGCGCTCGCGTCATGGCGACATAGAGCAAGCGAGCCCGCTCCTCGAGCGAAAGCTGCAGGTCGTCGTTGCGCAGGCGAACGAATGCCTCGGCGGGAGAACCCGTCGCGCAGACATCCTCCATGAGCTCCGGCGGCAACCATAGCGACGTGCCCTTACCCTTAAACGCATGCTCAAACTGCTTTTTGACGTCATCGCCCTTTACGAACGTGCCGTCCGCGAGTTTAACGCCGTCGAAGCGTGCCGGCAGCGCCACGACCTGCGCTCCACCCTCGACACGCCCCATCTGAGCCGCACCCGAGGACTTACGCACGCCAAAGCACTCCGCAACCGCTACGACCGGGTACTCCAGACCCTTGGACGCGTGCACCGTCATGATGCGCACCGCGCCGTCGCCCTCCTCGTTGAGCGCGCCCGGAGCCTCCTTGCCCGCCAAGAAGCGGTCGAAGGCGAGCGCGATGGAGCGCGGAGAATTGCCGAGCTCGGCCTCTGCCTCGGCCACGGCGTCGAGCGCCTTGAGCACGTTGGCAGCAATGGCCTTACCCTCGGGGCCGCGCTGCGCCAGACGCACGAACCAGCCGGAAGCATTGACCACGTCGCGCGCGATGGCGGCGAACGAATCGCGCCCCACACGACGAAGCGCGTAGCGCAGCACCTCGCGGGCACGCTTCACGAGCGGCAAGCCCTGCAAGCCTGGCACATCGGAATCGTTCATGATGCCCACATCGATATTGCGGCGCGAGGTCTCCCCCGTCTGGTCGTCCAGCTTGGTCGCCAGCGCCAGGAACTCCTGGGCGCCGAGTGCAAACATCGGCGAGGCCAGCAGCGGCATAAGACCCTGCGCCGTATCGGTCGGGTTAGCAAGCGCGCACACCAGGGCACGCACCGTCTGCACCTCCGCTGCCTGGGCAAAGACCGAGCCGCCCGCGATGACGCAGTCGAGCCCCTGGTCGCGAAACGCCTGTGCGTAGACATCGGCATTGGTCATGCGCCCCAGCAGCAGCACCATACCGCCCTGGGGCTGGCCCGCTTTAACGAGCGCTTGGAATCGCTCCGCAATCGCACGAGCTTTCGCCTGCGTTCGCTCCTGGGTGCTGCCGCCGGCAATGAGCAGCGCCTGGCGGCGCGAAGCCTTTGCTTTGAGCTTGTCCTCGCGATCGTCACTCGGCTCAAGATCCAAGAACCCCTGCATCAAACCACCGGTGTCGCCGTCAAAGACGCGCGCCACATAGCGCAGTACCTCGTCGTGGCTGCGGAAGTTGCGCACGAGTTTGACGAGTTCGCCGGCGGGGGCATCGGTCGCGGCAGCCGCATCGAGCGCCGCCGTCGAACCCACCTTGCGCTCCTGGCGACGGAATACCTCAACCTCGGCGCCACGGAAGCGGTAGATCGACTGCTGCGCATCGCCCACGGTGCACAGCGCGCGCTCCCCCGCGCCCGTCAGGTAACGGATCAAATCGATCTGCATCTGGTCGGTATCCTGGAACTCATCGATCATGACCATCTTAAAGCGGCCCTCGTAGGCGGCTCGGATGGCGGGATGATCGCGCAGCGCCTCGTATGCCATACGCAACAGATCGTTATTGTCGAGTGCGGACTGGTCGGCCTTGAGCGCACGGTACTCCGCCTCTACGGCACGGGCAAGCCCCGTCAGCGCATCAAGTGCCGGGTCACCGCAGGCAAGCACGATATTGATAAACGCATCGGCTGCCTCGGCCTTGAGCAGCTCCACCTGCTCCTTAGGAAACGCCTTGCTCGCCCGAGGCATGCTGCACGACATCATGAGTCGCGCCGCGTCCTCCATGGTTTTGCCGCTCGCCTCAAACGCGTCGATGGCGTCGAGTGCCACCTGCGCTTTCTCGGTCGTGGCCTTGCTTGCGCCCAGCGCCGCACGATAGGCATCGGCAAGCGCCGAGGTGTCGGCCTGACCGCGTGCCACGCACACATCGTCCATGCCGCCCGGAAGCTGGCTCGATAGCTCCAGCAGGTCGCGCACCAGGCCTTTGATGGTGGCACCGGCGCCAAACGGCCCGCCCTCGCCCGCCATGGGATACCAAGCGTAGAGGGCCTTAAGCGAAGCGGCGAGCTCGGGCGCGGCATCGGGCGCCGTCGCGCGCCCCAGCACATGCTCGACAGCCTGATCCATAAGCTCATCGGCATCGGTAAGCACCGTGAACTCGGGATCGATGCCCAGCTCCAACGCGTGTGCGCGCAGGATACGCGAGCACATGCCGTGAATGGTCGAGATCCAAGCGTCGTCGACGGTCAGGGCCTCTTCGTCCATACCCTCGTCGATAAGCGCACGGCGCACACGGTCGCGAATCTCGGCCGCGGCGTCTTTGGTAAAGGTAATGGCGAGCACCTGGTCCAGATGCTCGACAAACGGACCGGATTCGGGCGAGAGCGCGTAGACAATGCGGCGCGTGAGGGTAAAGGTCTTGCCCGAGCCGGCACCCGCCGAGACAAACAGCGGGCGGTCGAGCGTTTTGACGACTTGCAGCTGTTGCGGCATCAAAGTCGAAAGATCCATGGTCTACACGTCCCTCCTTACAAACGTTCCTTCGTGGTTATACGAGCAGCGCGCATGCGCGGCCTGCGCCGACGTCGGATCGACAGCGGCGACGTCGCCCGCCTCGAGCTCGCGCAGGCGCTCGGCAATGCCGGTCTCCACGCGGTCGAGCAGCGCATCGAAGTCCATGTTGCCGCCCTCGCCCGGAAAGCCCTTCTTAAGCCCCGGGATGCGACCGTCGCCGCGCTCTTCCTCGAGCAACTCGGCACTCGCCGCGCCGCGCAGCGCGGGCTTGCCGCCCTTGGTGGAAAAGTAGAGCGCTGCGCGGGTATCTAGGCCCAGCGCCCGACGCATGGCCTGCGCGTAGATGAGTGTCTGGGTATGGGGCGGCAGCCAGCGCGGGTCGTCGATGGGGGCCTCGCCCGACTCCTCGTCGCGCACCGTGGGGTCGGCGAGCTTAAACTCCTCGACACCCGAACGATGCTTGTAGTCGATTACCACGGCGCGATTCTCGGCATCCACATCCACGCGGTCGATGCGCCCGCCGAGCGGCCAACCGGCATACTCGACCTGGAGCTCGTTGAACGCAAACTCCAGATAGCGCGGCGCGAAGGGCGCGAGCGCCTCGGACTCGTAGGCGAGCACGCCTTCCAACTGCGGCAGAATCTCGGCCACCTGACGCTCCTCCACCGGGGAGAGCGGCACCAGCGGGCCCTCGGTACCGCGCTTGCCGGCGTGCTCGGCCAGGGTCTCGGCAAAGACCTCGTGCAGCAGCTCCTTCGCGCGCGGCAGATTCATGGGCGTCACGCGCTCCATGCCCTCCTGCGGAAGACGCGCATGCAAGTGCTCCAGCACGTCATGGACAAAGTTGCCCTTCTCCATGTTGCCAAAGCCCGCATCGATGGACTGGGGCTTGACGCGATACGACACGAACCAGCACAGCGGGCAGGTGGAATAGGCCTCGATCTGCGAAGCGGACGTCAGACGCGGCACGAGCGGCGCGTCCTCGTCCTCGCCGTCACGACGGCGCAGGACCAAATACGGCACGGCCTCGGCACTCAGATGCTGAGGGGCTTCACAGGTCACGCGCTCGCGCTTGAGACCTTCGCCTGCCGCGGGATCGAAGTCCCTTACGATATCGCCCTCACCCACGCACTTCGCCTTGTCGGCGTCAGCGGCCTTAGCAGCGTCAGTGGCCTCGGCGTGCGCCCGCAGCTCGGTCCACACGGCGGCCGGGTAGCACTCGCGTGCCTGGCGATCGTGCGTCACGCGGGCAAGCGCAACCGGACCGCGTGCCGTCTGCATCGCGTGGCCAAAGCGCACGCGCAGCAAAGCCGCGGGCTCAAGCGTCACGCCCTCGCGACCAAGGCTCGCCGTCAGCGTGGCCAGCGGCCCCTCCTCGTGTGAGAGCGGATAGCTGTCCAGATCGACATCGGCAAACAGCACGGCATCGTAGCTGCCGGGGCGCAGAGCCGCCGCATCGGCAAGCGAAGCAAAACGAACCTGGGCACGTGGCGCACGGTCAACCTCGTAGGTCTCGTAATCGTAGGCGGTGCTACGTTTGTCCACCTTGGTGCGAATGCCATCGAGCACGGGCACGGTCGCAGCCTGCGACACATCGAGCGCGCGGGCGCCATTCATAAGGATGTCGATGGCGTGGCGCAGCAGGGCCACCTCCGCCTGGCGACGGGCTTGGCCATCCAAGCTGCCCAGCGAGCGATCGGGCAACCCCTCGGCAACGGCAAGCATGGCCTTGAGCGCCGTCACGGGCTTGTCACGCCACAGCGCCTGGAACACGTCCGAGACCACGCACGGCACGTTCTTAAACCAGTTCTCGTCGCTCGCCGCCTTGCGCGCGCCCCTCACCTGGCCTTGGACGCTCTGCAGCAGGCTCTTAACGCCCGCGGTAGTCTTGCTGCGCGAGAGACGCATATTCTTATCGAAGGTACGGGCATTGACGGCATCAGCGCCCGAAAGCGGACTGTAAATCCAGTCGGTAAGCTCCGGCGCGGGCCACCACTCAGTCTTAGAAGCTGCCCCTTCGTCGGCGGCCTTCATACGCTCGATCAGGTTGGCGAGCGCCGTGAACTGCCTGCCCGCAATGGATTGAGAAAACGCCGTGAACTCAACTGTCTCGGCAGCGATATGACGGGCCGCCAGACGAGAGGCGAGCTCACCGAACAGCTGGGGTGCCCGGGCAGAAACAACGAGCACGCGCACGGGGTCAGCGGGCGTTGCAGTAGCTTTATCGTCCTTGGACTCCTTGTGCGTTTTCACCAACGTATCGATGGCGTCCGCATAAGCATGGGCACGGGCATGGGGGCCGGCGACCTCAATAAAGGCAGGCTGAGCGGCGGTCCCGCAAGCGGCATCAGACGCGACGGCGTCCTCCCTCAGCGGCGCGGCCTCGAACAGCACACCGCGGGCATCAAATGCCGCGGCAAGCTCCTCGCGCATCGCCGCCTGCTCGCAGGCAAGCAGTACGACGACCTCCCCCCCATTGTTCGCCACGGCAGACAGCAGCTCGAGCAGGCCGTGCGTAATCGACGTGATACCGCGCACGCATACGGCGCGGGTGCACGCCGGCAGGTTATCGGCCAGGGCATCGGCAATAATGTCAGCCGCCTCGCAGGGCTCGACCATATCTCGACGGTCCAAACCACCCGCGTAGGCACGCAAAAGCTCGAACACACGAGCCTCGGCATCGCTTTTTGGCTCAGGCTGGCAATTGTTGCCACGGCATCGCTCGGCCGTCGTCCCCGCAACGCCCGGCAACACGTCGCGGGCCATGCGCGCAAGCATGCGCACTGTGCCCTGGCTGCGCGAAAGCGGCTGCAGGTCGGCATCGTCGAGACGCGTGACCATGTCCGAGAACAGCATCTGACGCTGCAGGTTGTCGACGAAACCGCGCCCGTCGCCCAAAAGCTCCCAAAGCGAGCGAAGCCACGATGTAGGCGTTTTGTAGTCAATACCCAGCGAAATCCCGGCTTCCGCCGCATCATGGCGACACAGGTCGAGCTCGGCAAACGTTGACGCCAGAAGCACGGCACGTCCATGGCGGGCAATAAGGTCGGCAAGCAACGCCGACTCGGCATCGCTCAAATCCGTGCCGGCATTGGTGGTATAGATTCGAACAGGCATGGTCCTCCGCTCAAACTGTTCGCAATAATCAATGTATCCATCCTACCCGCCCACGCGGACAGATTTGCCCCACGCCAACAGATTTGATCCCTTGGGGACGGAGGAAAACGGATCACCGAAGGGGTCAGTCTAACCCGGTGATCCGTTTTCCTCCGTCCTTAAGGGATCAAAAAACCGCCCCCGGAGGAGCGGTTTTGCACAATTCGTTTTTGGCGCGGCCTACTCGCCATCCTCCAGCTTAATGAGGATTTTGCGGTAGCCACCGTACTCGCCGTTGAGCGCCTTGGACACACGGCTCACCGTGGTGGACGAAGCGCCGGTACGCGCCTGAACCTCGACATAGGGCTCGCCCTCGTCCAGATAACGCGCGACCTGCAGACGCTGCGATAGATCGCAAATCTCGCGCGGCGTGCAGATATCGGTCAAAAACGCTTGGATATCTTTCTCGTCGTCCAAAAGGCTAAATGCGTGGACCAGCTGCTTGACATCAGGCTTGTCAAACATGTTCTCGATATTCATCGATCACCGCCAAACCCGCCAAAAGGCATCGAAGTTGATACTGACATCGGGCATCGTTCGCCCGTTCTATGCAATAGGGCAACGCCTGTGGCTTTTGCCCGTAGCAGTTTAGCACACCACCAAACTAAAGCGACAAAACTCTCTGCCAGCGGCGCGTTTTCTAGGACGAACGCCGTTTTAAAACCGAATGCGCACGCAAGCTCCACGAATATCTGAGACAATGGGCGCCCAAACAGAGCCGTGCCCGAGCATCTGTCCGAGTTGCAAAGGCATGTGCCTCTCACGCTCCCTCACCACGCCATGCGCAAGAAAGGATTCACACCATGCGCTTTATGCTCAACTGGCTTTTGACCTCAATCGCCATCGCGATCGCAACGTTTCTCGTCCCCGGCATTCAGCCCTTCGGCATGGCCGACGCCTGGGTCTGCTTTGCCTTCGTGGGACTGTTCCTCAACATCGTCGACTCGCTCGTTAAGCCGTTCCTGACGGTCATCTCGCTGCCACTCACTATTATCACGCTTGGTATTTTTCAGCTTGTGGTCAACAGCTTTATGCTCGAGCTGGCCAGCTACCTGTCGGTCAATCTGCTGGGCGCGGGCATCTCCATCGCCAGCTTTGGATCGGCCTTTATGGGCAGCATCCTGGTATCCATCATGCGCAGCATTCTCGACAGCGTCGCCAGGAACTAAAGCGACCGGATACGGACCGCCACAACACGCCAAAAGAAGGCCGCCCATCGCAACGATGGGCGGCCTTGTCATTTGTCGAGCCTCAGAGGGCAGGAAAATCTACCATTTCTGCCCCGTCCCCCAATAGCAGGTGGGGCTAGATGACGTAGTCGTAGCCCTCGTTGGGGGCAACGAGTGTATCGAGTGTCACGCCGTCGAGGTAGTCGTTGATGAGCTTGTCCAGGTTCTTCCAAACATCGAGTGTGGGACACTCATCAGATCGCGAGCAACCTTTGCAGTCACCGTCCAGGCATGCGACCGGTGCCAGACTGCCCTCGGTCAGGCGCAAGATCTCGCCCACCGTGTACTGCTCAGGCGGGCGCGTGAGCACGTAGCCGCCGCCTTTGCCGCGCATGCCCGAGAGCATATTGGCGCGGACGAGCGTGGCCAAAATGTTCTCCAGATACTTCTCCGAAATCCCCTGACGCGCGGCGATCTCTTTGAGGGGAATACGGCCTGCCGCCTGATGCTCGGCCAAGTCGACCATAACGCGCAAGGCATATCTGCCCTTTGTGGAAACCAACATATATATTGCTGCCTTTCGGTCTTTTAATTCGTAGAAATTCTAGCCGAAATATTGGTTTTGAAAATACCTATTCCCGTCAAGATGGTTAATCGACTCGTAATAATCTTCTATTTCCTATTGCATTACTAGGCTTTAGTGCCTACTATGCTTGCCAACAGCAAAACGAACAACCCATAAGGTTTATGGGTTTCGTTGCTACACACACCGTAAAACCACACGGTATCCAGTCATTTGAACACTTTGGAGGTTCATCATGAGCAATGTTTACACGTCCATCGATCAGCTTATCGGCCACACCCCGCTTCTGGAGCTCACCCACTTCGAGGCCAACGAGGACCTCAAGGCCCGTGTGCTCGTCAAATTGGAATACTTCAACCCCGCCGGGTCCGTCAAAGACCGCGTCGCCAAGAACATGATTGACGAGGCCGAGAAGGCCGGCAAGCTCGTGCGCGGTGGCGACTACACCATCATCGAGCCCACGAGCGGCAACACCGGCGTCGGCATCGCCTCGGTGGCGGCGGCCCGCGGCTACAAGGTGATCATCACTATGCCCGAGACCATGTCCGTCGAGCGCCGCAAGCTCATGCAGGCATACGGCGCACAGCTCGTGCTCACCGACGGCTCCAAAGGCATGAAGGGCGCTATCGCCAAGGCCGACGAGCTGGCAAAAGAGATCCCCAACTCCTTCATCCCCGGCCAGTTCGTCAACCCGGCCAACCCCAAGGCGCATATCGCCACCACCGGCCCCGAGATCTGGGACGACACCGACGGCAAGGTTGACATCTTTGTAGCCGGCGTCGGCACCGGCGGCACCATCACCGGTGTGGGCCAGTACCTCAAGAGCAAGAATCCCGGCGTCAAGGTCGTGGCCGTTGAGCCCGCTACCTCCCCTGTCCTGAGCAAGGGCACCGCCGGTGCGCACAAGATCCAGGGCATCGGCGCAGGCTTCGTCCCCGACGTGCTGGACACCAAGGTCTACGACGAGATCATCACCGTCGAAAATGACGACGCCTTTGCCACCGGCCGCCTGATCGGCCACAAGGAAGGCGTTCTGGTGGGCATCTCCTCCGGTGCTGCTGTCTGGGCTGCCATCCAGCTGGCGAAGCGTCCCGAGAACGCCGGCAAGAACATCGTCGTCCTGCTGCCCGACACCGGCGACCGTTATCTGTCCACCCCACTGTTTGCTGAATGATCCTCTCATTCCTTCCGCCCCTGCTGTGGCTTTCCGCCCGGCAGGGGCCTTTTGTTTGCCTTCGTGAGACGATATGATGTGATTTTTTTCATTTTTGCAAACTTTTTGTGAATCCGAGGCTCTTCCGGGTTTTGCCTATTGACATTGCAGCGTGTTTGGAGTATATTTTTAGCAGTCGATGAGATAGAGTGCTAATTCAACAGAATGCAATCTCTCATCTGACACCAGATCTCAACTTCCGGTACGAATGGAGGCTTGACTTTATGAATACCAATCAATATACCCAGAAGACCCTTGAGGCTCTGCAGGCAGCCCAGCAGCTGGCCGTGGAGTATCAGCATAACGCACTGGAGCCGGAGCATCTGCTCCACGCTCTGGCGACACAGGAGCAGGGCCTTATCCCCCAGCTGCTCCAGAAACTGAATGTGGACGCAGGCAGCTTCTCCGCCGCTGTGGCCGAAAAGCTTTCCGCAATGCCCCGGGTGTCCGGCTCTGGCCGTGACCCCGACAAGGTCTATATCTCGCAGGCCACCGACAAGGTGCTGAGCGCCGCCGCCCGCGAAGCCAAGGCCATGAAGGACGACTACGTCAGCGTCGAGCATGTCTTCCTCGCTCTGCTGGACGAGCAGACCCAGAACACCTCCGAGCTGTTCCGCGCTTTTAGCATCACGAAGGATAAGTTCTTACAGCAGCTCACCGCCGTGCGCGGCAACCAGCGCGTGACCAACGACAACCCCGAGGACACCTACAATGCCCTGCAGAAGTATGGTCAGGACCTCGTTGACCTGGCCCGCAAGCAGAAGCTGGACCCCGTCATTGGCCGTGACCAGGAAATTCGAAATGTCATCCGCATCCTGTCCCGTAAGACGAAGAACAACCCCTGCCTCATCGGTGAGCCGGGCGTCGGTAAGACCGCCATCGCCGAGGGTCTGGCCCAGCGTATTGTCCGGGGCGATGTGCCGGAGAACCTGAAAGACCGCACTGTGTTCAGCTTGGACATGGGTGCTCTGGTGGCTGGCGCAAAGTACCGCGGCGAGTTCGAGGAGCGTTTGAAGAGCGTCCTGAATGAGGTGAAGAAGAGCGAGGGCAAGATCATCCTCTTCATTGATGAGCTGCACACCATCGTGGGTGCGGGCAAGACCGACGGTGCCATGGACGCGGGCAACCTGCTCAAGCCCATGCTGGCCCGGGGCGAGCTGCACTGCATCGGCGCGACCACGCTGGACGAGTACCGCCAGTATATCGAGAAAGACCCCGCTCTGGAGCGCCGCTTCCAGCCGGTTCAGGTGGATGAGCCTACCGTGGAAGACACCATCTCCATCCTGCGCGGCCTGAAAGAGCGGTACGAGGTGTTCCACGGCGTGAAGATCAGCGACAACGCACTGATCGCCGCCGCCACCCTCTCTGACCGCTATATCACCGACCGCTTCCTCCCCGATAAGGCCATTGACCTCGTGGATGAAGCCTGCGCCATGATAAAGACCGAGATGGACAGTATGCCCAGCGAGATGGACGACCTCGCCCACCGCATCACCCAGCTGCAGATCGAGCAGGTGAGCCTGAAAAAGGAGACCGACGCTCTGAGCCAGAGCCGTCTGCGCGACCTCGAAAAAGAGCTGGCCGAGCTGCAGGATAAGTTCCACAGCATGAAGGCAAAGTGGGAAAACGAGAAGAATGCCATCGGCAAGGTGCAGTCTCTGCGCGAGCAGATCGAGCAGACCAACGCCGCCATCGAGAAGGCACAGCGCGAATACGATCTGAACAAGGCCGCTGAGCTGAAATACGGCAAGCTGCCTCAGCTGCAGAAACAGCTGGAAGAAGAAGAGAAGATCGCCGCCGCCAAGAAGGAAGACAGCCTGCTGCGCGACCGTGTGACCGACGAGGAGATCGCCCGCATCGTGGCCCGCTGGACCGGCATCC
>CAJJPN010000027.1:0-16925 GCA_905193635.1 Coriobacteriaceae bacterium
CCCGCCGAGAACGACTTTAGCGGCTTCGTGTTTAAGATCCAGGCCAACATGGACAAGAACCACCGCGACCGCATCGCCTTTGTGCGCATTTGCTCGGGCAAGTTCGAGCGCGGCATGGACGCCTTCCACATGCAGGGCAACCGTAAACTCAAGCTGGCCACGGGCACGTCGATGATGGCCGACGACCGCGCCATCGTGGACGAGGCCTATGCGGGCGATATCGTGGGCCTGTTCGACCCGGGCATCTTTAGCATCGGCGACACCGTGTGCTCCGGCAAGCGCCACGTGCAGTATCCACAGATCCCGACGTTCGCCCCCGAGATGTTCGCTCGCATTACGCAGGTCGACACGCTCAAGCGCAAGCAGTTCGTAAAGGGTATGGAGGAGCTTGCCCAGGAGGGTGCCATCCAGATTTTCCGCGAGCTGGGTGCCGGCATGGAGAGCGTAATCGTGGGCGTGGTCGGCGTGCTGCAGTTTGAGGTACTCGAGCGCCGCCTCAAGGCCGAGTACCGTGTTGAGGTCCGTCGCCAGCCGCTGCCCTATACGGACATCCGCTGGATCCAAAACGACCCCGACACCATCGACATCCCGGGCCTTTCGCTCACGCGCGATACCCTGCGCGTCGAGGACATGCGCGGCGGTAAGCTGCTGCTGTTCACGAGCCCGTGGAACGTGGACTGGGCAACCGACCACAACCCCGACCTTGTCCTGTCGGAGTTTGGCAACGTAACGTTTTAGTGCGCCGGCGCGGTGGTCCTGCGGGGCTGCCGCGCCGTTTGCTTGCCTGCCGCCGCGTGAGCGGCTATCATACCCACCGTCGCCTCAAGACCGTGGCGGCCGAGCAGTTCGGGTCCGATATCCTGCTCGTTAAACCTAAAACCAAAGGAGTACATAATGATCAAGAAGGTCATGGAGGACTACAAGGTCCTGTTGCGGAGCATTCCCGCGGCAACGGTTTCGCTGTTTTTCGTGAGCGTCATCATGATGAACCTGCTGGCCAACAAAGAGCTCATCAGCCTGCCGTATCTGGCACTCGATTGCGGCTTTGTGGTGAGCTGGGTTTCGTTTTTGTGCCAGGACATGATCTGCAAGCGCTTTGGCGCCAAGGCATCCATCAAAATCTCTATCCTCGCGCTGCTGGTCAACCTGGCTGTGAGCCTGTGCTTTTGGGCATGCTCGCTCACGCCCGGCATGTGGGGCGCCTACTATGACACGGGCATGATCGAGGTCAACACCGCCCTTAACGCCACCATCGGCGGCACCTGGTACGTGGTGTTTGGATCTTCGCTCGCCATGCTCGTTTCTGCCGTGGTGAACTCCACGCTCAACCAGTCGCTCGGCCGTATGCTCAAAAAGAATAACTTTGCGAGCTTTGCCTTCCGTTCCTATGTGTCCACGGGTGTTGGCCAGTTTATCGACAACCTGGTCTTTGCCATTGTGGTGAGCCACACGTTCTTTGGCTGGACCTGGGTGCAGGTCCTTATGTGCTCGCTGACCGGCGCTGTTGCCGAGCTGCTGTGCGAGGTCTTCCTGAGCCCCGTGGGCTACAAGGTCGTGCGTGGCTGGGAGCGCGAGAATGTGGGCGCCGAGTACCTCGAGCGTCACGCAACCGCCTAAGGAGCAAGTATGCGGGTTTTGATCACGGGTGCCTCGGGCGGTATCGGAGCCGCGTGCGTGCAGCGTTTTTTGGACGAGGGCCACGAGGTCGTGGGCTTTGATCTGCTGCCGGCGGCGATCGAACACGAGCGCTACCGCCATCTGATCGTTGATGTCCGCGAGCCGGACTCGTTTCCAGGCGAGCTTGAACCCCAGGTGATCGTAAACGTCGCCGGTACGCAGGATTCGGCCAACGATATTGCCGCCAACCTGTGCGGCACCATCAACGTGACCGAGCGCTATGCCTTTGTGGGGGAGGGGCTTGCCGCCAAGCCGGCGCCGGCCATTACATCCGTGGTCAATGTGGGGTCGGCGAGCGGGCATACGGGATCGGAGTTTCCCGCCTATGCCGCCAGCAAGGGCGGCGTTATCGCCTACACCAAGAACCTTGCAAACCGCTTGGCGCCGCAGGCCATCGCCAACAGTGTGGACCCGGGCGGCGTTATCACGTCGCTCAACCGTTGCGTGATGGAAGACGAACACCTGTGGAACCAGATTATGGAGCTCACGCCGCTTAAACGCTGGGCCACCGCCCAAGAGATCGCCGAGTGGATCTACTTTGTGGGCGTGGCCAACCGGTTTATGACCGGGCAGAGCCTGCTGATCGATGGCGGCGAGGCCGGCCGCACCCAGTTTATCTGGCCCGAGTAACAAAACGCGCCCGATGGCAAGCCGTCGGGCGCGTTTTTGATGTATCGATTTTTAGCCGAGGCAAGTCCAGTTGACGGGGGTCGAGCCGTGCTGCTCGAGTAGCTGATTGGCTGCCGAGAAGGGACGCGACCCCATAAAGGCGGGGAGTTCTGCCGTGGCGCGGTTGGCCGAAAGCGGCGAGGGGTGCGTGGAGGCCAGGCAGAACTTGTCGGTTGCCTTGCCCGCGCCAGTTGCGACGAGCTTACCTTCGACCATCTGCTGGGCAAAGCGGCCCCATGCCAAAAAGACTACCGGTTGGGGTAGCTGACAGCAGCGTTCGATAATATAGTCGGTGAGCGTGCTCCAGCCCAGCTTGGCGTGCGAATTGGCGGCATGCTCGCGCACGGTGAGCGTAGTGTTGAGGAGCAGGACGCCCTGTTGTGCCCATGGGGTCAGGTCTCCCGTGGCGGGGATGGGGCAGCCCAGATCGGCGCTGAGTTCCTTATAGATGTTGCGCAGGCTCGGCGGCAGTTTGGTTTGCGTCGCGGGGACCGAGAACGAAAGCCCCATGGCCTGGTTGGGTCCGTGATAGGGGTCTTGACCCAAGATGACAACTTTGGCTTGGTCTGCCGGCGTGTAGGCGAGGGCATTGAGGATGTCGTCTTGTGCCGGGTAGATAGTCTGCTCGGCACGTAAAAGGGCGATGCGCTCGAGCAGCTGGTTCGTCGTGTCACGTACCGGCTGCGGCGCATCGCCCAACCAAGTTGCTATGTTGCGGTCGCGGGTTGCGGTGTCCATGGGGCTCCTTTATGGCAGATGCTCTGTTGGCATCTATTGTAAAGGCGCACCGGTTGCCTTTATGCCACGGCTGTATGAAGAGTGGGGTCTACGAGACGCGCTCGGGCGCTCCTGCCATGCGAGCGTGTTCATGTGCGCGAAGACGAGGAAGCTCGACGGTTGCCACCATGACACCGGTGAGGATGAGGGCGGCGCCAAAGAAGGCGATGGGGCTCAGGACCTCGCCGACCAGGAAGAACGAGAAGACGGCGGAGCAGACCGGCTCGAGCGAGAAGGCAAAGCCGGTGGTCTCGGCGGGCACGTGGGGCTGCGCGAGCGTTTGGGTGATAAAGCCGTAGGCAGAGCAGATGAGCGCGAGTGCGACGACGACCACGACCTCGCCCGGCGTGCCGGGAAGCGTGAAACCGCCAAAGGCAAATGCGGCGATGCCCGAGAACAGGCCGCCAAAGCCCAGCTGCCAAACGCCCAGAGCCAGCGGGTCGACATCTTCGACAAAGCGCTTCGCCACAATGATATGGCCGGCATAGACAAAAGCGGAGAGCAGCATGATGATCGCGCCGGGATTCAGGCTGGTAAAGTCGGCACCCGAGAGCAGCAGCATACCGCAGGTGACGATGGCGGTGCCGATGAGTACCTTGCGCTCGGGGGCGCGACGCAGCAGGGCGGCGTTGGCAAACGGCACGATCACGACCGTCAGGCTCTGCAAAAAGCCGGCGGTGGAGGCGGAGGTAAGGCTGGAGCCCAAGCACATGCAGGTGAGCTCGGTTGCCATGATGGCGCCGATGATGGCGGCGCGAACCATCAGGTCGCGGTTGATGCGGAAAGCGCGCTTGTGGAAGAGCAACAGGCAGGCCGCAAAGGCGATGATGCAGCGCAGCGCAACGATGCTCGTGGCGTTCATGCTGTCCATGCCGATCTTCATGAGGGGATACGAAAAGCCCCATGCGACGGGAACGGAAAACGAGAGCGCGATTGCTTTTTTGCGATCCATGGGACTCCTTTTGTTACAGAACGGTTTCGCAAAAAGGATTCTGCTCCCAGATTTAGATGTAGTAAAGCGAATGTATCTTCAGTATGATTAAGTAATACTAATGTAGGCGGGAAAAGCGCTGGCAAAACGTTTTACGGCTACGTCGATGTGGAGGTACGATGGCATCGCGGTATCAGATTGTTTGTATGGTGGTCGATCGCGGCAGTCTTAAGGGTGCAGCCGATGAGCTGGGCTATACGCAAAGCGCGGTGAGCCAGGCCGTCAAAGCGCTCGAGCGCGAGCTGGGTACCACGCTTATCGAGCGCGGCAAGCAGGGCGTTTCGCTTACGCGCGACGGCAAGCAGTACCTGCCGTATCTGCGCCAGATTGTAACTGCCGAGGCCGAGCTTGAGGGCAAGCGCCAGGAATTGCTGGGACTCTCCTCGACTGATATTCGTATCGCAACGTTTACCAACGTGAGCCGCACCGTGTTGCCGCGCGTGATCCGCGACTTTGGTGCCCTGCATCCGGGTGTACGCTTTACGCTCAAACAGGGCGATTACACGCGCAATGCCCAGTGGGTGCACGATGGCGTGGTTGATTTTTGCTTTACGGCACGCGGATTTACTGCTGGGCTCGAGAAGCGCGTGGTCTATCACGATGAGTTGGTAGCACTGTTGCCGGCCGCGCATCCGCTGACGGCAAAGGAAAAGGTGACGCTCGCCGACCTGGCGTCCGAGCCGTTTGTGCTGCTGGATGAGGGCGAACAGAGCCTGGTGCTCGATGCATTCGCGGCGCATGGGCTGTCGCCGCACGTGACGAGCGAGGTGACCGACGACTACACCATCATGGCGATGGTGGAGGAGGGCCTAGGCGTGAGTATGCTGTATCGCCGTACCGTCGAGGGCATGAGGGCCGATATTCGCGTGCGTCCCATCGTGCACGCTCCCTCGCGTGACGTAGTGGCAGCCTGGCGCAGCTGGGACACCATGCCTATCGCCACGAGGCACTTTATCGACTATATGAGCTCACATATTGTCAATTAATGACTGGCATGGCGTTGAGTGCGGTGTTTAGCGGGCTGTCGCTTTGGCTTGGGCGGCGCGATAGGTGCGTGCCGGGTGGCAGAGTAGTACCGCCACGACCATAAAGAACGCCGTGGTGCCCAGGCTGATGGGGTAGACCATCATGATGTTCGCAAAGGTGCGGAAGTGCGGGAACACGCAGAATACCCAGTAGAAGCGGATGCCGCAGACGCAAATCATGGTGATGAGGGCGGGCATGAGCGAGATGCCAAAGCCGCGCAGATAACCGGACATGTTTTCGTAGAACATGCTAAAGGCGTACGCCGGGAAGATCGAACACACGCGGATATAGCCGATCGAGACGATGTTGGGATCGCTGTTGAACAACGCCAGGATCTCGCGCCCCAGACCGACGATGACGATAATCGTGGTGAGTGCAACGATGCCGCCTTCGACCAGGCAGACCTTGAGCGTCTTGGTGCAGCGGTCGATCTGGCGCGCGCCGTGGTTTTGTCCCACAAAGGTGGTGCAAGCCTGGCTAAAGCTGTTGAGCAGGTTGTAGCACACATACTCCAGGCTCATGGCAGCGCTGGATGCCGCCATGACCTCGGTGCCCAAGCTGTTGATGGCGGACTGGATGATGATGTTGGCGACGGCAAAGACGGCGCTTTGGATACCGGCGGGCAGGCCGATCTTAACGATGCGCTTGAGGGCGACGGGGTCGATAGCCAGATCGCGCAGGGTGACGCGGACGACGGAATCGGTCTTGAGCAGACGGATAAAGAGCGTGACGGCGCTGACGGTATAGGCGATGGCGGTGGCGATGGCGACACCTGCGACGCCCCAGTGGAGCACGGGGACAAAGATGAGGTCCAGGCCAATGTTGAGGACGGTGGACACGGCAAGCGCCTGCAGCGGCATGCGGGTGATGCCGACGGAGCGGAAGATCGCGGCCTCAAAGTTGTAGAGCAAGATCGAGGGCATGCTCAGCAAAAAGACGCGCAGGTAGAGCGAAGCGAGAGGCATGGTTTCGGCAGGAACGTTGAGCGCGGCGAGCATGGGCTCGGCAAAGATCTCGCCCAGCGCGATGACGACAAAGCCCACGAGCGCCATTAAAATCGAGGTATGGACGGCGCGTTTGACCATGTTCTGATCGTTGCGACCGATAGCGTTGGCGATGACCACGTTGGAGCCAAGCGACATGCCAATAAAAAGGTTGAGCATAAGACTGGTAAGCGGAACATTGGAGCCGACCGCCGCCATGGCGAGGGTTCCCTGGTCGCCCGAGAAGTTACCGATGATGACCGTGGCGATGAGGTTCGACAGCTGCTCCAAGATGCTCGTGGCGGCCACGGGGAAGGCGAACAGGGGAATATTGCGCCATAGCGAGCCGGTGGTCATGTCAATGTGCTTAGATGCGGTGTCTGTCATACGCTCTCAATCTCTAATATGCTCTTTCGTGCTTATTTGCGCAGACGATGATACTCCTAATGCAGCCAGCCGGCACTTAGGGACGTTCCTTTTCTGCCGGCAGCTGGGGACACTCCTTGTCTCTTCTATGACTAGGTGGGGAAGGCGTGCGACAATGGTGGGCGTTGTGTTGTTCGCGCTAAGGAGTTGCCATGTTGTTGTGTCCCGTTTGCCATGAACCGTTGGCGGACGACGAGCGCGGTGCTGCATGCGCGGGCGGACACCGGTTTGACCGTGCGCGCGAGGGCTATCTATATCTGCTGCGCTCGTCCAAGAGCGGCGACTCCATGGGCGATCCCAAGTCGCAAGCGCGCAGCCGTCGTGACTTTCTGAACCGTGGATACTACGCGCCGTTGCGCGACGCAATGGTCGAGCTGGTGCGCGAGCGGGCGACTGGGCGTGCTGCGTCTGCGAACGGTCCTATGACCTTGCTCGACATTTGCTGTGGCGAGGGCTACTACACCAGCGCCATGGGCGCGGTATCGGGCGTAGATGCTTACGGGTTCGACTTGGGCAAGGAGATGGTGCGCCTGGCTGCCAAGCGCGGCGATGCGACCTACTTCGTGGCCAACATGAAGGACATCCCCGTGGCGGACGGCGCCTTCGATATGGTGACCGAGCTCTTCGCTCCCTTTAACGAGCGTGAGTTTGCCCGCGTGCTGGCGCCCGAGGGTTCGCTCTACGCCGTGGTGCCGGGTGCTCGGCATCTGTTTGGCCTCAAGGAGGTGCTCTACGACACGCCATATCTCAACGACGAAAAGCTGCCACAGACCACCGAGCTTAAACTGGTCGGAACGCAGCGGGTGACAGCTTCCATCACCCTCCAGACCCAGGCTGACATCGAGGCGGTGTTCCAGATGACGCCCTACTACTACCGCACGCGCCCCGCCGACAAAGAGCGCCTGGCAAACCTCGATACCCTTCAGACCGATATCGACTTTATCATCGCCGAGTACCGCCACTAACCTACCAAAAAGGGACAGGTTTATTTTGGCAGGTTTTATCTGGGCAAACGTAAAGGGCCGACCGCGGAGATGCGCGATCGGCCCTTTTTAGTTGCTTGGCTGCAGGGAGCTGTGGGGGCAGGTGCCTACAGACGATCCTTGTTCTCGGCCTTAACGTCGTGTGCCTGCTGAACAAAGAACAGGTCGTACACCACGATGACAAAGGCGCCATAGTTTATGGCGTCGCCGCCAAACGCGGGAAGCGTGAGCACCGCCTGGGCAAGCGTGGCGACTGCAGCAACGATACCGAGCTTAAACGCGCCGTCAACCTGCGAAGGCTTGTTGGCACCCTTGATGCCCGCAACGCCTGCGGCGAGATCGATGAGGCCCTTGGCGATAATCACGGCCGCGGCGAGCATGGCGTTCGATCCGTAGGTGGACTCGAGCTTGCCGGTCGCGATGCCGGCGATTCCAATGACGAGACTGGCGATGCCCAGAACAAAATAAATCAGGGCAAGGATTTTGAGAGTCTTGCGAGTGAAGCTCATGGCTGGTCCTTTCGATACGAGTACGCCAACCTGGCGCACCCTTTGTGCTGCACATATGGTGAAGCACATTGTAGTTCAACGCGGCGATGCATGCGCCTGAAAGCGACTCTTGCCTGTGCGGCCCAACCTTTCAAAAAGGAAAGCTGGGCGTAAGCAAAATCGATGGCAGCGTATGCGCGGCGCTGCGATGATGGGGCCATGGCAAGAGCTGGACCGAAGGAGGGGCCATGATGTACGGGGCCAAGCAAGTGCGCGAGCCGCGTTCGTTAGGAAGGCGTATGGGCGATTCCGTGATCGCTGCCGTGTGCACGGGATTGATGGCGGTGCTTTGCATTGGGATGCTGTGGACCATGTCGCATGTGGGACAATAACGGACGGTTGGGTGCTGGCATAAACGGCGCTCACGTATTCGTTTTGCTTGTTAAGGAGTGTCCATGGGCGTCGTCGATCCCTTTTCTGTTGCTCGGGCCGCGGGGCTTGAGCTGACCGGGAAGTCCGAGGGCCTCACGCTCACCGACGGCACGATGGAGCTGCGTGCCGATTTTGGCCGCATGCTTCCGCGGCTCAAGCAGGGTCGTCTGCAGCAGGAGCTGCTGGTGAAGGCCGCGCGCGCGAAAGACGTTGAGCATCCGTGGGCAGTCGATGCCACGGCAGGTTTTGGCGAGGATTCGCTGCTGCTGGCGGCCGCGGGCTTTACCGTCGATCTGTATGAACAGGATTGCGTGATCGCGGCGCTCCTCAAGGATGCTTTGGATCGCGCGGCAGATGATCCGGCGCTTGCGGCTGCCGTGGCGCGCATGCGCTTACATGCGGGCGAGGACAGCATTGCCGGCCTTCGCCATACGGCCGAGCTGATCAAGCAAGGCGAGCTCGCGGCTCCCGACGTGGTGTATCTGGACCCCATGTTTCCCGAGCGCACCAAGAGCGCGGCGGTGAAAAAGAAGTTTCAGCTCTTGCACCATCTGGAGCAGCCGTGCGCCGACGAGGAGACGCTGGTCGAAGCTGCGCTTGCGGTGCACCCGCGCAAGGTCGTTATCAAGCGACCGGTGAAGGGGCCGCTGCTTGCCGGCGTTAAGCCGAGCTATCAGCTTGCGGGCAAGGCCGTTCGTTACGATGTTTTGGTGCCGCCGCGCCCGTAGCTTGTGCACGATGGCTGGCGCTTCGCCAGCGCCGTGCCGATGCGGGGGTCTATTTCCAAGGGTGCGACGTCAGGTGCCAGCCGCCGCAGTATTCGCATTTGTAGCAGGACAGGCCGCGCCGTCCGCGGTTTTCGCAGTCGGCCATAACGGCCTCTGCCTCGGCGCGCGTGTCGTAACGGTTTTTGCGTTCGCACGACTTGTAGCGCCAGGCTTCATCGCGCTCGGCGTCTAGTGCGTCGCGGCGCTCGTCCTCGCGCGCAAACAGGTCGCCCATATCGCCGCCGGTGGCAGCGCCCAAAAACTCGCTTTTGGCTTTTGACCAGGCGGCTCGCTTTTTGCTCCCCATCTGCTTCGCGCTCCTCTCCAAACGTTGGTATCATTGCTCAATCAAAGTGATACCAATAAACGTGAGGTCGCCGCGTGATGATCAGAAAAACCCTCGATACCGACATTCCCGCCGTCATGGCTATCTATGACGCGGCCCGCGCCTTTATGCGCGCGCATGGCAACGCCACGCAGTGGCCCGAGGGCACGCCTTCGGCCGAGCAGCTGGCTGCCGATATTGCCGCTGGTGGCAGTTACGTGTGCGAAGTCGACGGTCGCGTGGTGGCGACGTTTGCCTTTTTACCGGGTCCGGACGAGTGCTATGACGTGATTGAGGACGGTCAATGGCGCAGCGACACTCCGTATGCCGTGCTGCATCGCGTGGCATCCGACGGCACCGTGCACGGTATCGCGGCGGCGATGTTTGCCTTTGCCAAGGAATGCGCCGACCATCTGCGTATTGACACGCACGAGGACAACTTGCCCATGCAGGGCGCCATCGCCAAGGCGGGGTTCGAGCGTGTCGGTATCGTCTATGTGTCCGACGGCACGGCGCGTGTCGCGTTTGATTGGCTGCGCGAGGCGTAGGAGCCAAGGCACGTATCATCACCCAGCTCAAATAAAAAATGGCCCCGCGTGGGGCCATTTTTGGTAAAACGCGTCGTTGTGGGACTCGCATTGTTACCGCCTCAGATGAGACCGGGCAGACAAAAGGGGAGGTGCCGGCTTTCGTAAGGCGCGAACCTACGAAAATCGCCGCGCGGCAACGCAGGGCGATGAGCTTGGTCGGGGGATAGGGCCCGCTTCGCCCGCCGGCCCGTAAATTGTATCATCCAGTGTGGAACGAGGATGCCCGTTGCCGAGTGCGACGGGCTTGCAATAAGAGGAGAGCCATGTCGAAGCAAGCGGTCGTTGGAATCTTGGCGCATGTCGATGCCGGCAAGACCACACTGGCCGAGGCCATGCTGTTCTGCGCGGGTCGCATTCGCAAGCGCGGCCGCGTGGACGATGGCGACTCGCACCTGGATACCAACGCCATCGAGCGCGAGCGCGGCATCACGATTTTCTCGTCGCAGGCCGTGTTCGACCACGGTGATACCCGCGTCATGCTCGTGGACGCTCCCGGACACGTGGATTTTTCGGCCGAGGCAGAGCGCACGTTGCGTGCGCTCGACTACGCGATTTTGGTGGTAGGTGCCAACGACGGCGTGCAGGGGCACACCGAAACCCTGTGGCGCCTGCTTGCGCGCTATGACATTCCGACGTTCATCTATATCAACAAAATCGATTTGGAGAATCCCGGCCGCGATGTTTTGCTGGCACAACTTGGGCAGCGTCTTTCCGAGGGCTGCCTCGATGCGAACGAACTGCTGGCGGGCGGCGCCGCTTGGGAGGACGCTGCCGCGTTGGACGAGGCAGCCCTCGAGGAGTTTCTTGAGACGGGTGAGCTTTCCGTTGCAACGCTTTCGCGCATGGTTGCCGAGCGCAGGCTCTTTCCCTGCTTTGCCGGCTCGGCGCTCAAGGATCAGGGCGTGGGCGAGCTGCTGGATGGTATGTGCACGCTGATGCGTGAGCAGGCGTGGCCGCCGGAGTTCGCCGCGCGTGTCTATCGTGTCAGCCGCGGTGTTCGTGGCGAGCGCTTGGCTTGGGTTAAAGTGACCGGCGGCACACTGCATGCCAAACAGATGATTGACGGGCGTTCCGGCGCCGAGGCATGGGAGCAAAAGGTCGATCAGGTGCGCATCTATAACGGAGAGAAGTACGAGCTTGCCCAGGAAGTTGCCGCTGGCGGTATTTGTGCCGTGACGGGTCTTGCGCACGTTCGCCCGGGGGATGCCTTGGGTGCGGAGCCCGGGTGCGATGCGCCCGTCATTGCGCCGGTCCTCACCTATACGGTGCTCCCGGGCGAACATGATGTCCATGCGGTGTTTAAAGCGCTGGCTGAGCTGACGGACGAAGACCCCATGCTCGGCGTAAGCTGGAATACGCATCTTGAGCAGATTCACTTGCAGTTGATGGGCGCCGTGCAACTCGAGGTCGTGCAGCGGGTGTTGGCCGATCGCTTTGACCTTTCGATTGAGTTTGAGCCCGGCGGCATTCTCTATAAGGAGACTATTTCGCGGCCGGTCGAGGGCGTGGGCCACTTTGAGCCGCTGCGCCACTATGCCGAGGTGCATCTGCGCCTGGAGCCGTTGCCGGCGGGTTCGGGTGTGCAGTTTGGCACCGTGACCTCGGCCGACGAGCTCGATCTTAACTGGCAGCGTTTGGCACTCACCAACGCTATGGAGCGCGACCACCTGGGCGTGCTGACGGGCTCGCCCATCACCGATGTGCGCATTACGCTCGCGGGCGGCCGCGCGCATGCCAAACACACCGAGGGCGGCGATTTTCGCCAGGCCACGTACCGCGCGATTCGCCAGGGTTTGATGCAGGCGCGCGAGGCCGGCGCGGCGGTGTTGTTGGAGCCGTGGTATCGCTTTGAGCTCGAGGTGCCGGGGGAGTGCGTGGGCCGGGCGCTCTCGGATGCCACGCGCATGAGTGCCGAGTACGAGCCGCCGACGATGGCGGGAGACCGGGCGAAGCTTGTGGGTCGCGTTCCGGCATCCGAGGTGCAAGATTATGCGCTGGAGGTGGCTGCCTACACGAGCGGTCGCGGGCATCTGTACCTGGAGTTCGCCGGTTATGCGGCTTGCCATGATG
Source organism: Coriobacteriaceae bacterium (assembly GCA_905193635.1). Taxonomy (GTDB): domain Bacteria; phylum Actinomycetota; class Coriobacteriia; order Coriobacteriales; family Coriobacteriaceae; genus Collinsella. The sequence continues at coordinate 12,205 of CAJJPN010000027.1, forward strand.
GCGAGCGCGTAATCGAGGCTGCCGCCTACGAGCCCGAGGCCGATCTGCCCAACACGCCCGACTCGGTCTTTTGCGCCCACGGCGCCGGCTACACGGTCAAATGGTACGACGCACCCGCTGCGGCGCACGTAAAGGTCGATCCCGCCACCTTCCGCCCCTGGCGAGCAGCAGACGCCGAGTTTTTCGGCCACATGTGACAAAGGGGCAGTTCCTTTGTCACATGCTATTGGTATAACTCGGTATAAGTTGGTATAACTGTTACCAGGGTTTGCCAATCCGAGGAGGCCGATATGAATCCAAATCCCTTTAAGCCCACAGCTGGTAAGCGGCCTCCGATACTCATCGGTCGCGAGTCGGTCATCGAAGATTTTGAGGAAGGGCTCGACAACGGCGCCGGAGCGCCGGGCAGGCTCATGCTCATTACGGGAAACCGCGGCTATGGCAAAACGGTTCTCCTGCGGGAGCTGCAACGTCTAGCCAGCGAGCGCGGATGGGCGGTTGTCTCCGATTCCGCTTCGCTTGGTTTGTGCGACCGCTTGGCCGACGCGCTTCGCTCGAATAAACCCGTTGTGACGTCAATGGAGTTTGGGCCGTCGTTTGGCCGGATGTCGGTCGAGGCGGCGCGGGCAAAAGGCGAGACATTGCGAGGGCTGGTCAACGAGCGTCTCAAGAAGCTCGGTCCGGGCAAGGGCGTCTTGTTTGCGATTGACGAGGCACAATCGGTGTCTATCGAGGAACTGGCGGCTCTTGCCGTCCTCTATCAGCAGGTGCTCGGAGACCAGGATGCCACGGGCTTGCCCGATAGCGACCAGCGCGGTCTTGCGCTGGCGTTCGCCGGCTTGCCCAGTATGGTTGACGATCTGCTCGAAGAGCCGAGCGTGACGTTTTTGCGGCGTGCCCAGCAGCGTACGTTGGGGGCAATATCTTTGCCCAAAGTGCGCGATTCGTATATCCAGACGGTCAAAGACGCTGGTCTTTACGTTGACGCGGAGACGGCGGACCTTGCGGCGCGCAAGAGCATGGGGCATCCCTATATGGTTCAGCTGGTGGGCTATTACATGTGGCGGTCTGCTGTCCGGCGTGGCTCGCAGGTCATCGAAAGGCGCGATGTCGAGAATGGCCATGCGGATGCCGTCTCCGAGTTCTACGAAGCGGTTGACGCACCTCTGTATTACGGTCTGCGCAGCCCTCAGCGCCTCTTTATCGAGGCTATGGCGGTTGACGAGGACAAGCCGACGCGCACGGCGGATATCATTGAGCGCTGCGACCGTACCCAGAGCTGGGCGAGTAAATATCGCGCAAGCCTGATTCGCGAGCGCGTCATCGAGGCCGCCGGATACGGCCTTGTGCGGTTTACCGTGCCCATGCTGGGCGAGTATATCCGCGACCGCGTTTTATGGCATGAGTAGGGTGATAAAGGTGACGGAACAGAAGATGAGCCCGCAGGCTATCGAGGTGCGCGGTGCACGTGTCCACAATCTCAAGGACATCGATATCGATATTCCGCTGGGGAGGCTCGTGGGCATTGCCGGCGTGTCGGGCTCGGGCAAGAGCTCGCTGGCGCTGGGAGTTCTTTATGCCGAGGGCTCGCGCCGTTACCTGGAGGCGCTCAGCACCTATACTCGACGTCGCCTGACGCAGGCCGAGCACGCCCAGGTGGACGAGGTATTGCACGTACCGGCGGCACTCGCGTTGCATCAGCGTCCCAGTGTGCCAGGCGTGCGCTCGACCTTTGGTACCATGACCGAGCTCAACAACAGTCTGCGTTTGCTCTTTAGCCGCTGTGCCCATCACGTGTGCCCACATTGCGGGGCGCGTGTGGAGCCGAGCCTTAACGTGGCTGCGGGCCTGTCGCTCACGTGCCCCGCATGCGGCCGCGAGTTCTACGCGCCGAGTGCCGAGGACCTTGCCTTTAACAGCGGCGGTGCGTGCCCTACCTGCGGCGGCACCGGTGTCATGCGCGAGGTGGACGAAGCGAGCCTGGTGCCCGACGAGTCAAAGACCATCAACGAAGGCGCGGTGCTTCCCTGGGGTACGCTCATGTGGGATCTGATGAAGCAGGTAGCCGGCGAGATGGGCGTGCGCACCGACGTGCCGTTTAACCAGCTCACGCCCGCCGAGCGCGACATTGTGTTCCACGGTCCGGCGGTTAAGAAGCACATTCTCTACGTTCCCAAAAAAGGCGAGGGCGCCACGCCGCTCGACTTCACCTATTACAATGCCGTCTATACGGTCGAGAATGCGCTCGCCAAGGTTAAGGACGATAAGGGACTTAAGCGCGTGGCTCGCTTTTTGCGCGAGGGCCCGTGCCGTGACTGCGGCGGCACGCGTCTCTCCGAGGCTGCGCGCCAGCCCCAGGTGCGTGGTATCAATCTGGCGCAGGCCGCGGCCATGACGCTGGGTGAGGCGATTGAGTGGGCGCGCGGGGTGCCCGCATCCTTGCCGGCCGAGATGCAGCCCATGGCGACGGATATCTGCGATTCGTTTTTGAGCGCGGCTCGTCGCCTGGTCGACCTGGGGCTCGATTACCTCTCGCTCGACCGCGCCGGTGCTACGCTCTCCACGGGTGAGCGCCAGCGCGTGCAGCTTGCCCGCGTGGTGCGCAACCGCTCGACGGGCGTGCTGTATGTGCTCGACGAGCCCTCGATCGGCTTGCATCCTGCCAATGTTGACGGCTTGGTAGGCGTAATGCGCGATCTGGTGGATGACGGCAACACCGTGGTCGTTGTCGACCACGACACGCGCGTATTGGCGGAAGCCGATTATCTGGTCGAGATGGGCCCCGTTGCCGGAGCGGGCGGCGGTAATGTGATCGCCGCCGGTACGGTGGATGAGGTCGAGCAATCGCAGGACAGCCGCATCGCCCCGTTTTTGCGCTCGGAGCCCAAGCGCTTGCGGCCGCAGGTGGCTGACGACGAAATGTTCGACCAGGGCCATATCCGCATGGCGACCGATGCCATCCATACCGTCAAACCGCTCGAAGTCGATATACCGCGCGGTCGTCTCGTCGCGGTGACGGGCGTTTCGGGTTCGGGTAAGACGACGTTGGTGCTCGAGACGCTCATCCCGGCGCTCAAGGCTCAGGCAACTGGCGAGCGCCTGCCAAGCCATGTGCGCTGGATCGATGCCGAGGGCATCGCACGCGCCAACCTGATTGACGCTACGCCCATCGGCGCCAACGTGCGCTCGACGGTGGCGACTTATGCCGACATCCATGACGAGCTGCGTCGCGCCTTCGCCCGCACGCCCGAGGCCAAGGCAGCCGGCTACAAGGCAGGCGCATTTAGCTACAACACCGGCGCCTTGCGCTGCCCTACGTGCGATGGCACGGGTTCGATATCGCTCGACGTGCAATTTTTGCCCGATGTCGAGATCGTCTGCCCGTCATGTCGCGGCTCACGCTATGCAGACGCGGCCTCGCATATCCATCGCGAGGGCAAGGACGGGAGCCTGCTTACGTTGCCGCAGCTCATGGACATAAGTGTGGACGAGGCCCTCGACGCTACGGTGGGGCTCAAGAAAGTTCAGGCGCGCTTACAGACCCTGCACGACCTGGGCTTGGGTTATCTCACGCTCGGCGAGCCCACGCCGGCGCTTTCGGGCGGCGAGGCGCAGCGCCTTAAGCTTGCGAGCGAGATGGGCCGCGTGCAGGATGATGCCGTATTCGTGTTCGACGAACCCACAATTGGCCTGCACCCGCTCGATGTTCAGGTGCTGCTGAGTGTGTTCGACGGCCTCGTTGCCAAGGGCGCCACAGTCGTCGTAATCGAGCACGACCTCGACCTTATCCGTAACGCCGATTACGCAATCGACATGGGCCCAGGTGGTGGCGACGCAGGCGGGCAAATCGTCTGCGTCGGCACGCCGGGCGACATCGTGGCATGCCCCGCAAGCATCACCGGCCGCTACCTATAACCGAATGTGACAAAGGGACCGTCCCTTTGTCACATTCCCAGAAAGCCTGTTTGGCGCAGAGCCTCGTAGAGGACGATGGCGGCGCTGTTGGAGAGGTTGAGTGCGCTGATGCGGTAGTCGTCCGGATTGACGAAGTTGCCGCAGATATCCTGTCGAAGGATGGCTTCGTGGCTGTCCTCGGTATGCCCGAGCGACTCCTCGTGGGCCTCCCAGGCGTCGGCGTTTTCGAGCGAGTCGCAATCGCGCAACATGGGGATGCGCTCGCAGCGCTCGGGCGCCGCGGCAAGCAGTGGCTCGGGAATCCCCGAGCTCTCGCTGCCAAAGACCAAAAAGTCACCGTCGCGGTAGGTACTTTGCGCATAGGTGCGGCGCGCCTTTTTGGTCAGCAGATGCAGGCGTTCGTCGGCGGGGGAGAGGCCGTTGCGCGCAAGGAAATCCTCCCAGCCGGCATAGGTCGTCACGTCCAAATTTTGCCAGTAGCCCAGGCCGGCGCGACGCACCGTCTTGTCGTCGAGCGAAAACCCCAGCGGCTCCACCAGATGCAGGCGGGCGCCGGTAACCACGCAGGTGCGGCCGATATTGCCCGTATTGGCCGGAATCTCGGGCGCATACAGCACAATGTTGAACATGAATCTCCTTGGCTCAGAACGAAAAACCACCACGAAGGGCACCTTCGTGGTGGTTTGGCGGTTACGTAGGCGGAAAAATGCCCGCTTGGATAAATCTAGGCGCGGTGCCAGTCGGTCAGGCAGGCATCGAGGGAGGCGATGAGCGCATCCTTGTCCATGTGACGGCCGATGATGCAC
>CAJJPN010000028.1:0-16506 GCA_905193635.1 Coriobacteriaceae bacterium
GCGTGTGAGACGCTGCAGTAGAGCTGGAAGAGACCCTTGTACTTGATGATGCCGGCGTCCTTGAGCTGCTTTGCCGACTCCTCGGCCAGCTGGGCGGCCGTCTTTACGACCGCTTGGTTACCGGCGACAACGGTGTTCTCTACAGAACTACCCCCCCTGAACAGAATCGCCGTTATCGGTTGACGGTGCGGCGATTGCCGCCAGCGGCGACATGAGCGGCTGAGCGATGAGGCCCGCCGTCAAAACGGTTGCGACGGCGCGGTTAGCAACGCCCTTGACGTTGACGGCCTTAGCCCGAGGCTCAAAGTGTTGTGGACTGTAGTTTGCCATGGCTTTCTCCCTTTGACACGGATGTATCCATACGCTTCAAATTGTAGGAGCTGATTTTTGAATTCTGTTGCGCAACATTGGTCACCAGCGGATTTTTTGAAATTCGCACTCTCATGCTTCACAATTTCGTCACATATGTAGGAGCTGGTGCATCATATTCTTGCGGGATCGAATTGAGCCTGTGATTTGCATTTGCTCCCGCGTCATCCGCCCTATCGGATTCCGCATGCAACAGACACCCCGCCCGCCACGGTGTAGAGTTAGGACAACGGGCGCGTTGCGCGGACCGCGCTGGAACGAGGTGGACATGGAACTCGACAAACAACAGATCGAACGACTGCGCGAGCGTCATCATCGTCGTCACGGTATACGCCCTGCACACAGCGAGGCCATAGAGAACGCCGGCCGCTTCCTCAAGCGCGCGTTCAACATTCGCGAGGGTCGCGCGCCCCACCACGTGATCCGCAAGCGTTTTGTAAACGGGGCGCGCCTGACTGGCTCGCACCTGTGCATCCTCATCATCGCCATGCTCATCGCGAGCATCGGCCTCGATATCGACTCGGACATCGCCATCGTGGGCGCCATGCTCATCTGTCCGCTCATGGGATCGGTCCTTGCCATGGCATACGGCGTCGCCACGCTCGACCGCGAGATTACCGTCGAAGCCGTCGCCAGCCTTGCGCTGCAAATGACCTTTTGCCTGGTCACGTCCACGCTGTATTTTAAGCTCTCGCCCCTTGGCACCACCACGGCCGCCATTATCGACAACTCGACGCCCACCGTGTGGGACCTTGCCGTCGCGCTCGCGGGCGGCTTTGCGGGTGGCCTGGGCAACTCGCGCGACCAGGAACCCGCCACGCTCATCGCCGGCGTGGCCGTGGCGACCGCGCTCATGCCGCCCCTGTGCGCGGCGGGCTACGGCATTGCCATCGCGAGCGGGTCACTGTTCCTCTCGGCGCTCTACGAGTTTGGCATCAATGTAGTCTTTATCGCACTCGCAGCCGAAGCCGTACTACTTCTTCTGCGCGTGCCGCTCAAGCGCGACCTCAACGGCGACGGCATTGTGACCGCCGAGGAAAATGCCGAGGTCGATGAGCTGTCACACAAGGTGCGCCGCCGCATCATCGTGGGTACGGTGATCTTTGCCATCCCCTGCATCGTCATGACCGCGGGGTCCATTGGCTCGGCACAGGCCGGCGTGCAGGACGGCTACGGCGTCACCGAGACCACACGCGAGCTTGCCGCGGTGCTGCCGGGCTTTAGGGATTACACCGTCGCCGTCGAGACCTCGGCCACCGAAGGGAACGAGGAAGGCATGGTCGAGCGCGAGGTTGTCGCCCACGTGACGACAAGCGAGACGCTCGGGGCGCACGACCGTCACGTCGCCCGCAAGCTTATCGACCTCAACGTGCCCGAGCTCGATCGCGTGGAGTTCGATGTGAAGTGATGCCAGCGCGGGATGAATGCTCGCACGGACGCAAGTTACGACGAGGCGCAGACGCGATACGGACACGAGCAAATTGCGGGGTGCAGTTCACACCCGAGCCCCGCTCGCTGTTTTATTGCCGTGAATCAGGCGTCCGCATCGACATCGCCAGACTCCACCGTAAACGCCGGATCGGTGCTCACAAGATAAAATCGGGTCACCTTAGTATTTCTAATTAGGTAAATCTGCCCCTGATTGCGTCGGCGCGATATATACGCAACGTGAACCGTGCCGAATTCTTCGCCGTTTTCCTTCTTTAATACCAGGATATTGGGATCATCCGTACGCTTAAACTGCCCGTCAACGCAGCTGCCGTCTTTGTCGACCAGTTGCCAACGATGGTTATCCTCTTCAAGAAAGGCCAGGGTTTCCAGACTTGTTTTGTCATCCCGATAGTAACCGTCAATGGCAAAGCCTTCGGAAACGCATTCCTGCATATAGGATGTTTCTCGATTTATAGCAAACTGCCCTGCAGCGCCCAGGAGCACAGCCAGGCAAACCACTGCAAGGGTTATCGAAATAACACGGCGATCCATGTTAGCCCAACCGATAGTTGTTTAACGGAGCACGAAACATACCTGGAACCTCCGATATCAGGGCAAACGTCACCTACGGCCTGCCGGCAATCATATGTTTCCAACATCAAACCATATGGTTACAACTCGTTGGAGATAGGTTCCATGAACGGACGGTAATTTGCGGCGAACGGCTACATATGTTCATTATCTCAGGGTTCCGGAGGCTATTTTTGGCGCCACCGAGGCATTGTTTTCGGAAGTATGCGGCAAATTCCGGAACTCTCGAGCATACCCCGGTTTTTCGCCAATAAAACCGCAGGTACAGAGCTTGGACATATCCAGTGTGCTCGGCCTATTCAAATTTTGCCGCATACTTCCGAAATCCGAGTCCGCTGAAAGCGCCTGCAACGCCATTTGCGCAACATATGTCCAGCAAAAACGGGTGGTAGCCGGCACGGCTGCCACCCGTTTGTCTCATATCTAGCACATAGCAGGCCAACTACTTCTTAATGCCGCGTCCCAGGCGCTCAGCGACCGATGCAACGGCCTCCTCCCTGGCCGGCCCGCAGCTCACACAGCCATCATGAGCACGCATCTGGCCGGTGACCTCGTCCATCGCGAGCGGCGCCACCTTCTCGAGCTTAAAGCCCTTACCGGCGCGCATGTTTTCCTTGGCCACGCTGATCATGAGCTTAATGCGGTTGAGCTGGTTGACCTCGGACGCGCCGGGGTCGTAGTCAACCGCGACGATATTGCTCTCGGGATGCTGGCGGCGCAGCTCCTTGATCACGGCCTTGCCCACCACGTGGTTAGGCAGGCACGCGAAGGGCTGCGTGCAGATGATGTTGGGCGCACCGTGGTCGATTAGGTCGAGCATCTCGGCCGTGAGCAGCCAGCCCTCGCCCATGTTGTTGCACACCGAAAGCACCGTGCGGGCCTTGTCCGCCATGGTGCCGATGCGCTCGGGCGCCTCAAAGCGGCGGGACTTTTCGAGCATCTCCTCCACCGGCGTACGCATCCAGTCCACGAGTTTGATGAGCGCCTGCATGCCCGCACGCGTGGTAGCAGAACTTCCCAGCTCGTCTTTCTGCAACTCGGCGTTGCTCATGGAGTACAGGAAGAAGTCGAGCAGGCCCGGTACCACGGCCTCGCAGCCCTCGCGCTCGATGACATCGACCACGTGGTTGTTGGCCGTAGGGTGGAACTTGACCAGAATCTCGCCGACCACGCCCACGCGCGGCTTGGTGCCCTCGCCCACGAGCGGCATGGTGTCGAACGCGCGGATGGCCTCGCGGCACAGCTTGGTGTAATTGTGCCTGTTGAACTTAGGCGCCAGCTTGCGGGCGCGCGCCATGTACTCCTCGTAGAGTGCGTTGGCGGCACCGGGCGTGGCCTCGTACGGGCGGCAGCGGTAGAGCATCTGCATCATAACGTCGCCAAAGAGCACTGCGTAGACTGCCTGCTTAAGCAGCGCCGGCGTAATCTTAAAGCCGGGGTTGTCCTCGCCGAGCGCCACGGCCGAAAGCGAGATCACCGGAATCTCGGGGTGGCCGCTCTCGCGCAGGGCCTTGCGAATGAGCGCGATGTAGTTGGTGGCACGGCAGCCGCCGCCGGTCTGGCTGATAACCACGGCCGTCTTGGACAGGTCGTACCGACCGCTCTCGATGGCCTCCATGATCTGGCCCGTCACCAGGATCGATGGGTAGCAAATGTCATTGTTCACGTAGCGCAGGCCGGCCTCGACGGCGTCGTGATCGGTCGAGGGCAGCAGCTCCAGGTTATAGCCGGCACCGCGGAATACCTCTTTGACCAGGTCAAAGTGAATCGGCGCCATCTGCGGGCACAGGATGGTGTAGCCCTCGTCGCGCATCTGCTCGGTAAAGGGCACCTTGGGCCATGCAGTCGAGGCGCTCTCACGCTGCGCCTCGAAGGTGTACTTGCGGCTCGCGAACGCGGGGGCATCCGTGGAGGGCGCCACCGGCGCGGCATCGCCCTGCTCAAAGACCTCGCCCGCGGCCGTGGCCTCGGCCAAGCGCTCGGCCTCCTGGTCCTTGAGCGCCGCCATGAGCGAGCGGATGCGGATACGCGCGGCGCCCAGGTTGGACACCTCGTCGATCTTGAGCACGGTGTAGATCTTGCCGCTGGCCTCCAGGATCTCCTGCACCTGATCGGTGGTCAGAGCGTCCAGGCCGCAGCCGAAGGAGTTGAGCTGGATCAGGTCCAGGTCGTTGCGCATCGTCACAAAACGGGCGACGGCGTACAGGCGGCTGTGGTACATCCACTGGTCGACGACGCGAATCGGACGCTCGGGCTTCACCAGATGCGCGAGCGAATCCTCGGTAAAGACCGCAAAGCCAAAGCTCGAGATAAGCTCAGGCAGGGCGTGGTTGATCTCGGGGTCGTTGTGGTAGGGACGACCGGCGAGCACGATGCCGTGACCGCCGTGGTCCTCGACCCACTTAAGGGCCTCCTCGCCCATGGTCTGGATGTCCTCGTGGAAACGCGCATCGGCCTCAAAGGCAGCGTTGACGGCGGCATCGACCTCGGAGCGCGTGATCTTGGGTCCACGCACGCGGCCGCGCCCGGCTTGCGCATCGGCCACACGGTCGACGGCGAGCACTTGGTACAGGCGGCGCTTGAGCTCGGTCTTGTCGTGATACGGCACAAACGGATACAGGAACTCGATGTTCTGTTCGCGGATCTCGTCAATATTGAGCGCCAACGCCGTGGGGTAGCTCATGACGATGGGGCAGTTATAGCAGTTGCCGGCGGTCGGATCCTCCTTGCGCTCCCAGCGCACGCACGGCATCCAAATGAAGTCGACATCGCGGTCGATAAGGTTCATCACGTGGCCGTGGCTCATCTTGGCCGGATAGCACACGCTCTCGGACGGCATGGACTCGATGCCCGCCTGGTAGGTCTTTTTGCTCGACTGGTCGGACAGCTGCACGCTAAAGCCCAGGCGCGTAAAGAACGCATGCCAGAAGGGGTAGTTCTCGTACATGTTGAGCGCGCGCGGGATACCGACGGTGCCGCGCGGGGCCTCGTCGGGACTCAGGACCTCGCGGTTAAAGAGCAGCTCGTTTTTCTTTTTGAAGAGGTTGGGGGCCTCGGTCTTCTGCTTTTTGTGGCCAGCGCCCTTCTCGCAGCGGTTACCGGTAATGAAGCGCCTGCCGCCGCCAAAGTCGTTGACGGTGAGCTGGCAGTTGTTGGAGCAACGGCCGCAGCGGACATGCTTTTGCGTCACAGTGAGGTGCGCGATGTCTTCGGCCGAAAGGATGGCCGAGGTGCCGTCGGCGCCGGCACGATCGCGGGCGAGCAGGGCCGCACCGTAGGCGCCCATGCAGCCGGCGATGTCGGGACGCACGGCGTGCACGCCGGTGAGCTGCTCAAATGCGCGCAGCGTGGCATCGGACATAAAGGTGCCACCCTGAACGATCACCTGGCTGCCGATCTCCTTGGGGTCGCGCAGCTTAATGACCTTGAACAGGGCATTCTTGATGACGGAATAGGACAGGCCGGCCGCGATGTCGCCCACCGTGGCACCTTCCTTTTGCGCCTGCTTGACGCGCGAGTTCATAAAGACCGTGCAGCGGCTGCCCAAATCGACCGGGGCCTTGGCATGGATGGCGGCATCGGCGAACGCGCGCACGTCCATGTTCATGGACACGGCGAAGCTCTCGATAAAGCTGCCGCAGCCCGATGAGCAGGCCTCGTTGAGCATAATGTGCTCGATGACGCCGTCCTTCACGCGCAGGCACTTCATGTCCTGGCCGCCGATGTCCAGGATAAACTCGACACCGGGCAGGAATGCCTTGGCGCCGCGCAGGTGCGCGACGGTCTCGATCTCGCCGGAATCGGCCTTGAGGGCCTCGATGAGCAGCGCCTCGCCGTAGCCCGTGGTGGTCACGTGGCCGATGGTGCAGCCGGCAGGGATGTGATTGTAGAAATCGGCCATGATGACCTTGGCCGTGCCCAGGATGTCGCCGTTGTTGTTGCCGTACCAGGTGTGCAACAGCTGGCCGTCCTCGCCCACGAGCGCGGCCTTCATGGTGGTGGAGCCGGCGTCGATGCCGATGAACACGCGGCCGGTGTAGCCGTCGAGCTTACCCTTGGGGACGACCTCGGTGTCGTGGCGACCCTTGAACTCGGCAAAGTCCTCGTCGGTGGCAAAGAGCGGATCCAGGCGCTCGACCTCAGCGCCCTGTGTGTCGCCCAAGCTGTCGATGGCCTCGATAAGCTGTGGGAACGTGCTGAGCTTGTTGGACTCGTGCGCCATGGCGGCGCCGCTCGCTACAAACAGGTGGGCGTTTTGGGGCACGATACGGTGCTCCTCGTCTAGGTTGAGCGTGAGGTAGAAGCGGTGGCGCAGCTCGGAGAGATACTGCAGCGGGCCGCCCAGGAAGGCGACGTTGCCGCGGATGGGGCGGCCGCACGCCAGGCCCGAGATGGTCTGGGTTACGACAGCCTGGAAGATGGAGGCGGCCACGTCCTCGGGGCGGGCGCCCTCGTTGAGCAGCGGCTGGACGTCGGTCTTGGCAAAGACGCCGCAGCGGCTGGCAATGGGATAGATGGTGGTGGCGTTTGCCGCGAGCTCGTTGAGGCCGCTGGCATCGGTGTGCAGCAGAGTGGCCATCTGGTCGATGAAAGCGCCCGTGCCGCCGGCGCAGGTGCCGTTCATGCGCCGCTCGATGCCGTTGTCGAAGTAGATGATCTTGGCGTCCTCGCCGCCCAGCTCGATGGCGACATCGGTGGCCGGGATAAGGGTCTCGACGGCGCGTTTGCTGGCGATGACCTCCTGAACAAACTCCAGGTCGAGCCACTGGGACAGCAGCAGGCCGCCCGAGCCGGTAATGGCGCAGGTCATTTGGGCCGTCGGCAGCACGGTCGCGGCACCCTCGAACAAGTCGCGGGCACAAGCGCGGACGTCGGTGTGGTGACGCTGGTACTTGGCGTAGACAATCTGGTTGTCGTCGTTGAGCACAGCGAGCTTAACGGTGGTGGAGCCCACGTCAATGCCCAGGTGCAGGTTGCCGCGGGCGGCCTCGGGGTTGAAGATTGCGCCTTCGGGGGCCTGGGCGGCGGTGACGGCTACGGGCTCAGCGGCGGTGGCGGGCTCGCTAGCGACGGACGCCTCCCCTGCCGCGTTCTTGGCATCGGCAACTGCCTCGGCAACTTTCTCGGCAGCCGCGGTCGCGGCCTTCTGCGCGGCGTCTACCACGGCGGGCGCGGCCTCGCGTGCGGCAGCGACCACACGGTCTTTAATGCCCTCGACGAGTTTGCTCATCTGTTTCTCCTCTTAGTTGTTGGACTCGACGGTTGCGGCGGTGTCGACCGCGTCCTCGAGCTGCAGATTCAATAGCTTCATGCCGTATTCCGGCACGTTGATATCGATGGGTTGGCCATACAGGTCACCGGGGCGCACAAAGGCGATAACCGTCATAATGCGCGCCATGGTCTCGGGCGATTCGGAAAGGTCACGCTCAAACCAACGTTGGATCATGCCGACCTCGGCACTCACGACGTAGGTAACGTAGTAGTCAAAGAACGTGCCCAGCGCCAGGCCCAAAATGCCCGTCTGCGCACGCGGCGCCACGGCCTCACGTGCGGTGTCGATAATCCTTTTAATGAAGGCCTGGTCGCCGCCCGGACCCAGCAGTGCACCGATTAAGTCGCGGTTGGCCGCAAGATAACGCAGCAGCTCAACCGAACCGGGCGCCGGCTCGAGCTCGTCAATGTTACGGTAAAGATCGGGCAGCTGAGCTGCAGTGATGAGCTCAATGCGCTCACGAATCTCGGCCAGCAAGCCGTCCTCGATTTGATTGATAAAGTCGGGGATATCGCGGTAGTGCGAATAGAACGTGCGGCGCGTAAGGCCGGCACGCTCGGTGAGCGACGCGACGTTAATGCGCGAAAGGTCGCCGCTTTCGGCAAGCTCGCTGGCAAGCGCCTGGCGAAGGGCACGCTGCGAGCGAAGGGACCGGCGGTCGCATTTCTCGAGCTGGGACAAGCGTCCTCCTTGTTACTCAACCTGTGCGCTATTGCACAGTGCGAGTATTATTGCACACCGTGTGCATCAACACGTAAAGGCAATATTTGGGATGTGACAAAGGGACTGTCCCTTTGTCACATTCAGCGACCGCCTAGGTTGTGCCAGTTGTGCCTGGCTTTTGAAGCGGCATTACCAATTGTCCAAAAAGTCATTCGTGGGTAGAATAGTGTCGACGGCAGCCCAAGTTGTAGCTAGCTGGGCAGCGCCGTTGTTTGCATTAGGGGGTCAACGCCTTAGCGGCGGCGACCCCTTCTGTTGCGCTTCGAACGCTGCTTGAGTGCCTCGGAAAGCCCGACGAGCGCCGTGAAGAACGAGACCAAAGCGGTCAGAAGTCTCACGAAATCAATCAAATCGGTCATGGGCATCACCTCCCATCAGATGGAGGGCGCTGCCCGGCACATGGAACTGCCGTCAACGATACCGATTCTATCAAAGCGCAGTTAGATATGCGAATATTTGTTCGCATTTCAGAAGATCGGAGCTCGGGTATGGCGAAGGAGCAGTTCCTTTGCCATACCCGAGCTTGTCGCCGAACTGCCAACTACATTTTTCGAGTTATTCGGCCACGCTATTGGTTTTATATAAATGCACCGCCGGGATTATCTGAGAGTTTTTGTCCTTATTTGAGCGCATACATGCCCATTTGCGCACTTACGTCACCAAATCAAACACCATTAGAGGTATGAATGTTCCTGCGAGGGCATCTTTAGCCATTTAACGACCTCCGACAGGCCGAATAACTCGAAATTTGTTGGTGGCGAAAGCGCAACAATCCCATACGCCAAAAGCCGGCATCTCCCATGTGACAAAGGGGGCAGTCCCTTTGTCACATTATTCGATGACAGTGTGAGAGTTCTGCTTGCGCATGGTGGCGAGCATGTGTTTGGGGACGGCATGGACCATGCAGCTGCCGATGGTCGCGCTCGCGACGGCCTTAGCCGCATCGCTTGCGTTTTTGGTCGCGTAGCTGTGGCGGAAACGCTTGAGCATGGCAATGTCGTTGCCGCCGTCGCCGTAGACCGCGACCTCGTCCTCGGCAATGCCGTAGTAGCCCGCCAGCCAGACCACGCTCTCGCCCTTGTTGCATGCCACATCCGTGATCTCGAACATCACCGGGTCAAACGGCGCGTTGACCACGCGGTCCGAGCGCTCGGCCAAATACGCCTTAAGGTCGCGCTCCAGCTCGGGCGAGGTCACGCGGCAGTTGATCTTGCACACATCGTGGCGCAGGATGTCGCCGATCGACTGGTCAAAATACTGCTCCTCGTGATACCCGCCACGCGCACGCATACCACGCATCACGATGCGCTTGATGGGGCTGTCCTTTTTAAAGCCCGCCTGGTGCATCTCGAACGAACCGCTCGAGAACATACCGTCGGGCGTGGAGCAGTCAAAGCAGATATCCGGAAACTCCTTGAGCAGCTCCTCGGTGATCTGTGGGTCGATGGTCCAGGTCTTGAGCACCTCGCCATGACTGTCGCGCACGATGGAGCCGTTAGAGCAGCAGGCGTCAAGCGCCAGGCCCGTAAAGCCATGCTCGCCGATCGGCAACGTCGAGCGCCCGGTCGCGGGAACCACATGCAGGCCAGCCTCGGTCAGCTCGCGAATGGCGCGGCGGATGGTCCCATCCGCCTCGTGCAGGGCGTTCAGCAGCGTTCCGTCTAAGTCACTCGCGAACATCTTGATCATGGACATGCCTCTCCTTCGTCTGCCCGATATTGTAGACGAAGGAGAGGCATGTCCAAACAATGCCGTCCCGGCGCGGCGTACCACCGCCTTCACAAATTCACGGTGCCCCAGCGCGTTAAGACAATCGCCGCAATCGATTTTTCAGCCGATAAAACAGAGCCGTCGTCAACGTCAGCACCGCCAACATGGCTGCGAATACAATCGCCGGTGTCCATCGATCATATGCAACCCCGTACGTCAATTGGCCGATAGGTATTGCGCAGGAAAGGACCATGTAAACGACCGAAAGCACTTTTCCGCAGAGCTCAGTCGGCGCTGCCCGCTGAACAAACGCGATGATTTCAACCGACGCAATGCTCGCCCACACCATGACCCATGCCGAACCAACCACAAACACGGTGAGCATGCATGCATCTGCGCCGAACAGTAGCGTGACAATGATCGGTGCGACTCCAAAACAGATCATCGCAACATATCGACATATGCCATTGAAAGAAAAACGATGCGGCCAAATGCCGACCAAGCCACTGCCGGCAAGACCACCCAAGCCCATAGCCACCTCAACTATCCCAACGCAGGACGATTGCATGCCGAGATGCTTTGTAACAATAATGGGAGCGCCAATCATTAGCCCAACCAACGCAAGGTTCAAAACTGCCGCAAGCAAAATCACAGCGACCAATAATGCATTTTGCAACAGATACCGAATCGACTCCCGAAAATCGTTTCGGCATGTCGTACGAGTCGCGCCGTCTCCCATCGTTTCAAATGAGGCATTTTGCTTGAGCGCGCCCCCAAACAAGAGAGCTGAAATCGCAAACGCCACCGACGCGGTTGTGCAAAGAGCATCGATGCCAAAGTACCCATAGACTGCCGTCCCGACCACAGGGCCCAAGATATTGCTCACCATGGTCATCTGCGAAACCAATGCAGTGGCCCGCTCAACCTTCTCTTCACCCGCCATGCGCACCGTCTCAATTTGGAGCATTGGCTTCAGCAGCGATTGAACACCATATTGAACACAAAGTATCGCTACTACGACGACCGCAAGAGGCAATGAGCGCTTCATGGGGATAGACAGCAGTGATGCAGTCATCAGAGCAATGCCGAGGGACACGAGGACCTCGCGATGTCTTCCCCTATCCGCCAAGATTCCGCCAACCGGAGTTGCAAGTACGCCGGGTATGAACGCTATCGCCGCGACGACGCCATATAACGTTGACGATCCACTGCGATCGAACAAGTAAAGTGGATACGCAAAGCACAGCGCCGACAGCATCGAATACGTGCACAGCTGCGCAACCAGAAGTTCCGCGAGCCTGATTGACCGCACTGTTTTTGATTTCAACGAGACACCGACGTCTCTCAGCCCAGCCATAAGCCCACCCCCTATACATACCACTAGTATGTATTTAATGACTTGAAAAGGGCAGCCGTGGCTACCCTCACAAATCAATTACATACCGTTGGTATCTATATTACCACCCGGCGCGGTCCCATACGCCCCAAATCTGCGCCGTTGTCTGAAGCACTTCATTACCCAAATCGAGCCCCACCGCGGCAGCCATCTGCGCCAAACATTGTGCGCGAGCGAGCATTCGCTCCTTGGGCTCGAGCGGACGGAACAATGGCAGCAGCCAAAGATTCGCCAACAACGATACGGCCTCCGCCGCTTCGCGCGGGCATTCGCACGCAATGGAGCCGTCGGCGATGCCCTCCTCGATCACTGGCAAGAGACAGCCATCGGCCGACTCGTCAAATGAGCCCTGGTACTGCATCGCCAGTAGGCGCGAGCATTTTACCGGATCTGCTGCAGGACGCATACGTGCCCATAGCTCAATTTGTGGAACAACGGACTCGGGAGCGTACAGTCGCTTGAGCTTTTGGGCTCCGGTCATATTACCGACGCCAAGCATCGAGCGGCGGTGCTCAACAATCGGAGTCATCGCCCGATCAAACGCGGCGTTGAAAATCTCTTCTTTGCTCTTGAAGTGATGATAGACAGCGCCCTTGGTCATGCCGTCGAGACGGTCAACGATATCTTGAATACTCGTCCCCTCATAACCCTGTGCGCAGAATAGCTCCAGTGCCGCGTCGAGAATCTTCGCGACCGTCTCCTCGGGATATTTATTGCGACCCATAATCCGCCCATCCGCAACGCAAGCCTTGTGCCTCATTGCAGCATTTTAACGTTGCGGATGGCAGACGGTCGATTCTACACCGCGGCCGGGCCGTGTTCGCCGGTGCGAATGCGGATGACTTCTTCGACCGGCTCGACCCAAATCTTGCCGTCTCCAACGGCACCGGTGCGGGCGGCATTGCAGATGATGTCGACAATTCCGTCAACGTGCTCATCAGCGCAGATGAGGGTGAACTGCACCTTGGGGATGGTATTGACGAGCAGTTCGTTGCCGCGCACGTATTCCTTCCAGCCATGCTGTGCGCCGCAGCCCTGCACCTGGTTGATAGTCATACCGCGAACATCGGCAGCAAACAGCGCGTCTTTGAGAACCTCAAGTTTTTCCTGACGGACGATCGCCGTGATCTTCTTCATAGTGAATTCCTCTCTTTAGTAAAGAAATGAATTGCCATTCAATAACGCGGGTTTTCCAAGTGCCCGAGATTGCCCCGAAAGAGGAGCGCCGCGTACTTCGGTACGCAAGCGACGGTTTGAGGGGCAAGGTCGGGTGCTTGGGAAAGCCGCGCTGCTAATCGAGTCCGGAGAACGAGGGGTACGCGCTCTCGCCGTGCTGACTCGCATCCAGGCCCAGCGCCTCGTCGGCCTCGTCCACACGCAGGCTGCCGTGGAACAGTGCCTTGACCACCGCGGCGATCACCAAGTCGAGCACCAGCACAATAACGACCGTCACCACAATGCCCAGAACCTGCGAGACAAGCAGCGACACGTCGCCCGTGTAGAACAGGCCGCCCTTACCGGTCCACGAGAGCTCCGGCACGCAGAACAGGCCCGTGAGCACACCGCCCAAGATGCCGCCGATACCGTGGCAACCGAACGCGTCGAGCGCATCGTCGTAGCCAAACTTGGTCTTAAGATGGCTGATGGCCAGGTAACAGACGGGCGAGACGATCAGGCCCATGACCAGCGCTGCCCACGGCTCGACAAAGCCCGCACCCGGCGTGACCACCACAAGGCCCGCAACCAGACCGGTGCTGGCACCCACCAGCGTGGGGCGACCGGTGTGCACGCGCTCGACGACAAGCCACGAGACCATGCCCGCCGCGCTGGCCGTCACGGTGTTGAGGATGGCGAGTGCCGCCACGGCGTCGGCCTTAAACTCGCTGCCGCCGTTAAAGCCAAACCAACCAAACCAAAGTAGACCGGCGCCCAGCGCCACAAACGGCACGTTATGCGGACGGTAGCTCACCATGCCAAAGCCGCGACGACGGCCGAGCATTAAGCAGAGAATCAGGCCCGTGAGACCGGACGAAATGTGTACCACGTCGCCGCCGGCAAAGTCGAGCGCGCCGATGATGTCGCCGATAAAGGAACCATCGCCGCCCCAAACCATGTGGGCGAGCGGCGCATAGACCACGAGCAGCCAAATGCCCAGGAAGGCCGTCATGGCACCAAACTTAACGCGGCCTGCCAGACTGCCCGTAACGATAGCGGCGGTGATCATGGCAAACGCCATCTGGAAGGCGATGTTGATGATCTGAGGGTAGACGGCACCATCCGCAGCATTGCCCTCGGCCGCCTGCAGCACCTGGTTGAGCACCGGCAGGCACAGCAACTGGTCAAAGCCGCCAATAAACGGGCTAGAACCGTCGCCACCGTAGGCCAGCGACCAGCCGGCAACAATCCACAGCACACCAACCAGGCCAATGGCGCCAAAGCACATAAGCATGGTGTTGATGACATTTTTGCGCCTGGACAGGCCGCCATAGAAAAACGCCAGACCCGGTGTCATTAAAAACACGAGCATGGTGCAGATGAGCATAAACGTTGTCGATCCCGTATCGTACATTCGCTCCCCCTTGGTCGCATGAACGTTGTCGGCGCTCATGATGCGGCCGAGGGGCAACTGGTGTAGACCAGATACGGCGTTGTTAAACGCTGCGTTGTCGAATGGAAACGGCACCGCAATCTTGGAAACGGCGCGGCAACGGACGCGAAACGAACGGGAAACGTGCGAACGAGAAGGGCGCGCTTGGCTCCGCTCTGGCTAGCGCCGGAACAGCTCGCGGGCTCGGTCGCGGAGGTCGGTAGCTCGAATGACACCCTCGTAACGATTGATGCGCAGACGCGGGAAGGCGTTAAAGAAGCGTAGGTCGCGGCGGCTGAGTGACACGCTCGGTACCGGGCGGCTCATGCGCTTGCCGGCAAGGCGACGACCGAGCGACGGACGCGGCATACTCGGCGCGGCATCGGCCACGCGGCGGGCAGCGAGCGCCAGGCCGCGAGCACCATCCGAGATAAACGTCGGCATCGAAGTCTTCTCGCGCAGGGCATCGAGCGCCGCGTCGCCCAGCTCGGCCAGCCAAGCGTTAACGGCGCGACCGCGGATATGCGTCTGCGCCACCGAGTCAATCGCCGAATCGGGAATACGTTCGAGCATAGAGTCGGAGGCGTCGGCAAGCGACTCATTGATGCGGTCGGCAAGGTCGGCACGCACACGCTCAAGCTGATCGGACAGACGCCGCCAGCTCGCCAACGAGCACACCGCATCGACCATCATCGCGACCGCGACGATAAAGGCGGCCAAGCGCACGATTAGCACCGGCAGATGGCCAAGCAGCCCCAGCAATGCCGGCTCCACTAAACGGCAAATACACAACGCACCCAAGCCAAACGCGCAGGCCCAGTACAGGCAGATGCGTCCGTGCAGGTTAAACGGCAGATGCGAGTAATCCCAAAACCGGGCACCCGTCGTTTTTTCCAACAGCACGCCCACGCTATATTCGATCACGCTGCATACGAGCGCGGCAGCGACAAACTGGCTCGAGGCGTCTGGGATTCCACGCAGCAGCAACCAGCACGCAATGCCGCCCGCACCGTAGATGGGACAACACGGCCCTAGCAAAAAGCCACTGTTGGCAAATCGTCCGTGGTTGAGCATGGCGCAGACTGTCGACTCCCACACCCAGCCGCAAAAACCGTAGAAGGCAAACGAGAGTACCAGCGCCGAGAGCGGACAGGCGGCAAGCGTCGCGCCGTCAAATGCCATGTCGATCGCGGTTCCCACCGTCTACCCACTCCTCTTTTCGTTCGATTCTTTGCTCGAGCCGTCACTCGGGCCCTCGTTCAAATCGTTCGCGCCGCCTTTGCGCGGCAGACGGCCGGCAATCGTCTCGCGCAGTGCGCACCATTTATCCACCAGGCACACAATCCATGCCTCACGACACGTCGGCGGCACCGGTACCAGCGGAAACATATGCCGTACGATAATATTCCGCTCGCGCGGCGTCAGCTCAAAATCTTCCTCCGCACGCGCCAAGGCAAAAAACGGGTGACGAAAGCCATGCAGTCGATGGCTTGGGTCGGGATCGTGCCAGTCATAGAGAAAGTAATCGTGCAGCAGGGCTCCGCGCAGCAGCGAGGCGCGGTCGACCGAAATGCCAGCACGGCCCAAGCGCTCGGCAAAGGACAGGCTCGCCCGCGCTACCGAAGTCACATGCGTATACACCGTCACGTCGCCATGCTGGATAAACTCGCGCGTCAGGTCCAGACGGCCCGCCTGTGCCAGTTGACGGGCAGCATGGTCTACTTCGCACGCGATTTTCTCGGCACGAGCGACATCGGACATGCTGTCTCCTTCCAGCAACTCCCGGCGACAAGCCATGGCCTGTGCACAATCGATAAAAACATCATGGAACACATCAGTATGGCATCGGACAAAACGTTTTGCCCCGCCAGTTGGCGAATTACCGCGCCGCCGTCACATATCAAACGCCAAAATGTGCGAGACTGTCTTGTGCAATTGTGCCGGCCGAGGGAGCGCCGGCGCTCGATTCGCATGGAGTAACCCACAACGATGCTGCTTACGCAAACGACAACGCCCGAGGACGTCAAGGCTCTCGATCGCGCCGAGCTTCCGCTGCTCTGCGGCGAGATCCGCCACGCCATCCTCGAAAGCTCCGCCGCCGTCGGCGGGCACGTTGCCCCCAACCTGGGCGTCGTTGAGCTTACGGTTGCGCTCCATCGCGTGTTTAACTCCCCCATCGACAAGATTGTCTTTGATGTTTCGCACCAGACCTACGCCCACAAGGCGCTGACTGGGCGCGCGTACACTTATATCGACCCGGCACGCTACGGCGAGGCCTCTGGTTTTGCCAATCCTGACGAGTCCGAGCACGACCTGTTCGCCATGGGCCACACCTCCACGTCGGTGAGCCTGGGCTGCGGCTTGGCGCACGCTCGTGACCTGGCGGGCGATGCGTACAACGTCATCACCATCATTGGCGACGGTTCG
>CAJJPN010000029.1:0-16495 GCA_905193635.1 Coriobacteriaceae bacterium
CCGAGACGGGCCCGGGCTGACAATTTCGACTGTAATGGACGTTCTTAAATGACTAGGTGTGGCTGCTTGGGCTAGGCTGTTAGATCGAGTTCGTAGAGGAAGCTTTCGCGCGGCATGGCGTGGCGGCGCTCTTCGCGGTTGGCGCGGTGCGTGGCCGTGCGCTTAAAGCCGTGCAACTCGTAGAACTTCCATGAGCAGTTGGAGTCGGTGTACAGGTGCGCCCTCGTCGCTCCAAGCGAGGACAGGTGCGAGACTGCGGCATCGAGCAGAACCGTGCCAACGCCCAGGCCATGGACATCGCGATCCACGGCAAGCAGCGTGACCTCGTTGTCGTGCGGCAACGGGCTGCTCTCGAGCAGACGGTTGTTGGTTCGGATGGTTGCGCGTACAAACGAGAGATACTCGGCGCAGGCATCGGGCTCCAGCTCACGCATCTGCGATAGCAGCGCGCGTTCGGTATCCATCCAATGTTCCTTAACGGTGGCGCCGGAGCTCTGTCCCGCACGCGCGAGCGAAATGCCACGCGCCTGACCGTCAATCACCGCAACCTGCGAAAACGTCGACGACGAAAGGCAGTAGGCAAGGTCGCACGCGGCCTCAAGGCGGTTGTACTCATCGTTATCCGAATTGTTATGCCAAAGCTGCTGCAGAATCAGCGCGATGGCGTCGAAGTCTTCGGTGTCAAACGGTCGGTAGAGAACCCGCGAGACCATAGTGCCTCTTTCTTTTGCGGATGCATATCGAGCACAGTTCTACCACGCCATTGGCATCTAATTATGGTGCCCCTGTGTTCCATGAACTCACCGCGCCCGGTGCTGCGCCCATGCCCTCCGCTCGCAAGCTTTTTCTGCACATGCGACCGTTGCGGGGTGCATCGACGCGCTCGATGCGCTACATTAAATCAGTATTTTCAATGCCGCTGCGCGAGCGCTGCAGATCGACGTATCACCGACTCACAGAGCACGGCGGCGTACCAGACAGGAGGACTGCATGGGATCTGATGTGAAGATCGCACGCGCGTTGATCTCGGTTACCGATAAGACGGGCGTCGTCGATTTCGCACGGACGCTGGTCGATGACTTTGGCGTCGAGATCATCTCTACGGGCGGCACGGCTCGTGCCATCGAGGACGCGGGCGTTCCCGTAACCCCCATCGAGGAGTTCACGGGCTATCCCGAGATGATGGACGGCCGCGTTAAGACCCTGCACCCCAAGGTTCACGGCGCGCTGCTGGCCCGCCGCGATTCCGAGCAGCACATGCAGGAGGCCGCTCAGCACGGCATTAAGCTGATCGACCTGGTCGTTGTCAACCTGTACGAGTTCGAGAAGACCGTTGCCAACCCCGAGGTCACCTTCGCGGATGCCATCGAGCACATCGACATCGGCGGTCCCTCCATGCTGCGCTCTGCTGCCAAGAACGCCACGAGCGTTACCGTCATCTCCGATCCGGCCGACTACGACGCCGTCCTGGCCGAGATGCACGAGACCGGCGGTTGCACCACGCTTTCCACCCGTCGTCGCCTGCAGGTGAAGGTCTACCAGACCACCGCCGCCTACGACACGGCTATCTCCCGTTGGCTTGCCGCCCAGGCAAGTGACGTGGCGGATACCTCTGCCAAGCTCGAGATTTCGCTGGAGAAGGTCGACGACCTGCGCTATGGCGAGAATCCTCAGCAGAAGGCTACGGTCTACCGCTTTGCCGAGGGTTGCGAGAACACCGCGAGCTCGCAGTTTCCGCTCGTGGGCTCCGAGCAGATCCAGGGCAAGCCGCTCAGCTACAATAACTATCTGGATGCCGATGCCGCTTGGAACCTGGTCCGCGAGTTCGACGAGCCTGCCTGCGTGATCCTCAAGCACCAGAACCCCTGCGGCTCCGCCGTTGCCGAGGACATTACGTCCGCTTACGACCGCGCCTTCGCCTGCGATCCCAAGAGCGCCTTCGGCGGCATCATCGCCTGCAACCGCGAGGTTCCCTTTGAGCTGGTTGAGCACTTTGCCGATCGGAACAAGCAGTTCGTCGAGGTCATCATCGCCCCGAGCTACACCGATGAGGCACTCGAACGCATGGCTAAGCGTCCCAACCTGCGCGTGCTGGCTACCGGCGGCGTGGACCACGGCGCCCAGGTGGAGCTGCGCTCCATCGACGGCGGCATGCTGGTGCAGGAAGTTGACCACGTGACCGAGGATCCCGCGACCTTTACGTTCCCCACCGACCGCAAGCCCACCGACGCCGAGATGGCCGAGCTTGAGTTTGCCTGGAAGGTTTGCAAGGGCGTTAAGTCCAACGCCATCCTGGTCTCCAAGGGCAAGGCCGGCATTGGTATGGGCCCCGGTCAGCCCAACCGCGTGGATTCCGCGTTGCTGGCCTGCGAGCGTGCCGAGGACTTCTGCGAGCGCGAGGACGTGGAAAAGGGCGGCTTTGCCTGCGCAAGCGACGCGTTCTTCCCGTTCCGCGACAACGTCGACGTGCTTGCCGAGCATG
Source organism: Coriobacteriaceae bacterium (assembly GCA_905193635.1). Classification (GTDB taxonomy): domain Bacteria; phylum Actinomycetota; class Coriobacteriia; order Coriobacteriales; family Coriobacteriaceae; genus Collinsella. The sequence continues at coordinate 2,483 of CAJJPN010000029.1, forward strand.
GCGTGACCTGCATCATCCAGCCCGGCGGCTCCAAGCGCGACGACGAGAGCATCCAGGCCTGCAACGAGCACAATATTGCGATGGTTTTCACGGGTGCCCGCCACTTCCGCCATTAAGTAGGGAGGTGGCGCTGCGGCTTGCCCAACCACCGCACCTTGCCGCTCATTCGTCGCTCGCGTACCCAAGTACGCGTCGCTCCTCTTTCACGGCAATCTGCGGCACCTGGGCAACCCTCGCCGACCTGTTAGGTTGACTGGGGAGGATGGGATGTTATCTCGTCCCTTGGACCGCCTCGCTTCTAAAATAATCTCTGCAAAAGACGGTCGCTCCGTTTGGAGGGCCGTCTTTTTGGTATAAGAGGACGGAATGACTAACACGAAAGGTACAACCATGCCCCAGATTGATGATGCAGAGCTGTTTGGCAATGCCGAGGATCAGCGTGCGTACGAGGACTTTTGCGCCAATCAGGAGGCGGTCGAGAAGTTTACGCTCGACAAGCCCGCGCTTATCTGCCGTTGGCGCATGTCCAACAAAAAGGTGCCCATGCTCAACCGTCACATTCGCGCGCTGTCCGAGCGCTTGGTGCAGGGCGAGCCGCTTACCCATAACATGCTCAGCTGGGCCAAGCAGCACGTTGAGTGGTCGCTTGCCGAGGGCGATTACACCGCGCACGACGGCGTACTCATGCTGGTGATCGACATCAACGGCAACGCTGCCATGACGGTGGGGGAGTACGAGCCGCTAGCCGATACGTCGGCCAAGGCGCTGCGTGCCCGCTCCGCCGAGGCCCGCTCCGAGGCCGACGAGACCGGCGTGGCGCCCGAGCTACTTGCCGCCGTCAACGGCGGGAGGCTTGCCTTTGTGGCGCCGGCGGACGAGTGCCTGTGCGGCACGGCGACCCTTATTGAGCAGCTGGCCCAGACCAAGGGCATCCCGGTCACGCGCGTGGACATTCCCGCTCAGCTCAAGGGCGCGCTGTTCCTAGTGAGCGACGAGCACGGCGTGGTCCCCGCCGACGATACCGATGCCGCCGAGTCCGACGCCGCCACGGTCGCCTTCTTCGCCGAAGGCTACGAAAAGCTCCGCGCCCGCCGCTAAATGATTTTTCTGGGACGGGGATTATTTAATCATTTGATCCCCGCGCCCGCTGCGAGCGAGGGGCGATTCGAACGCTTTCGTTCGCGAACAGTTCTGTCACCTTAATGCCGCGCGAGGCGCGCACCGGCGACTTCGCGGCAATAATGGCAGTAAGACAACCAAGAGGGGGGAACGGAATCCATGGCGCTGATCTATATCGTTGAGGACGACGAGCCCATTCGTCGCGAGCTTGCCGACATCCTTGCCCGTGCCGGTTTTGAGGTCGAGGCCTGCGAATCGTTCGAGCACGTCTCGCGCGATATTCTCGCTGCCGCGCCCGATCTGGTACTGCTCGACCTCACGCTTCCTGTCAAAGACGGCCAACACATCTGCCACGAAGTCCGTCGCGAATCCGAGGTCCCCATCATCGTCCTCACTTCGCGCACGACCGAGATCGACGAGGTCATGGCCATGACGCTCGGCGCGGACGATTTTATTTCCAAGCCCTATAGCGCCCGCGTCCTCGTGGCGCGCATCAACGCGCTGATGCGCCGCACCACGGCGGCAGGCGAGCGTAGCACCATGGTCCACAAGGGGCTGGAACTCGACCTCGCCCGCTCCGCGGTCACCAACACGGCAACCGGAGACAGCACCGAGCTCACCAAAAACGAGCTGCGCATCCTCTCTCTGCTCCTGAGCCGCGCGGGCAAGATTGTCTCGCGCTCGGCCATCATGCAGGACCTGTGGGACTCCGATGCCTTCGTGGACGACAACACGCTCACCGTCAACATCAACCGCCTGCGCACCACGCTCGACAAGATCGGCGTCAAGGAGTATCTGACCACGCATCGCGGCCAGGGCTATTCGGTCTAGGTGCCAGCTATGTCGTTTGGCAAGTTCTTTAAAGATGCGCTGTTGCCCGTCGCCGTGTGGACGTGCGGCGTGCTGCTGAGCTGCTTTGTGCTGACGGTTGCCGGGGCCCCGGCATCTATCGTGGTCGTGGCGGTCGGTGTGTCCTTTATCTTTGGCATGCTCGGCATCGTGATCGAGTACGCGCGCCGCCGTCGTTTTCTGCACCAGTTGGAGCGTGCAGCCGAGGAGCTGGAAAGTCCCGCGTGGGTACAGGAGATGGTGCAATGCCCAACCTATGCCGAGGGCGAGCTCGAGTACGAGGTCCTGCGCCGGGTGGGCAAGGCTGCCTGCGACGAGGTTGCCGAAGGCCGACGTCAGACCGATGACTATCGCGACTATATCGAGAGCTGGGTCCACGAGGCCAAGCTGCCCCTGGCGGCAGCTCATCTGATTTTGGAAAACCTGGACGGCAGCGAAGGTGACCTCTCGCGCGTGGATGACCTGGGTCGCGAGCTGGCCCGCGTGGAGCGCTATATCGATCAGGCGCTGTACTATGCGCGCTCGGAAGTCGTGGAGCGCGATTACCTGATTCGCCGCTGGGATCTTAAGACCTTGGTGACGGGTGCGATTAAAGCCAACGCGCGCGAGCTCATTGCGGCGCATGTGGCTCCGGTGTGCGAGAACCTTGACTTCGAGGTCTTTACCGACGAAAAATGGCTCGAATTTATCCTGGGCCAGCTCATTCAGAACAGCATTAAATATGCGCGCGAGGACGGCGCGAAGATCGTGTTTTCGGGCGCGTTGTTGGACGAGGGCCTGGCGAGCGAACGCATCGAGCTCACCGTTGCCGACAACGGCTGTGGCGTGAGCGCGGCCGACCTGCCGCGCGTGTTCGAGAAGGGCTTTACCGGCGACAACGGCCGCACCACCAAGCGCGCAACGGGCATCGGCCTCTACCTGGTGGCGCGTCTGTGCTCCAAGATGGGTATCGACGTCACCGCGGCATCCGACTCCGGCGAAGGCTTCGTCGTAACATTCGCGTTTTCAACGAATAAGTTCCAATATTTCGAGTAACGCACGCGGCAGACGTCCGCCCAAACAAAACGTGCCACCCCAAACGGGGCGGCACGCCATCTTTTATCAGCCAACTCGCTGAAGTAAGGCTGCGAAGGCCGCAGGGCCGGGAGGGGTTTCCTAAGGGCATATCCCGCAGCCGCAACGCGGCGAGGACGTGCCCGTGGAAACCCCGCAGGCCCCGCGGCCGGTGGGAGCAACGCTACTTCACAACCAAAATGTCGCAGTCCGTATTGCGCAGCAGGAACGTCGAAATTGAACCCAGCAGCGCATACTTGATCGAGGACAGGCCGCGGGCGCCGCAGAGCACCAGGTCGGGCTTAACCACGTCGAGCATCTCGTCCTTGAGCGTCTCGCGAATGCGGCCGGCGCGAATCATGACCTCGACCTCGGGAATGTCGGGATTGGCCTTGGCCTCTTCGAGCTGCTTGGCGATGGAGTTCTTAAATGCCTCCTCTAGGCCGTTGACCAGGTCGACCGGATAGGAGCCGGCGCTCTCGAGTGCCGTGGAATCGATAACGTGGCCGATAATCAGCTTGGCGCCGTTGTTCGCGGCGACCTTGATGGCGCGTGCGAGCACAAAATCCTGCTGCTCAGTACCGTCGAGTGAAACAAATACCTTGGTGTAGCCCTCGTTCATGGTTTCCTCCTTGGTCTATCGCACGGGCGAGGGGCTCGTGCGTCGGGCGGGCGCGGGCGCGTTGGCCGCCGGACACTTTATCTTGTTGCAGTTATACCCAAGGATTTCGGTTTGACCGCTCGCAATTCTGTGAACGGGCGAGTTTTTTGGTAAGGGTAGGCGCGGTCGCACCGCCAACGGTTGATAATGGGACATCGCCCGCATCGTCCGCAGAACATCTACCGGCGGGTGTCTAACGAGGGGGTCCCTTTGGATATTATCGAGCTTCTAAAATCTGCCTTCATGGGCCTGGTCGAGGGCATCACCGAATGGCTGCCCGTTTCGTCGACGGGTCACATGATCTTGGTGGACGAGTTCGTCAAGATGAACGTGAGCGAGACGTTCTGGAATATGTTCCTGGTCGTGATTCAGCTCGGCGCCATTCTGGCCGTCTGCGTGCTGTTTTTCCACGAGCTCAACCCGTTCTCGCCCAGCAAGGGCAAGGAGGGCCGTCGCGACACCTGGGTGCTGTGGGGCAAGATTGTGCTCGGTTGCATTCCTGCGGCGGCGATCGGCCTGCCGCTCAACGACTGGATGGAGGAGCATTTCTACAATGCTCCCGTCGTGGCGCTGGCGCTCATTGTGTACGGCGTGCTGTTTATCGTGATCGAGAACTGGCGCGCAAACAAGCGCGAGGAAATGACCGTTGCCGGTTCGTTTGGTTCGCGTGCTGTGGTGTCGGGTGGACGTCCCGCCGGTGCGCACTTTGCGGCGCCCGCCGCGGCTACCGCTGAGGATGAGGACGATGACGAGAACCTGGACTTTGGTTCCATCGCCACGCTCGAGGACCTCAGCTGGAAGACTGCGCTGGGTATCGGCTGCTTCCAGGTGCTTTCGCTGGTGCCTGGTACGTCTCGCTCCGGTTCTACCATCATCGGCGGCCTGCTGCTGGGCTGCACGCGCTCGGTGGCGTCTAAGTTCACGTTCTTCCTGGCTATTCCTGTTATGTTTGGCGCAAGTGCGCTCAAGCTGGTCAAGTACTTTATTAAGGGCGGCACGTTCGGCACCAACGAGATCGCCATCTTGGGCGTGGGCTGCATCGTGGCCTTTGTGGTGTCGCTCATTGCCATCAAGTGGCTTATGGGCTTCGTCCGCCGTCACGACTTTAAGTGCTTCGGCGTCTACCGCATCATCCTGGGCATCGTGGTGCTCGCATACTTCTTCGTTCTGGAGCCGATGCTCGGCCTCTAACTTAGTCGACGCTGCGCGGCGGCCAGAGCGACAATTTGTCATTCAAAAGGCAAGGCATGACCAAAAGGTCTATGCTGCCCTCTTTTTTGGGCGATGGGGTGGGTCCGATGGTGGCGCACGGAGTCGTGGTGTGATTTGCGTCGGTGTCCGCGCGGCTCGGTATACTGGTACGGCTCAAACTATGGCGCTGCCCGCAGGCGCGCCGTCCGTCAGATGAGGAGTCGCCCATGACCCAGCCCTTGCCCTGGGAAAAGAACGCCGCGGTACCCGTGCCGCCCGCGCCGGAACCCGTGCCACTCGATGCATACACCGCCCCCGCTGCGCCGGAGCCCGAGCTCGTTCCGCTCGACATCTACGACGCTCCCGCGCCGGCGCCTGCGCCCGCCAAGCCGCTTGTCGACATCGACAGCCTTAATCCCGCCCAGCGCGAGGCGGTCTTGACCACCGAGGGACCGCTGCTGGTGCTCGCCGGCGCCGGCTCGGGCAAGACCCGCGTCTTGACCTTCCGCATCGCACATATGCTCGGCGACCTGGGTGTTAAGCCTTGGCAGGTTCTTGCCATCACGTTTACCAACAAGGCTGCGGCCGAGATGCGCGAGCGTCTGGCGGCACTCATCCCAAGCGGCACCCGTGGCATGTGGGTGTGCACCTTCCATGCCATGTGCGTGCGCATGCTGCGCGAGGACGCCGACCTGCTGGGCTACACCGGCCAGTTCACCATCTACGATGACGATGACTCAAAGCGCATGGTGCGCGACATTATGCAGGCGCTCGGCATTGAGCAAAAGCAGTTCCCCATCAACATGATCCGCAGCAAGATCAGCTCTGCTAAAAACGCCATGATCGGGCCCGAGGACATGCTCAAGAGCGCCGATAGCCCCAACGACAAAAAGGCCGCGCAAGTCTACCTGGAGCTGGAGCGCCGCCTGCGCGCCGCCAACGCGATGGACTTCGACGACCTGCTCGTGCGCACGCTCGAGCTACTGCGCACCCGCCCCGAGGTGCTCGACAAGTACCAAGAGCGCTTCCGCTACATTAGCGTCGACGAATATCAGGACACCAACCACGTCCAGTACGAGATTGCCAACCTGCTGGCCGCCAAGTACCAAAACCTCATGGTTGTGGGCGACGACGACCAGTCCATTTATAGCTGGCGTGGCGCCGACATCACCAATATCCTGGACTTTGAGAAGGACTTTAAAAACTGCAAGACCGTCAAGCTGGAGCAGAACTATCGCTCCACGGGTCACATCCTGAGCGCCGCCAATGCCGTTGTTCGCCACAACTCGCAGCGCAAGGACAAGCGCCTGTTTACGGCCGAGGGCGATGGCGAGAAGATCCAGGCCTTCCAGGCAAGCGATGAGCGCGACGAGGGCCGCTGGATTGCCGGCGAGATCGAGAAGCTACACGCCAAGGGCACGAGTTACGACGACATCGCCGTGTTCTACCGCACCAACGCCCAGTCGCGTATTCTCGAAGATATGTTCCTGCGCGCGGGCGTGCCCTACAAGATTGTGGGCGGCACGCGATTCTTCGACCGCGCCGAGATTCGCGACGTCATGGCCTATCTCAAGATGATCGTGAACCCGGCCGACGAGATGAGCGTCAAGCGCGTCATCAACACGCCGCGCCGCGGCATCGGCTCCACCTCGATCCAAAAGATCGAGCAGCTGGCGCGCGACAACCGCTGCTCGTTCTTCCAGGCCTGCGAGATCGCAACAGCCGAGACGGGCATGTTTAGTGCCAAGGTGCGCAACGGCCTGTCGAGTTTTGTGGCGCTGGTGCGCGAGGGCCGCCGCATGGACGGCGAGCTCAAGGACGTCGTCGAGATGATTGTCGATAAGACGGGCCTGCTGCAGGCGTTTCGCGCCGAGGGCACCATGGAGTCCGAGAGCCGCGCCGAGAACATCCAGGAATTCCTGGGCGTCGCCGCCGAATTTGAGGAGACGCACGAGGATATCGAGGGTACGCTCGAGAGTCTAGAAGAGCTGCGCGCGGCCGGTGTTGCCGACGTGCCGTCCGTCGCCGAGTCCGAGTCCGTCGTGGTGAGTGCGCCCGCGTCCGAGCCGGGGCCGTCCGCTCCGGCATCCTCGTTTGAGGCACTTGTCGGCGCTCGTGACGCCGCGGGCTCCAATCCGCTCGATAGCCTAGCCGCCCCGGCGCTCTCGCCGCAGGATGCCCTGGCCGCCGCCATCGCGGGCAACGCGTATGCCGTGCCAACAGAGCTACCGGCGGGCGCCGTGCATGCCGACGAGATCGAGCGCACCTACGGTCCGCTCACCTGTAAGGCACTGCCGGCACTCATGGAGTGGCTGGCCCTGCGCTCCGACCTGGATTCCCTGGCCGGCGAGACGCATGCCATTACCATGATGACCATCCACTCCGCCAAGGGCCTGGAGTTCCCGGCGGTGTTCGTGGCCGGCATGGAGGAGGGTATCTTCCCGCACGTGCACGACTTTGGCGGCAGCGATGACCCGGGCAAGCTCGAGGAGGAGCGTCGCCTGGCCTACGTTGCCATCACGCGTGCCCGTAAGCGCCTGTTCCTGACCTATGCGGCCACGCGTCGCACCTACGGCTCGACCTCTGCCAACCCGCGCTCTCGCTTCCTCAACGAGATTCCGTTTGAGGATATCGAGTTTAGCGGTATCGGTTCTGCCGGTTTTGAGGGCACGGGCTGGGAGAAGCGCGGCGACCGTCACGGCACCTTTGGCTCGGGCATGGGCTCGGATATGTATGGCGGCAAGGTGTTCGGTTCGCATACGCGCTCGACCGGCGGTTCCGGTTCGCGCGGCGGATCGAGCTTCGACGATTTCTTTGGTGGCAGCACCTATGGCACCGAGCGCCATCGCGGGGTTTCGCCCGACGCCGGCCGTGTTGCCTCGACCTTTGGTTCGGGCGCGCCGCGAGCTAAAAAGCCGTCGTCCAAGGTGTCGCCGACGGTGGAGCGCAAGGTCGATCGCGCCAGCGCGTCGCAGGACTTTGCCGCGGGCGATACCGTGAGCCACAAGACCTTTGGCACCGGTACCGTGATCTCGGTCGCCGGAGACATGATCGAGGTTCAATTCGAAAAAACCGGCCAGACTAAAAAGCTCATGAAAGGTTTTGCACCGATCGTCAAGCTGTCGTGATCCCGGCGGCCCCGGACAGGCGCCATGGACAACGTTGCTTGCGAACGTCGCTTTGCTCGTTCGCTTTTTGGTCTGGAGAGCCGGGTGGGCTGATAAATAGATGTGAGTAGGGGCTCTCCCGTTTGATGAGCGGGGGAGCCCCTTGTTGCGTTTTGGTTGTTGGTGCGACCTAGAGGTGGCTGATGATCAATTCCATCTTGCCTTCGAGGTCGATGGAGCTGACGGTGCTCGGGGCTAGCAGGTGGCTTCCCTTGTGGACGGGGTCGCCGCAGACGGTGCCTTCGCCGTCGATGACTGACAGGCACATGAAGGGCCAGCGCTGCTCCAAGGTCTTGCTGCCGTTGACGCGCACGCGATCGACGGTGTAGCAGGGGTTGGACTCGAGCTCGGTTACGCCATCGACCTCGCGCGCGGTTACGGTACCGTCGGTCGGTGCCTGCGCGTTAAAGTTGATGCAATCCAGGCTCTGCTCAATGTGAAGTGGGCGCAGCTTTCCGTCGGTGCCGGGACGATCGTAGTCGTATAGGCGATACGTCACGTCGCTCGACTGCTGCGTCTCTAAAATGAGCGTGCCGGTCTTGATGGCGTGCACGGTACCGGAATCAATCTGGAAAAAGTCGCCCTTGTGAATCGGCAGTACGTTGAGCATGTCGTCCCAACGGCCTTCCTCGATCATCTGTGCGGCCTCGGCGCGGTCCTTGGCACGCTGGCCGACGATGATCGTGGAGCCGGGCTCGCAGTCCAGCACATACCAGCACTCGGTTTTGCCCAAGCTACCGTTCTCGTGCTCGGCGGCGTACTCGTCGTTGGGATGGATTTGGATCGAAAGGTCGTCCTTGGCGTCCAGAATCTTAATGAGCAGCGGGAACCCCTTGCCCTCGCAGTTGCCAAAGAGCTCGCGGTGCTCGGCCCACAGCCATGACAGCGTGTGACCGGCGTACGGGCCCTCAGCGATCTGGCAGTCGCCGTTGGGGTGTGCCGAGATGGCCCAGCACTCACCGATGGGACCCTCGGGAATGTCATAACCAAATACGGTTTCGAGCTGGCGGCCGCCCCAGATCTTCTCGTGAAAGATCGGCGTCAGTTTAATCAAATCGGACATGTTCATACCCCCATGGTGTTGCGCGGCCGCCCACTCTAAACGAGCCGTAACGAGCGCCCGCATGACTACAAAAACCTATGCCAACGTTACGTTGTGCAGCTCAAAGCGGTCACCAACGTTGCGCGAGATCGAATGCTCAAAGGCGGTGCCGCTATCCAAAAAGCCAATCTGGTTGAGCTCGAGCAGGGGAGAGCCGGGTTTGGTGTCCAGGCGCTCAGCCTCTTCCTCGGTTGCCGCTACGGCGCGAATGGTGCGGTGGAAGCTCGAAATCTTCAGCCCGCATTGCTTGCGGATGAAGCTGTAGACCGATCCATACAGGTCTTTCTTTTTAAGGCCCGGAATCAGCTCGAGGGGCATGTAGGTGTACTCGATAACGATGGGCTTATCGTCGACCTGGCGCACGCGCACGATGTGATAGGCAAAGTCGTCCTCGGCAATTCCCAGCTGGGCAGCGACGTCTGCTGGCGGATTGACAATCGAGAAATCGTAGACCACCGAGGTCACCTTCTCCCCGCGGTGCTCATACGAAAAGCCCTGGGAGCGATCGTTCTTGCCCTGGAAAAACGCCTGGCCGGGAAGCCCCGCCGTGTCCTTAACGTAGGTGCCCGATCCGCGCCGGCTGGTAACAAGACCTTCATCGGTAATCTGCTCAATAGCTCGTTTGACGGTGATTTTGGAAACGCTATAGAGCTCGCAGAACTCAACGACGGTGGGCAGCTTGTCGCCCGGCTTTAGAGCGCCGTCCTCGATGCTTCGACGGATATCTGCAGCTATTGCCTCGTATTTGGGAATCATGGAACCTCCTTTCCGGCTTGATTGAGTACAAACGAAAGTATAGTCCACGCCTAAGCATCCCTATTGCGTTTTTGAAAAGTTCGAGAAAGAGATAATTGAAAAACGCTTCTCTTTAACAACTAGAGCGCTTCAAATTAATATGCACTCTAATAATGTGGTATTGAGCAAATTGATTGGCTCGAGGACGGGGTTGGGCCGTTTTGCCGCCCAGCGAACCGAATTTCATGCCTTGCGTTTTCCCAGATAAAACCTGCCAAAACAAACCTGTCCCTTTTTGACAGGTTTTTGCCTGGGGAGCGGTACCATACAGGCAATGTTTAAACGAGAAAGGTGGGCTCCCATGGAACCTAAGCAGTACTATATCGGCATCGACGTTGGCGGCACTTCGGTTAAGGAAGGCCTGTTCGACGAGGACGGCAACCTGCTTGCCAAGGCCAGCGTGCCCACGCCTCCTATCGTTGGCGCCGCGGGCTTTGCCGCGGTGACCGAGGCTATCGACCAGGTGGTCGCCAAGGCTCAGATTCCGCGTGCCTTTGTGGCGGGCATTGGTCTGGCCGTTCCGTGCCCCATCCCGGCTTCGGGCGATGCCAAGGTCAAGGCCAACATTGCTATCAACCTGCCTGAACTGAGGATTGCCATCCAGGAGCACTGCCCCGACGCGGTCGTTAAGTACGAAAACGATGCCAACGCCGCTGCCATGGGCGAGGCCTGGCTCGGCTCTGCCAAGGGCGTACAGAACGTGGTGATGGTCACCATCGGTACCGGCGTGGGCGGTGGCGTTATCGTTAACGGCGACGTGGTATCGGGCGTTGTGGGTGCCGGCGGCGAGATTGGCCACATGTGCCTGAACCCCGAAGAGGAGCGCACATGCGGCTGCGGCGGCCATGGCCACCTGGAGCAGTATTCCAGCGCCACCGGTGTGGTGAGCAACTACCTTGCCGAGTGCGAGAAAGCGGGCGTCGAGCCCATCGAGCTCACCGGCCCCTCCGATTCCAAGGACGTGTTCCAAGCCTGCCGCGAGGGCGACAAGCTTGCGCTGGCCGCGGCCGATACCATGGCCGACTATCTCGGTCGCGCCCTGGCGCTCATTGCCAACGTGGTCGATCCCGAGATGTTCCTGATCGGCGGCGGTGCTTCCGCTTCGGCCGATGTCTACCTCGACAAGGTCCGCGAGCACTTTAAGCAGTACGCGCTCTCCGCCTCGCGCGAGACGCCCATTAAGGTCGCTTCGCTCGGCAACGACGCCGGCATCATCGGTGCCGCTTACGTAGCCCTGCGCGCCGCCGGTAAATAGCTGGTGCGGGGGCAGGTGGTGAAAGGGGGACAGGCTTCGTCCCTGACCTCGCCTCAGCGCTTGCCCCAAATTGTGCCGCGACCCTTCCGTCTCATAAGGTTCGGCGTCAGCGTGCTACCATAGCTACGTCCAAGTACACATATCAAGTGGAGGATATCCATGGCAAACGTTCTTGTCTTTGGTCACCAGAACCCCGATAACGACGCCATCATGAGCGCCGTCGTCCTGTCCCAGCTGCTCAACCAGGTTGAGTATGCCGGCAACACCTACGAGGCCTGCGCCCTTGGTCAGCTTCCGGCCGAGTCCGCCAAGCTGCTTGCCGACGCCGGCATTGCCGAGCCCCGCGTGATCGAGTCCGTCGAGGCCGGCCAGCTCGTCGTCCTCACCGACCACAACGAGTCCGCCCAGTCTGTCGCCGGCCTTAAGGACGCCACGGTCTTTGGCGTCGTCGATCATCACCGCATCGGCGATTTCGAGACCGCCGGCCCGCTGCACTACATCTGCCTGCCCTGGGGTTCCAGCTGCACCATCGTCACCAAGCTCGCCGGCGTGCTCGGCATTGAGCTTTCCGACGTCCAGGCCAAGCTGCTGCTCTCGGCCATGATGACCGACACGCTCATGCTCAAGAGTCCCACCACCACCGATGTCGACCGCGCTGTCGCCGCCAAGCTCGGCGAGCAGGTGGGTGTCGACCCGGTCAAGTTTGGCATGGAGGTCTTCCTCACCCGTCCGTCCGGCTCCTTCACCGCAGTCGAGATGGTCGGCAACGACATCAAGATGTTCGAGCCCGCCGGCAAGAAGCTGCTCATCGGCCAGTACGAGACCGTCGACAAGAGTCGTGCGCTCGGCATGATCGACGAGATTCGCGAGGCCATGCGTGCCTACGCCGCCGAGAAGGGTGCCGATGGCATTGTCCTGTGCATCACCGACATCATGGAGGAGGGCTCGCAGGTCCTGCTCGAGGGCGAGACCGAGGCCGCTCAGAAGGGCCTGGGCATTGCCGACGAGCACGACGGCGTCTGGATGCCGGGTGTCCTCTCCCGTAAGAAGCAGGTCGCTGCCCCCATCATGGCCGCCTGCTAGGTTTAGTTGACCAAACGCCACGACCGGATCGCGGACGTCCCGCGCTCCGGTCGTTTTTTGTGCACGGCGCCGCGTCGTCTCTTGGACAGGCGTGCCCGTGCCGTTGAGCAAATAATGTTCAACCTGTGGTTCCGCTTTTCGGCCACGCCTGCGTGCTTGTCGTGCAGGGTAGGCTAGATGCAAGCGTAATACGTTAGAGCGCGGCGCCGCCACTTGGGCGGGCCGTGCTTTTTTAAGACGGGAGCTTTCCCGTGAAAGGAGCCGCCCATGGCAGCAACTGAGCAGCTGTTCAACGTTCGTGAGCGCAAGCGCTTTGAACGTCACGACATTTGGGAGCGCATCGCCGAGAACGGCACGATTTCCGCCGCCGTCATGGTCTTCGCAGCCATCGCCGCCGTCATTTGCGCCAATACCGATGCCTACGAGGCCATCCATCACTTTTTGGAGACCCCGCTGTATGTGGGTCTGGGCAATCTTGCGGCCGGTCTCACCGTTGAGCTTTTCGTCAACGACTTCCTCATGGCGATTTTCTTTTTGTTGGTGGGCATTGAGCTTAAGTACGAGATGACGGTCGGCGAGCTCAAGAATCCGCGTCAGGCCATGCTTCCCATGCTGGCGGCCGTGGGCGGCGTCGTCGTTCCCGCCTGCATCTACCTGATCTTTAACCATGCCGGCGCCCGCAACGGTTGGGCCATCCCCATGGCAACCGATATTGCCTTTGCGCTGGGCGTGCTGTCGCTTTTGGGCAATCGCGTGCCCAACGGCGTGCGCGTGTTCTTCTCGACGCTCGCCATCGCCGACGACCTCATCTCCATCGCCGCTATCGCCATCTTCTATGGACAGAGTCCCAATCCGTTTTGGTTGGGCGCCGCCGCGCTTGTGACCTGCGCGCTCGTGTGGCTCAACAAGACGCAGCATTACCGCCTTGCCCCGTATTCAGTACTGGGTCTGCTGTTGTGGTTCTGTATGTTCAAGAGCGGCGTACATGCCACGCTTGCTGGCGTCATCTTGGCCTTTACCATCCCGGCCAAGTGCGGCGTCAAGCTCGATAGCCTCACCGATTGGCTGGGCGAGTGCCTGCCGCTGCTCGATGATCGCTACGACGACGAGGCGCACATCCTGGGCCAGCATGACTTTACCGTCTCGACCACCAAGGTCGAGCGCGTCATGCACCGCGTGACCCCGCCGCTCATCCGCATGGAGCGTCTGATCTCCACGCCGGTCAACTTCGTGATCCTGCCGATCTTTGCGTTCGTGAACGCGCAGGTTCGCCTGGTGGGCGTGGACATGAGCACGCTGCTCACCGACCCGGTGACGCTCGGCGTGTACTTTGGCATGCTGCTGGGCAAGCCGATCGGTATCTTTGGCATGACGTTTGCCCTGGTTAAACTCAAGATTTCCGAGTTGCCGCATAATGTCAACTGGCACATGATCGCCGGTGTGGGCATTTTGGGCGGTATCGGCTTTACCATGTCGATCCTCATCAGCGGCCTCGCCTTCCCGACGGCCCAGTTTGAGGTCTTGGCCGCAAAGGCCGCCATTCTTGCCGGCTCTGTCACCGCGGCCGTGCTGGGCATGATCTACATGAGTGTGATCTGCAAGCACCCCGCGCCCAAGGACGAGTAAAAGCACATACAAGTTTAAAAACGCCGCCTGTGAACACCATCACAGGCGGCGTTTTAATCATTGGGTGTTCCTATAGTTTTGTCAACCGTCGGGGCTACTCCCGGTAGGGCAC
>CAJJPN010000030.1:0-16217 GCA_905193635.1 Coriobacteriaceae bacterium
CCCCCGACATAAGAGGAGCGCTCCATGACAGACGGACCGAAAACAACACTGCGCGACTGCATCTATGGGCTCGCCGTCGGCGACGCACTGGGCGTTCCTTACGAGTTCAGGCCCCGCGGCACGTTCGAATGCGCGGACATGATCGGCTACGGCACGCATGGGCAGCCCGCCGGCACCTGGAGCGACGACACATCTATGACGCTTGCTACCTGTGATTCGATTAGGGAGCTCGGGTATATCGACACCGCAGACATGCGCGACAAATTCGTAAGCTGGATTGCCCGTGGCGAGTATACGATCGACGGCGTTTTCGATTATGGCGGCACGACCGCCCGCGCCCTGCACACCGGCAAAGGAGGCTCCGGCGAGCGCGACAACGGCAACGGATCGCTCATGCGCATCGCTCCCCTGGCGTTCACCGATGCGACAGACGAAGAGGTCAGCAAGGTCTCCGCGATTACGCACGCTCACAGAACATCGACCGACGCATGCGTCATATTTGTCGAGCTGATGAGGGATGTGATGAACGGCACGCTTCCCTCGTGGGCGCTTCATCTGAAAGGTGTGCCTGAGCAGGAAATCAGGTCCGGCGGCTTCGTGCGCGACACCCTTAAGGCCGCCAGCTGGTGCTTTGTCAACACCAACAGCTACGAAGATTGCGTCCTTGCCGCCGTCAACCTGGGCGACGACACCGACACCACCGCAGCCGTCGCCGGCGCCCTCGCCGGCACGGTCTACGGTCTCAAAGCCATCCCACAGGAGTGGATCGACACTCTACGCGGAAAAGAGCTGATTGAGAGCTGCTTGTTTTAGGGCGCCATTCAAGAAATAAGGCAGGAGGCACCATGGAGAGGAAGATCGCGAATTTAGACGAGTTCCAAGTGGACGAAAACGGGATTCCGCTATTTCCAGCAGGACTGAAGGAAGAAGCCAACCTCTACGTCCTCCCCGATGGGCGCTACCTCCCCTGCGGGCTCTACAGGACCGCGGACGGCGGTTCGCTCATTTATGAACCGTTCGAACTCAGCACCTTCGGGCAGATGCTTGCTCAATTCAAAGAGTGCTAGAGGTTTGATTGCCCGTTAGATCGACACTGTTCCAAACCATGGGGTGGGTAGGATGTCTCCCACCGCGGCCTGTGAGGTAAAATCTTGACTGCCGCGGAATCCGCCTGCGGGCAACGCTCCGATCTCCGATTGGGGTGAAGCCTATGAACTTGTTTCTTGAAATCCTGCGCCTCTCGATGTATGTGACCGGCATTGCCCGGAACCTCTACTCGATCTGGCGGGAATATAAGCAGTAACGGATAGCGAGGGGAGTCATGAAAAGGGCCGGTTGCAGCCGGCCCTTTAGACATTAGCACCTGCGTTGCCCGCGTCTCCGAAGTTTGAGTAGCTGAGGAGCGGGTTCCGCGGCACATCTTGATTTTACCCAGTGGCAAGACTCTTTTACAGCCGTTCCACCGTTTATTTACATCCGCCAATCAAGACGAGGCTACTACGCACCTTTATTACACACGATGTTTTCAGCCTGGTATAAACAAGTTCAATAATAGAATGCAAATCCAACCATCGTGTCTGATTACGAAAGGATTTTTGCCTTTTCTGCAGCAAACTCTTCCTCGGTAAGTACTCCACTCTCACGCAGTGCTGCAAGCCTCTCAAGCCTTGCAACTACATCAACCACTATCCGCCAGCGTCTCAATAGTCTGTGAAACCTGCGGATACCGCTCGAGCTCCTTCGATAGGGCATCGACTATCTTGGCAATATTCTTTGCATTTTTGCCCCCGTTTAATACGTTTGCCCTGACCTTAGATGACGACTTGACAGTAACGCCAGATCCGCCTTCAACTGGAACAACCGAAATACTGATATTTTCGCCCCAAGACCAAAGGCTCATACCAATCTCGGCTGCAACTGTTCTTGTTGTGGGCGATGCACTATCAACTTTTACTTTAGGCAGCTTTTCCATAGCTGCCTTCAAGGCATTAAACGTGTCGTCAGGAGAATACGGTACCTGAAGCTGAAGCTGCTGATCCGCAAAACCCATAATCTGGCCTCCGCTTCTTACAAGATTAAGGCTATCGGCAATGGTAGCACGTTCCCAGCAGTCTTAAGTTCGTCTCATGACCTTGCGATGCAGCCCGACGCCCCGGCACCACTCCCCTACTTACCAAAAATCGCAGCGAACAATCCCTTGCGTTTGGGCTTTTCTTCTCGGTAGGAACCCTCAGCTGCCGCTGCAACCTGGCGCGGTTGCTCGCCACCTCCACGGCGCACGATCTGGTATAGGAAGGGCGATTTAACGTATTTGACCTCGATGGGCGTGGCATGCACGGTGCTCTCACCGGACAGATGCAGGCTCGAATTGAGCGGCGCCACGACGTGCGTTTCGCGCTTGTCACTAAACACCACCGCGGCCGCGCGGCCCGTCTGTCCGTTTACGGCAATGCGCACCTGCTCGCCATCGCGGCTGTCCGTCGCCGGACGATCGACAAAGTAGACCGGCACCATCACCAGGCCATCCTTATGCTTGCGGGCCTTGCATGCCCACGTGCGGATGCTCTTTTTATTGAGCCCCAGTACAGCCTCAGCATCGTTGCCCGCAACGTCGAGCGCCAACTTATCAATGACCACCTGGTCCTTGGTAGACGCATCGACAGAGACGACGCGGAAGTCGCCTTCCTGCATGGCGGGATCGAACGGGCCGACCTTGGCAAAGTCCCATGGCTCCAAAATGCCCATGAGGCGAACGTCCAGGTAGTTTGCCCTGGGATATGCCCAGTCGAGCGCCTCGTAGTACACCAGGGTCTCCTTGCTCAGGCCCCTGCCCGGGAAGCTCGCCATCATGCGCAGGTCCGCCAGCGCCATGGGGAAGTAGAAGAGCATCATGTCGTTTTGGATCGCATCTTCTACATCGTGCCCGGCAAAGGCATCCGGGTACTGGCGCACCAGCTGCAGCGCGTTGGCACGTGCCTGCTGCGGCGAGATTTCGCAAGGAATACCCTGCTCAGGCACATACTCCGCACCTACGCCCATGGTCAGGCGCTTGCTAAACGTCCCCGGCTTGAGCAGGTCGGCAATGCCGATCTTGTTGCCGCAGGACGGGCACTCAAACACGCGCTGCGTTGACTCGCCCTCAAAGGACGCTCCGCAAAAGGGGCAAGGAATGCTCACATGCGTGGTCTCTTGGAACTCCTGCGCCGTGCCGCGGTCCTCCCACAGCAGATGCTCCAGAACCGACTGGTTGCGCCAGTACGAATTGAAGAAATACCAGTCCGGGTCCTCCGGGCGCTCGAGCTGCGACACGTGGGTGAGCTTAAGCAGTCCATCGACAACCGTCAGCGGCGCATGACGAATGCCCAGGGCGCTCTTGGGCTCCCCCGCATCGGCCTGCCACGGAACGACCGTGCCGCAATAGGCGCACTCAAAGCTGCGTTTAGCCTGGTGTGAGTACATAGGGCCGCCGCAGTTTTGGCATTTAATGGCAAACATCTCGTCCATGGATACGTCCTCCTTTGCACAGGGGCTGTCGACATTAAGTATGTCGGGCAGGCAGGCACATGCCCATACCCATGTGGCCCAAAATGGACCACCCAAGCAGACGAGAAGGTTCGCTCGTTAGCACCGGCAGACCATTGCTGCATTTTCTGAGCATCGGTGCACAGCGCCCCCGCGCGAGCTACACTATCCCCTTAAACATGATTGTGAGGACGACCGCTATGCTATTTGTAAATCGGCTGGTACATACACTTGTTCCCGGCAGCGAGGGCGAGCCGGTCGATACATCTTGCCGCACCAACGCGGGCTTTGCCGCAAGCCTCATTTGCATTGGCCTCAACATCACCCTGTGCCTAGCCAAGGGCATCGCGGGCCTGCTCGCCGGTTCCGTCTCCCTCGTCGCCGACGCTTTCAACAACCTCTCCGATGCCTCGAGCAACATCGTGAGCTTGCTCGGGTTCCGCCTTGCCAGCCGCCCGGCAGACGAAGGCCACCCCTATGGCCACGGCCGCTACGAGTACCTAGCCGGCCTGTTCGTCGCCGTCCTGGTTTGCGCCGTCGGCATCAACCTGATCCTCGGGTCGGTCACTAAGATCATCAAGCCTTCCCCCACTGCATATTCGGTGCTCTCCTTAGCCGCCCTCGTCTTGTCCATGCTCGTTAAGCTCTGGATGGCCGCGTTCAACCGCACGCTGGGCGACCGCATCGACTCGGAGACGCTCATCGCCACAGCACAGGACTCCAAAAACGACGTCATCACCTCGGGCTCGGTCTTGGTGGCGGTGCTTATTTCGCAGACGACCGGCTTTGACCTCGATGGCTGGGCAGGCCTGGGTGTGGGCATCTTCATCTGCATCAGCGGCATGGGCCTGGTGCGCGATGCCATCAGCCCGTTGCTGGGACAAGCGCCCGACCCCAAGCTCGTCCAGGCAATCCGCGACAAGATCATGTCCTATCCGCAGGTCTTGGGCACACACGACCTGATGGTGCACGACTACGGCCCCGGTCGTCAGTTTGCCAGCGCCCACGTGGAGATGCCCGGCGAGGGCGACGCATTTGAGCACCACGAGATCCTGGACACCATCGAGCACGACATCAAGCGCCAGATGGGCATTGGCATCACGCTGCACTGCGACCCCATCGCGACAACCGGCGATGACTTGCGCGGCTGGGTCAAGCGCGGCGTCATGCAGATCGATCCCGCGCTCTCCATCCACGACCTGCACGAGCACGACGGGTTCGTTTCGTTTGACCTGGTGCGTCCCGACGGCTTTGACATATCCGACGAGGAGCTGCTGGAGCTCGTCACGCGCATCGTGCACGAGCGCCGGCCCGACGTCTCGTGCGTCGTCACGTTTGATTCGGGCTTTAGCTCGCCCGAGCGTCCGGCCGAGCAGTTGTAGCCCCGCTCCGCTCGTCCGCTAGTTTCCCTGCGCTCCCGAGATGCCGTTTTGCAGGGCGTTCCAAGCATCCGTCGCCATGCCGCCCAAGTTCTGCGCGGTATCGCCCAGGTTCTGGGCCGTGTCGCCCAGCTCTTGCGCCTTGTCTCCCAATTCCTGCGCCTTGTTGCTCAGGTCCTCCAGCATGTTGGAGCTCGAGCTGTCGGTGCCGCTTTGGCCGTCGGACGAGTTGCCCGAGCTGTTCTTATGCGTGAGTTGAATTTCAAGGTTACCGTTGTCGTTATAGCAGGCAGAAGTAACAACCCAGTTGGCATCGACGACGGGCGTTGAGCCATCATCAGTCAGGACCACGGCATTCGAGAGATCGGCGCCGCGCGACTTGAGGAGCTTCTTGGCGTTGGACCAGTACTGCCCCGGAATATCGCTCAGATCGACGGTACTAGACGAGGCGGACGCGGTTTGCTCGGCAGTGGTATCGGCTGTTGAACTCCCTCGCTTGTTGAGCATGCCCGACACGATGGCAAAAACAACCGAGAGAGCAAAGAAGATCGCCAACACGATGAGGATCTTCTTGATCACGCTCGACGAACGCGACGGCTTCTTCTCCTCGTCCTCGCCATATTGCGGTATCGACTTGGGGTACTCGCGATACGGCTCGCGCGACTCGTAGCGAGGCTGCGCCGTGCGAGGCATATACGTCGTCTGCTGAGGCTGCGGAATGGGATTCTGCGGCAGGTCATCATAGGGATTCGGTGTCGAGGCGGCATAAGAATCCTGCGGCGCGTAATCAAACGGGTCCGGAGCTGCGTTGCCATAGGGGCCTTGCGAAGATGCAGCGCAAGAATCCTGCGCCGAGTCGCCATAGCCCATAACCCGGGTGGGCTCGGCAGAAGGCTGTGTCGCGGCGGGGTCGGTATAACCGGGGTTAGGAACAACGCGGGTCGCATCGGCGCTATCGCCAGCCTGCGCGGAACCGTAGCCGCCCATCACGGTTGTCTTGTCCTGATCCATGCAACGATTCCTTTCCGTCGCTCGTGAGCATCAAGTTATCCATGCATTCTACCCGCGCAAAAGCCTATGATGGGCAAAGCCATCGGTATCTACAAGACAAGTGCGGCTAGAACCAAAAGCCCCGCCGGGCCTTGGTGGGCGCGGCGGGACGGGTAAGCGGCTATAGGCAGTGGGCTTAGAACAGGCCGGTGATGTTGCCGTCGTTGTCGACGTCGATGTTCTCGGCCGCGGGAACCTTGGGCAGGCCCGGCATGGTCAGAACGCTGCCGGTCAGCGCAACCACGAAGTGGGCACCGGCGGAAACCTTGAGCTCGCGCACGGTGATGCGGAAGCCCTCGGGAGCACCCAGGGCCTTGGCGTTGTCGCTAAAGCTGTACTGGGTCTTGGCGACGCACACCGGTAGGTTACCAAAGCCGTTCTCGCGCAGCTCGGCGAGCTGACGCTTGGCCGCCGGGGTAAAGTCGACGCCATCGGCGCGGTAGACCTTGGTCGCAACGGCCTCGAGGGCATCGGCAACATCGGCACCGTCCTCGTAGGCAAACTTGAGCTCGCTCGGCTGGTCAATCAGGCGCATGACCTCGTCGGCCAGGTCGAGCGCGCCCTCGCCGCCCTTGGCCCAAACCTCGGACAGTTTAACGTTAACGCCGAGCTTCTGGCACTCGGACTCGATGAGCTCGAGCTCGGCCTCGGTGTCCGTCGGGAAGCGGTTGATGGCGACCACACAGGGCAGACCGTAGACATTCTGGATGTTGTCGACGTGACGCAGCAGGTTGGGCATGCCGGCCTTGAGCGCCTCGAGGTTCTCCTCGTTAAGATCGGCCTTGGCAACACCGCCGTTGTACTTAAGGGCACGAGCGGTCGCGACAATCACGACGGCGCTGGGACGAACGCCCGTCATGCGACACTTGATGTCGAGGAACTTCTCGGCACCCAGATCGGCGCCAAAGCCCGCCTCGGTAATCGCGACGTCACCAAAACGCATGGCCATGCGGGTGGCCATGATGGAGTTGCAGCCGTGGGCGATGTTGGCGAAGGGACCGCCGTGGACAAACGCGGGCGTACCCTCGAGCGTCTGCACCAGGTTGGGCTTGAGCGCGTCCTTAAGCAGCGCGGCCATGGCGCCCTGAGCCTTGAGGTCGCGGGCGCGGACGGGCTCGCCGGTAAAGCTGTAGCCGACGACGATCTCGCCCAGGCGCTCCTTGAGGTCGTTGATGCTCGTGGACAGGCACAAGATCGCCATGACCTCGGAGGCAACAGTGATGTCGAAGCCATCCTCGCGCGGCACGCCCTGGGCCTTGCCGCCAATGCCGTCAATAACGTGGCGCAGCTGGCGGTCATTCATGTCGACGACGCGCTTCCAGGTGATGCGCTTAACATCGATGCCGAGCTGGTTGCCCTGCTGAATATGGTTGTCGAGCATGGCAGCCAGCAGGTTATTGGCGGCACCGATAGCATGGAAGTCACCGGTAAAGTGCAGGTTGATGTCTTCCATGGGGATGACCTGAGCCCAACCGCCACCGGCGGCACCGCCCTTTACGCCAAACACGGGACCAAGCGAAGGCTCACGCAGGGCCACGGCGCTCTTGACGCCGCGACGGCGCAGGCCATCGGCCAGGCCGATGGTCGTGGTGGTCTTGCCCTCTCCTGCGGGCGTGGGATTGATAGCGGTCACGAGGACAAGCTTGGCCTGGTGATCAGTTGGCTCGTTGAGCAGGGTGTAGTCGACCTTAGCCTTGTCGAAGCCGTACGCAATCAGATGCTTAACGTCGACGCCGGCGTTCTTGGCCACCTCGGTAATAGGCAGCGGCGTGACAGAACGTGCGATTTCGATGTCAGTAGGCATGGGCGGTCCTTTCGTTACCGAATGAGAAAAAGACCAATCCAGCATAGCACGCGCGCGCAATAGTAAAGCACCCGTAACCGACAAACGGCGATATGTTTACCCAATGTCCAGCGATAGCCTAACAGCCCGCCAAAACAAAGCGCCCTAAACGGTAGGTTCAATCCCCAAGTGTTCAAAGGTGCGCAAGGTTGCCTGACGGCCCTGGGGCGTGCGGATCATCAAGCCGCACTGCAGCAGATAGGGCTCATAGACATCCTCGAGCGTACCCGGGTCCTCGCCCACCGCGCTGGCAAGGGTCGTCAGGCCCACGGCACGGCCGGAGAACGTCTTGGCAAGCGTCTCCAAGATGCGAATGTCCATCCAGTCCAGACCAAGCTCATCAATCTCGAAGAACTCGAGCGCCTGACGGCAGATATCAAGCTCAATAGGACCGTTACCGCGCACCTGCGCATAGTCGCGCACACGCTTGAGCAGACGGTTGGCCAAGCGCGGCGTGCCACGCGAGCGCGAGCCGATCTCAAGTGCGCTGGGATGGTCGATCGTCACACCCAGGATGGTCGCCGAACGCGTCACGATCTGAGCGAGCTCCTCGACCGTGTAGTAGTCCAGGCGATACGAAATGCCAAAGCGGTCGCGCAGCGGGCCGGTCAGCATGCCCGAGCGGGTCGTTGCCGCCACCAGCGTAAACTTGGGGATATCCAGGCGAATCGAGCGCGCTGCCGGGCCCTTGCCGATCACGATATCGAGCGCAAAGTCCTCCATAGCGGGATACAGGACTTCCTCGACCGAACGGTTAAGACGGTGAATCTCGTCGATAAACAGCACGTCGCCCGGCTGCAGGTTGGTAAGGATAGCCGCCAGGTCGCCGGTACGCGCGATGGCCGGGCCGCTCGTCGTCTTGATCTGAGCGCCCAGCTCGTTGGCGATAACCGTGGCCAGCGTGGTCTTGCCCAGACCCGGAGGTCCCGAGAAGATCACGTGGTCGAGCGTCTCGCCACGGCTCTGTGCCGCCTCGATGAGCACGCGAAGGCTCTGCTTGATATGTTCCTGACCGCAGTAGTCATCCAGGCGCTGGGGACGCAGGGTACGGTCGACATCAAGGTCCTCGGGCGTCAGCTCCGAGCCCACCATGCGCTCACCGTGCGCCATGGATGCCGCCGGCGAGCTGCCGGGCGTCGCCCACAGGTCCTGAGAGTCATCGGCTTCCCACATCACGCATCCATTCCGAGTCGCTTAAGCGCCGCGCCGAGCAGATCCTCGACACGCATATCCTGCCCATCATACCCGCTCAGGGCAACATCGGTCTCCTGCGGGCTAAAGCCCATGGAAAGGAGCGCCGCACGGGCGTCATCGATCGCCGAAGGAGCGGCGGTGGGAACCGGCATCGCAACCTGGCCGGGAATCACGTCGACCGGCACAAAGCCCTTGTCCTTGGCAAAGGTACTCTTGAGCTCCAGGATCAGACGCTGCGCGGTCTTTTTGCCCACACCGGGTACCTTGGCCATGCCCTTGTCGTCCTCGGCCATCACCAGGGAATACAGCTGCCCCACGGTATAGGTGGAGAGCACGGCAAGCGCCAAGCGCGGCCCGACACCCGACACGGACACGAGCCGATCGAACATCGTGCGCTCGTCCTTGGAGGCAAAACCAAAGAGCGTCATGGCGTCCTCGCGCACCTGCATACGGGTATAGAGGCGAACCTCGCCGCCGGGTGTAGGCAGCGTGGCGGCAGTGCTGCCCGAGATGCCGAGCTCAAAGCCCACGCCCGATACATCGACAACGGCCGAGCTCATCGTGGCCTCGACAAGCGTTCCATGGAGCTGGGAGATCATCAGTATCCGGTTCCTCTCTGTTGATAGAACTCGCCGCCGGTAAGCGCCCGGGTGCGGCTGAGGTTAACGTGACAGATGGCGCAAGCCAGCGCATCGGCGGCATGGTCTGGGTGAGGGTCGTGATCGAGCTGCGTGAGCGTGCGCACCATGTAGGCAACCTGCCGTTTATCTGCGGCACCGGTGCCCACCACGGCCTGCTTGATCTGCATGGGCGTGTATTCGCCAATCTCGAGCGCGCATTCCGAAAGCGCCACGAGCGCAGCACCGCGGGCATGCGCCGTAGGGATGGCCGAGCGAACGTTGGCGCCAAAGTAAATGCTCTCGATGGCAGCGGTATCGGGTCGATAACGCTCCACGACGCCCTTGAGGTCGCGGGCGATATGCGACAGGCGCACCGCGAGCGGACTACCCGCGCTGGTCTCGATGCAGCCATAGGCACGGCAGCGAACCTCGCCACGCCGCTCCTCGATAATCCCCCAACCCGTATGAGCCAAACCGGGGTCAATGCCCAAGATAACCAAGCCAACCTCCCCTCGCCACAAGCGCAGCACAAGACAAGGCCCCGCGCATCATTCACGAACGTCTGTTCTAGAATAACACAACAGCGACCGCATCTAGCAAGCAAGGTTGAACCATAGGTTGAGCATAAGTCAGCGAGCGAGTCCCTGCCGTGGCAAGGTGTCGCGAAAGAGGAGCGCCGCGTACTTCGGTACGCAAGCGACGGTTTGAGCGGCAGATTGCCCGGCAGGGGCTCGCGCAGCGTCGACTCGTTACGTGGTTTGGTAAAACCGCGTAACCTTTTTAGTTCTGGCTAAAGAACGGGAACTGCCTCGGATCCACCGGCGGATGCGGCATCGGCGTGCCCTGGGGTCCACCCTGCGGGCCACCCTGGCCGCCCATCATCTTATCGATGGCGTCCTGAACCTCGCCCTCGAACTTTTTCATTCCCTCGTGTAAACGACGCTGACCGTCTTCAGAGCGCAACTCCTCCATTTGTTCGGGCGAAATACCCAGTAGCTCGCCCAGCACGCCCATCATCTCGTTTCGCACGCGCTCGCTAGTATCCTCGTCAGCAAAACGGCGCACCTCGGCGCGCGCCAGCGAATCGACCGTCATACGCTCCTTGCCGTTAAGCCCCAGGTCGGACCACGCGAGCATGTACGGCCAGGAGCGCTCGGCAAACGAACGGGACGAAACGATCGGCGCCGTCGGCAACATGCGGCGGGCAGCCTCACCCTGTCGAACGAGCATCAGCAGCAGCGAGCAGGCCTCAGGCTTGCCAGCGGCCATCGGGATGTCGTCGAAAGATCGATTGCGGTCCACGTGCGCCTCAAGCGCGCCATCGATCTCACCCGGCTCGAGCCCGCCGAGCAGCTGTGCCGCGCGGTCGAGCATATCGACCGGACCGTCGAGCGTCGAGAGCGCCTGCGCCAGCACGCGCTCCATACAATCTTCCACCGCGTTGAGCGTCACGAGCTCTTGGGGCACCACGGCAGACGCGCGGTTGCGCACACGCGCCACAAACTCAAGCGTCGACAGGTACACATCGCCAAAGGGCGCGTAATCGCCCTGGTAGCCGCCGCGAAGCGCCGGCGCCGCCAGCGCGTACTCGGTTTTGGACAGCGGACTCAACGCCATCGCACCCAGCTCGAGCGCCGTATCCTCCAGCATGAGGCCCAGCGTGCGAGAGCGCAGGCGCTCGGCGTCGCCCGCCGACACATCGCGGTCGAGCACGCGCGCGGCATCCGGCGCATCGCGCTCAACCGTGCGAATATGCAGGCGCTCGGCAATGGCGCGAACGGCGGCACAGCGAGCAGCCTCGGCCTCCTCCTGCGCCGGCGTAAAGATGCGGATGCGCCCCAGCACCAGGCCAATCACATTACGTGGGCCCAGAGCGTCGACGGCCAGCGCCGCCAGCAGGGACGACGGCAAGTCGCCCTCGAGTGCCACCACGGCGCGCGACGCACCGTGGGCCCGGGCGTTGTCGCGCACGGTGAGCACCAGCGCCTGCCACAGCCACTCCTCGGAACGGAACTCGGGCAGTTCGTGATCTTCCAGGGCATCGAGCATCACGCCGCGCTGAATCTCCTGAACCAGCAGGCTCTCCTCAAAACACGGCGCTTGGGCCACCACGCGACCGCAGTCGTCGAGCACAAACGAACCGCCGGTATACACCGACTCGTCATAGGCACCGACCGGCGCCATACAGGCAAACCACACGCTGCGCTTGGATGCGATCTTGCGGTAGGCGCCGCTGCGAACGGCGGCAATGGCGGCAGTCTCGCGGTCGGTCATGTCAAACGCATTGAATTGGAAATACGCAATGAGGTCAACACCGGTCGGCAACATCTCGAGTTCGCGGTCCAAGTCAAAAATCACGGCGATGCGCACGCCGTCCACGTCGAACACCGGCGGCGCCCAACGCGTGTCGTTGTTCTCACCACGCTGCAGGGCAATGCTCGAACGCGCCGGCACCACATGACCGTCCTTGAGCATCATGTAGTCGAGCAGCGGCTGGCCCTCAAACGAAACCGCCGCGGGCACGATGCAGATCATGTCAAGCTCCTGGATACGCTCGGCGACACCAGTCAAGCCGGCAAGCATGTCGTGCTCAAAGTCGGCAGTGCCCACCAGGCCCCCGGGCATGGCGCCCATAAAGAGCGGAGCCGGAACGCACAGCACGCGCGCCCCGCGCTCGTGGGCCAGACGAGCCTGGTCCTCGATGCGGCCGCAAATGCCCTCAATATCACCCAGGCGCATATCGATCTGTGCAAGCGCGAGCTTCATGGCTCAGCCCTTTCCGTCGTAAACCATCGAAATCGTAGTAAAAGCGCCGGCCGCATGATGCAGTCGGCGCTCGCATGTGCATATGCTAGCTATGATACCCCGAGCGGGGGCGCGCTCCTAGAACGTCGCGGACCACAGCCCGTGCAGGTTGCAGTAGGCATAGACGGTACCGGTCTTGGAACCGCCGGCAAAAAACGTCGCGGGCTTCATGCCGGGCTCAAGGTAATGGACCTCTAAGCGGCCCTCGGCCTCAAGGGCGATCCACTCAATATAGTGCTCGGGCAGGCTGGGGTGCTCGACCGAGCCAACGCGTGCGCGAATCACGTGACCGTCGCGCTCGGTCTCGACAACAGGCACGTGCTTCTCGTGCGCCGCGTCCTCAGTGTTTGCGGTCAGTTCCGTGCAACCGGCAGGGGTTGCAACGTCGTTGCCAAGGGCGGCAATGAGCTTACCGTCGGGGTCCTTAAAGAATTTCGCCATGATGTTCTCCTTTGCTGACGTGCCAATGTTCTTGATGGTTCTTATGCCCAAAGGCAGACAAACCATCCACGGCATTGCAAATGAACACATAACGGGCGGGGACGATGGGGCAGCGTGCGCTATCCGCCCTGGCGGCCCCACCCGAGCGGGTTAGCGCCCGTCGCCGCCCAGCAGCGCCAGAACATCTTCGCGGGTAAACAGCGCCGACGAGATGCCGTCGCCGCCGAGCACGCTGTTGACCAGGTCGCGCTTGGACTCCTGCATCTGCATAATGCGCTCCTCGATCGTGTCCTTGGCGATGAGCTTGTACACGGTCACGGTATGTTGCTGGCCAATACGGTGCGCGCGGTCGGTCGCCTGGTCCTGCGCTGCCACGTTCCACCACGGGTCGTAGTGGATGACCACGTCGGCCGCCGTCAGGTTAAGGCCCACGCCGCCCGCCTTGAGCGAAATCAAAAAGACCGGAACCTCGCCCGCTTGGAACTGCGCGACCATCTTGGCGCGGCTCTCCTTAGACGAAGCGCCCGTGAGCTTAAGGAAGGCGATGTCCTCCTTGGCCAAGCGCTTACCGATGATATCGAGCATACCCGTAAACTGGCTGAACAACAGGATGCGATGCCCGCCGTCGAGTGCGCCGTGCACGAGCTCCATACACGTATCGAGCTTGGCGCTCCCCGCCTTGTAATCCTCGTAGTGTAGACGCGGGTCGCAGCAGATCTGGCGCAGCTTGGTGAGCTCGGCGAGCACCTTGAGCTTGTCCTTCTTAAACTCCCCAGCCTCGCGGTGCTGCACCTGCTGGGCGATGCGGTCCTGGTTGGCCAGGTAGAGCTTGCGCTGCTCGCCGGTAAGCTGTGCCATCACCGTGTCTTCGATCTTTTCGGGCAGGTCGGCCACCACGTCTTCCTTAACGCGACGCAGCACAAACGGCGACACGAGCGCCTGCAGGCGAGCGGCGCTATCGCCCTCGGCATGCTCGACCGGGCTTTCGAATCGCTTTGCAAACGATTCACGCGTGCCCAGCAGGCCCGGCATCAAAAAGTCGAAGATGCTCCAGAGCTCGGATAGGCGGTTTTCGATGGGCGTGCCCGTCAGGGCAAAGCGCACGCTGGTAGGCAGGCGCTTGGCGGCGCGCGCCACCTGCGTGAGCGGATTTTTAATGTACTGTGCCTCATCGAGCACCACGCGGGCAAAATCCTGCTCGACGTACTCGTCGATATCGCGCCGCATAAGGTCATACGACGTCACGACCACGCTATGCTCGGCCACGCCGGCGATCTGCACGCGGCGTTGAGCCTTGGCGCCCACAATGGCGCACACATCGAGCGACGGGGCAAAGCGCTCCAGCTCGGCAGTCCAGTTGTACACGAGTGAGGCCGGGCATACCACGAGCGTGGGCTTGGTGTCCCCCGCCTCCACGCGCGCCAGAATATGCGCAATCATCTGGAGCGTTTTGCCCAGGCCCATGTCGTCGGCCAAGATGCCGCCAAGGCCCAGGTGTTCAAGCGAGCCGAGCCACTGGTATCCGTCGACCTGGTAGCCGCGCATCGTTGCCTTGAGCGATGCCGGCACCGTAAAGTCCATCTTGCCGAGCGTGTCCAGGCGCTCGACGGTGCGGCGGAACGCGGCGTCGCGATCGGCCTCAAGCGCCGGCGTGCGTGCGAGCATGCTATCGACAAAAAGGGTGCTCGACGCGGGGAGCGACACGCCGTCGAGCAGGTCGACGGCATCGACGCCCAGATCTTCGGCAAGGCCAAACGCGGCGCGCGCTCCCTCATCCAGGCGCACGATGTCGCCGGACGTCAGGCGCGCAAACGTTTGATGGCGCTTGTACGAATCGAGATAGACGGCAAGGTCCGCGGCCGAAAGTCCGCTCGCGCCCAGCTCGACATCGAGCAGGTTGCTCTTAACGGTCGCACGAACCGAGAGCTTGGGCGCGGGGCGGACCGAGATCTGGCGCAGACGGTCGCTGAGCATGACCTCACCCAGTTCGGACAGGGCGGACAGGCCCTCGGTCAGCAGGCAGAACAAGCGGGCGTCATCGCGCTCCTCAAACGCCAGACCGCCCTCGTAGAAATCGAAGTACAGGGCCGCCGTATCCATAACGCGAAACTCCGCCACCTCGTCGCGGGGCGGCACACCGGGGCGTTGCTCTTCGAAGGGGCTGCCCGGAGCGCCCAGGCTAAAGAGATCCGCCGACCAATCGCCGTAGGTAACCGTAATTTTGCAGGTCACGAGCCCATCGCCGACACCGATCGCCATAGCAAAGCTCGGCTCGGGTGCCACGGTATCGAGCGCGGCGGGCGCGGTGAGGTCGGTGTAGTCGCGCAAAATGGGCAGCGCCATACGGCAGAACTCACCCACCTGCTCGGCGGCAATATGGGCGGGCGTGCGGCACGGCAGCAAGCGCGACAAAAAAGGTGCGGCATGCTGAGCAAATGCAGCGTCGGTACGGCGCGCGCGGCGCGTGTCAACCAAGTAGGCGGCATCGCCCGACGCAAAGCAGTACATATCGGCGGGCAGGCGCAGGTCATAGCTACCACCAGCCGCCGGCGCGATTTTGGCGGCAAGCAGCGGTGGGCGCTTAGCGGATGCCTCGTCCTCCCTTTGCGGAGACAGCTCAACCGCCACGTCGTAGGTGCGATGCGTCGTCATCCCCCGCGACCAGGCGGGCTCAAAGGAGATGGTCTGGCCGCGCAGCAGGTCCAGCACATATACGATGCTATGCTCGGACAGCGGCAACTGACGCTCGGCAACAAAACCGCTGCGGGCAAAGTCGTACGACGCCGAACGCGAGCTTGTGATGTCATCGAGATAGGCAACTGTCGTCACAACAAGGTTGAGCAGCTTTGCCGATGTTTCGTCAAAGGCCTCAGGTGAATGGACAAACGTGAGCTTCTTGCCATAGGAGAACGTGCCGCCGCGCACGTAGGCATCGGCCATGCCGTCGATGTCCTTGACCACGTAGGAGACCGATCCACAGCGAATGCGGAACTCGAGCGCCCAGCTAAAGCGGTCAGCGAACAGCGGATTGTAGTACGGCACCAACGAGGGCTCCAATGCCGCTTTGGGGGCGTCGGGATCAACGGCACCGGCAAGCTTGCGGCGCATGCTCGCCAGCTCATCCATGCGCGCGTCCGAAAGATCGGAGAGCGCCGCCACAAGGCTCGGGCTCGTGGGGACGGGCGCCGGAAAGGGAAAGTTGGGGTTGACGGCCGGCGCTTTGGGTGCGGTGCGCGCGGGCTGTTTCGACTGCGCCGTAAACGTGCGAACCGGCGTGCGCAAACCTTCGACGGGCTCGGCGCCGCTGGCATCCAAATACGCCAGAGCCGTGGCAATAGCGTGCTTGCACATACCGGGGTAACG
>CAJJPN010000031.1:0-15572 GCA_905193635.1 Coriobacteriaceae bacterium
AAGAGGCAACACCGCGTCTTTCAGGCGCGGTTTGCTTTAACAAAAGGAGATATTTGTTATGACAGAACGGGCAAAACTGGCACAGGATTTTCACAATCAGGGCTACAACTGCGCGCAGGCGGTGGTCTGCGCGTACTGCGATCTGGCTGGTCTGGATAAGGAGACCGCCTATAAAATGTCGGAAGGCTTCGGCTTCGGCATGGGCTGCATGGAGATGTGCGGCGCGCTGAGCGGTGCGTTCATGCTCGCGGGCATGAAGAACAGCGCAGGACTGGATCAGCCGGGCACGACCAAGGGTCAGACTTATAAGGTCACGAAAATGCTCAAGGAGAAGTTCGAGCAGAAGAACGGCGCGTATCTGTGCCGCGACCTCAAGGGCGTAGCCGACGGCAATGTACGGCGCTCCTGTCCGGGCTGCATTGAGGATGCGTGTGAGCTGATTGAGGAATACCTCACGAAATAAAAAGAAAATCCCTTTCTCGACTGAGAAAGGGATTTTTGTGCAATTCGGAGGGTAGCGGCGGGTGAGATCACCCCGCCCTACGGTATGTCGTGCGATTATGGTGTATGCGGTAAAACATTTGGCAGAATGTATCGGGTAGGGCGGGATGCCCCATCCCGCCGTTCCACAGAGAATCTGCACGATAACAAATCAAAACTTACAGATTAAACACAATGCCGCATACCGCGCCGATCAGGATAAACACGATCGGGTGCAGCTTTTTCGTCGGCTTGACGACATTCGTCAGCACCCAGATAACGGCCGCGAGCAGCAGCCCCTTCCAGAAAAACAGATCGGCAAACCGGCCGCTCGCCCGGAAGGTACTCTCCTGCAGGAGCGAAATGCGCACGACGGCAAAGCCCGCCGCCGTGAGCACCCGCGCCGTCGCAGCACCCACGTGTCCGCAGCCAAAGATATAGGTCAGGCCCTCGGGGCAGAGCGTCTCGATGTGCGCGGGAGGAATCTCAGAGGCGGCGTTGGTGTAGGTGACCCTACTCCCCTCCTCCACCAGCGAAAGCTCGGGGCAGCCCATTATGGTGCGGCGCGACTCCTCGCCATGGTACTTGGCCACATCGCCCTCGAGCGCGCTCGCGATAAACGGCTCAAAGTCGATGACGAAGTCGCCGATGCGTCGATACGCCAAGACGTCGGCAATCGACTGGAACAACGGCGCCTGCGATACATCCAGGTGCAGATAGCACAGGCAGATGGCTCCGCCGCAGATCATGCCGGTATCGGAGTTCTCGCCGCCCATGGTGTAGCGGACCAGACGCGATTGCCCTGCGCCCAGCAGCTCGCGCGCCTCGTCCAGCGCAAAGAGCTCAATCTTGCCGCCGCCGATGGTGCCCGCTTGGCTGCCATCGGCAAAGACGGCCATCCAGGCGCCCACGCCGCGCGGCGATGACCCCGCCGTGCCGGCCACGACCACGAGCTCGCACGTCTCGCCAGCACGCAGGGCGGCAAGCGCCGCATTCACCACATCGAGCTTTTCCATTGCCGCCTTCTATCCTCTAAAGACATCGGTGAGCATAGCGAGTGCCTCGAGCACGCCGCCGCCGACCGACGTCGCCTTGTCCGAAATATAGTTGATATAGCTGGCATCGCCGCGCGGATCGACGTCGGCGCATTTAAAGCCCTCAGTCACCTGCACGCCGTTCGCCAAAAGCCCGCGCAGACAGCCATCGATCTGCGTGACCATGGGAGTATCACCCGCATACCCGATCACGTCTCCGGCGCTCACGATGTCGCCGATGGTGCGGTCGGACCGAAACATGCCGGCGGCGGGGCTGTGGATAACGCGCTCCTTGCCATAGCCGGCGATCATGCCCGGCACGCCCGTGTTGGGCTGGGGCGAACCTTGGGTAATGACACGGCCGAGAAAATGCCCGCGCATGGTCTCGACCACGGCGTCGCAGTCAACCGGCGCGGTAAAGCCCGGCCCCACGGCGATGACGGCAGGCGCCATGTCGCGCGTGGTGCCCAAGTTGCGCTTAGCCAAAATCGCGTCGACCACAGCCGCGGGTTTCAACTCGCCGAGCATCTTGGCCTGGGGGTCCACTACAACGGCGACGTCTCCAGCCTCGGTAATCGCAAGCGCCTCAGCCGGCGTCTGCGCCAAGCGAGCGCGAATGCCTTCGACCTCGACCTCGCCCAGGCGAATGGCCTCGCAAAAACAGATTGTGCGACGGATGCACGTGGGAACCGCGATATCGGCCATAACGACCGACACGCCGGAGCGCACCAAGCGAGCGGCGACGCCCGTGGCGATATCGCCGGCGCCGCGAACATAAACGAGCATTCCCGGGGCACCTCCCTGTGCTACGGTTTGAGCAGAGCAAAAGCGGTTCGACCGCTACTCTGATGATTATTTATTATCACAGTATTATACGGCGGTGAACAGATGGAAACGACGAGCGGAAACCTTGCCTCCGCGCTCAAGATCGAGCCGGGCATTACCGCAATTATCGGCAGTGGCGGTAAGTCGACCTTGCTAAAGACGCTGGGTCTCGAGCTCATGCGCGCTGGCGGCCGCGTGCTCCTCTGCACCACCACGCACATGTTTCCCGTCGCCGGCGTGCCATGGGACGGGTCGAGCCGTCGCCTGGACGCCGCGCCTTGGAAGCCGGGGATCCCGCATGTTCCCGGCTGCACCTGCGAGGCATGCGCGGGACTTGTCCGCGGAAGCATCTGCCAGGCGGGTGTTTTGGACCCGGAGACAGGCAAGCTCTCCGCCCCCGCTGAGCCGCTCGACCAGCTGGCGCAGCGCTTTGACTATGTGTTGGCCGAGGCAGATGGCAGCAAGCGACTCCCGCTCAAGGCGCATGCCGCCTGGGAGCCGGTAATTCCCGCCGCCACGGCAAACGTTGTCTGGGTCGTCGGCGCCTCGGGGCTGGGCAGGCCCGTCGCCGAGGTTGTCCACCGCCCCGAGCTCTTCTGCGAGCGCTGCGGCTGCGAGCCTACCGACATCGCCACGCCCGAGCGCGTCGCCCAGGTGCTCAATGCCGAGATGCAGGCGCTGGGACTCAGCACCGCACGCGTCATGCTCAACCAAGCCGACACGCTTGCCGACCCAACAATGGCAGATCGCTTCGAGGCAGCCCTCAACCGCCCCCTCATCGCCACCAGCCTCCAGGGGTAGCAAATTTGGGACGGGGCTCTTTTTGCTACCCCGTCCCAAAAAATCATCTCCCAAATTAGCTACCCCGGCGGTCTTCCCGTTAGCGGGGCACGTAGCGGCCGGGTTGGGCTCCGGTGGGCTCGCCGTCGCGTGCCGCCAGCACGCCGTTCACAAACACGGCCTTGGCGCGGCCATGTGCCTCAAAGCCCTCGAGCGGCGTGTAGTCCACGGCCTGATGCTGCGTCGCGGCGCTAATCGTCCAGCGCGCCTTGGGATCCCACACGCACACGTCGGCATCGGCGCCCTCGGCAAGACAGCCCTTGTGCGGATACATGCCAAAGACGCGCGCCGGGTTCTCGCTCATCAGGCGGCACAGATCCTCGGGACCCAGCTGTCCCTCAAAGCTCGTAGCGATCGCGACGGGGCGATGCTCCACGCCGGGTCCGCCGTTGGGAATCGCGCGGAAGTCGTCGCGCCCGCGGTCCTTTTGCCCGTGCAGGTTAAAGCTACAGTGGTCGGTCGCAATCGTATCGATCTCGCCGGCCACAAGCGCCTCGCGCAGTGCCGCACGGTCGCCGGCATGGCGCAGCGGCGGACTCATCACGTACTTGGCGCCCGCAAAGCCGTCCTCGCCCTGCTCCAGATAGCAGGTATCGTCGAGCATCAGATACTGAGGGCATGTCTCGACATAGATGTTCTTCTGCCCGCGCGATTTGGCAGCGCGAATGGCCTCGAGCCCCAGCTTGGTCGAAAGGTGCACCACGTTGACCGGAGCGTCCCCGGCCAAGTGCGCCAGATACAGCAGGCGGCTCACGGCCTCGGCCTCACACACGTCCGGACGGCTGAGCGCATGGCCCTCGGGCCCGTGGATACCCTGCTCAAACACGCGCTTCTGCAGCGCGTTGACCAACGTGCCGTTCTCGCAATGCACGCACAGGATACCGCCCACGCGCTTGAGCTCCTCCAGCACCTCGAGCGTCTCGGCATCGTCCAGGCGCAGATGGTCGTAGGCAAAGTAGGTCTTAAACGACGACACGCCCGCCTCGCGCATGACCGAAAGATCGGCGCGGTTGCGCTCATTCCACTCGGCAAGCGCCATATGGAAGGCATAGTTGGCGGTGCAGGTGCCGTCGGCGCGGCGATGCCACTCGGCCAAGGCATCGGGCATGGTCACGCCGCGATCGGCCGTCGCGTAGTCCACAATGGTCGTCGTGCCGCCGCAGGCAGCCGCGCGCGTGCCGGTCTCAAAGCTATCGGCTGTCCAATCCATGCCGGTCCAGCACTGCATGTGCGTGTGCCCATCGATAAAGCCCGGGAACACCCAGCAGCCCGCAGCATCCTCGACGGTATCGCCCTCGGCCGGCTCAATCGCCGCGGCAATCCGCACGATCTTATCGCCATCCATGGCAAGATCGGCGCGGCGAAGCCCCTGGGGCGTCACGAGTGCGCCGTTTTTGATGATGATCATAATTGCTCCTTATTGATTGATGCAGTTGGCCACGCGATCAAAATACGAGCAGGCGGCGATATGCTCCGTTATGCGTCGCTGTCCCTTGACGGTATCGACGTCCCACAGCTCGTAGGCACGCGCCTCGACCAGCACCACGTCGGTACGGTCCTTGAGGATCGAACCGCCGCCGTCCTTACCCTCAAGACACATAAGTGCATCGAACAGTTCCGCCGGAAAGAGCACCGGGCTCGAAGGCTCACCGTTGCACGCAAGACGCACCGGATGCTTGCGGCCACGCTCGTCAAATGCACGAACCATAGCCTCAAAAGAATCCGGACTCACGAGCGGCTGGTCGCCCGGCAAAAAGAGGCAGCCTTTCCAGTTGCGTGCGACCCCCCACGAAAGGCCCGCACGGACGCTTTCGCTGCGCAACTCGCCATCGTGCAGCACGCACGGGCAATGCTTGTCCTCGCAAATCTGGGCAACCTCGGGCCAACGCGTCGAAACCACGACGTCAAAGCCCCGGGGAACCGAATCGATAGTCCGGGCAATCAGCGGCTTGCCATAGATATCGGCAAGCATCTTGTTAGAGCCAAACCGCTTGCCCTCGCCCGAAGCCATAATGACGCAACCGAGTTTCATGGCGATACCTCCCCTGAAACCATCGTACCCATAACTCGCGTCGCGGGGCATCTACATCGAAAGCGCTTATCCCGCACGCCCACGATGCAAAAAGGGGCACCCCGCCGGTTGGCAGAGCGCCCCCTTTACATGGCTTACCTCAACCCAGCTTTAGGCCTGGAACCAACGGGCGGTGTTGCGCTCGTCGAGGGCCTTGAGGGTAGCGGCGGGATCGGCAACCTTCTGCAGTAACATCATGGCTGCGATGGCGTACGGCTTGTAGCTGGCCTCCTTGTACATGCCCACGCGGTGCATGTCGAAGACGTCGGCGTTGACCTCGCCGTGCTCGCAGGAGACACCAGAGATGTCGGCGGGCAGCGGATGCATAAAGATGGTGTCCTGGCCGTTGGCAGTCTTCTCCATGAGCTCGGTCGTGGAGCACCAGTCCTGATGCGTAGCGTTCTGGGCGAGCAGCTCCTTCTCGAGCGCGGCGATGCCGGCATCGTCGCCCTCGGCGTACAGGTTGGTGCGCTTCTCCATGGCGGCAAACGGAGCCCAGCTCTTGGGGATCACGATGTCGGCGCCCTCGAAGGCCTCGGCCATGGTGTTGACCTGCTTAAAGGTGGTGCCGGACTCGGCGGCATAGCCCTTGGCGCGCTCGACGACCTCGGGCATGAGGTCGTAGCCCTCGGGGTGAGCCAGGGTGACGTCCATGCCAAAGCGGGGCAGCAGGCTGATCAGCGACTGCGGGCAGGACAGCGGCTTGCCGTAAGAGGGCGAATAGGCCCAGGTGACAGCAACCTTCTTGCCCTTGAGGTTCTCAAGACCACCAAACTCGTTGATGAGGTAGAGCATGTCGGCAGAGGACTGCGTGGGGTGATCGGAGTCGGACTGTAGGGAGATGAGCGTGGGACGGTGATCCAGAACGCCATCCTCGTAGGCCTGCTGCACGGACTCGGAGACCTCGGCCATGTAGGCGTCGCCCTTGCCGATGTACATGTCGTCGCGGATGCCGATGACGTCGGCCATGAAGGAGATCATGGTAGCGGTCTCGCGGACGGTCTCGCCGTGAGCGATCTGGGACTTCTTCTCGTCCAGGTCCTGCAGCTCGAGGCCGAGCAGGTTGGCGGCCTTAGAGAAGGAGAAGCGCGTACGGGTGGAGTTGTCGCGGAACAGGGAGACGGCCAGGCCCGAGTCGAAGATCTTGGACGAAACGTTGTTCTCACGCAGCTCGCGCAGGGCGTCGGCAACGATGTAGAGAGCCTTGAGCTCATCGGTGGTCTTATCCCAGGTGTGCAGGAAGTCGCTGCCGTACATGCCCTTAAAATCGAGGCCGTTCAGCTGCTCGACGAGCTCGGTAAACTTGGCGTCCATGTAAATATCCTTTCCATAGATGAAACGATCGCAATGAGTAGATGTGCTCCGGCATGCGCGTGTGGCTAGAACATGCAGAGCGCTATGACGAGGACCCGCTACCGTTGAGGAAGCATGGGAGATAACGACCGCGGGCCCCAAGTCAACAGGGGGTGCCGGGGACACGAGCGGCCCCCGGCTCAACAAGATCAAGGAATGGGACTAGTCGATCTTGTTGTTGGTCAGACCGGCGCGGAACACGGTAGCGTCGCCATCGGCCTGGCTCGGATCGTAGAGGTTCAGGGCAGCCACATACATGGCGGCAGCGGTGACCAGGTCGTCCTTGTAGGTGACCTCGTTGGGAGCGTGAGCCTGAGACTCGGCACCCGGGCCAAAGCCGACGCAGGGGATGCCATAGCGGCCCTGGATGGAAACGCAGTTCGTGGAGAAGGTCCACTTGTCGCACAGCGGACGACCGGTGCGCTTGTCCATGCTGGGCTCGCAGCCGATGCGCTCGTCACCGAACATGGCCTTGTGGGCGTCGACGAGGGCCTTGACGTGCGGAGCGGTCTCCTTGTTGATCCACGTGGGGAAGTAAGCCTCGGTCTCGTAGACCTCGCCGGTCCAGGACGGACGGTCGTACATGTACATGGAGACCTTCACGTCGTCGCCGTACTTCTTGGCGGCCGGCAGGTTGCGGATCTCGTCCAGGCAGGACTCCCAGGTCTCGCCGGCGGTCATGCGACGGTCGATGGAGATGGCGCAAGAGTCAGCGACAGCGCAGCGGCTGGGGCTGGTGTAGAAGATCTGGCTGACGGTGCAGGTGCCGCGGCCCAGGAAGCGGGCGTCCTCAAAGTGCTCGGGGTTGTACTTGGGGTCGAGCATCTTGACGAGGCCCTTGATGTCGGTCGACTCGTCGCAGCCGTTGTTGTTGAGGGCGCGGACGTCGGCGATGATGTCGGCCATCTTGTAGATGGCATTGTCGCCGCGGTCGGGAGCGGAACCGTGGCAGGAGGTGCCGTGAACGTCGACGCGGATCTCCATGCGGCCGCGGTGACCGCGATAGATGCCGCCGTCGGTGGGCTCAGTGGAAATGACGAACTCGGGCTTAATGCCGTCCTTGTTGTAGATGTACTGCCAGCACATGCCGTCGCAGTCCTCTTCCTGGACGGTGCCGACGACCATGATCTTGTAGCCCTCGGGGATGAGGCCCATGTCCTTCATCATCTTGGCAGCATAGGTAGCAGAAGCCATGCCGCCCTCCTGGTCAGAGCCGCCGCGGCCGTAGATGATCTCGTCGGTCTCGTAGCCCTCATAGGGATCGGCATCCCAGTTCTCGATGTTGCCGATGCCGACGGTGTCGATGTGAGAGTCGATGGCAATGATCTTGTCGCCCTCGCCCATAAAGCCCATAACGTTGCCCAGGCCGTCGACCTTGACCTCGTCATAGCCAAGGCTCTCCATCTCGGCCTTGATGCAAGCGACAACCTCGCCCTCCTCGCAAGACTCAGAGGGGTGGGAGATCATAGCGCGCAGGAAGCGAGTCATATCAGCACGATGGGACTCAGCAGCAGCCTTGATAGCGTCGAAATCGAGTTCTTTAGTCATTGTTCATAACCTTTCAAACGAAGGAATCTACCTGTGAGGTGGCGGAGCGATACCTATTTACTCCGCCCTAACGATTAGCAAGTGGGATATTCGCCTTCCCAAACAATACGGCGATACTGGTCGGGATCCGTATCGCCCTCGGTGGAGAAGCAGAGCACGGAGCTCGTCTTGTCCAGACCGATGAGCTCCTTGAGCTCGGCGTACTCGGGATCGAGCATGAGGGTCTCGACCAGGCCGGTGGTCACCGCGCCGGACTCGCCGGAGATGACGCGCGGGTCGCCCTTCTCGGGAGCACCCAGGGTGCGCATGCCGCGAGCGGTGACCCAGTCGGGGCAGGACACGAACGCGGTGGTGTGGTTGCGCAGGATATCCCAGCCCAGAATATTAGGCTCGCCGCAGCACAGACCGGCCATGATGGAGGGCATGTCGCCGTCCACGATGCGCGGATCGCCGTCGCCGGCGGCAGCGCCCTTGTACAGGCAGGCGGCAGGAGCGCACTCGACCACGACGAAGGTGGGCGGGTTATCGGGATACAGGTTGGTGAAGTAGCCCACCACGGCGCCGGCGAGCGAGCCTACGCCAGCCTGGACAAAGACGTGCGTCGGGCGGTTGATGGCCATCTCGCGCAGCTGCTCGGCAGCCTCGGAAGCCATGGTGCCGTAGCCCTCCATGATCCAGGACGGGATCTTCTCGTAGCCCTCCCAGGCGGTATCCTGAACGATGACGCCGCGCTCGCAGGCGTCGGCCTCGGCGGCGGCCATGCGCACGCACTCGTCGTAGTTGACCTCTTCGATGGTCACCGTGGCGCCCTCGGCGGCGATGTTATCGAAGCGGGGCTTGGTGGAACCCTTGGGCATGTGCACGACAGCCTTCTGGCCCAGCTTGTTGGCAGCCCATGCCACGCCACGGCCATGGTTGCCATCGGTAGCGGTAAAGAAGGTGGCCTGGCCAAAGTCCTTGGCAAGCTGATCGGAGGTCAGGTAATCGAAGGTGCACTCGGCAACGTCCTTGCCGGTCTCGTCGGCAATGTAGTTGGCCATGGCAAACGAGCCGCCCAGGACCTTAAAGGCGTTGAGGCCAAAGCGATAGCTCTCGTCCTTAACGCACAGGTTGGACAGGCCCAGGCGCGCGGCCTGGCCGTCCAGGCGGGCAAGCGGAGTAACGGTGTACTGGGGGAACGACTGGTGGAAGGCGCGGGCCTTCTTCACGTGGTCGAGGCTCATGATTCCCAAGTGCTTGTCATCGCTCTTGGGCATCGTGTTGCCCGCCCACTGGATCTTATCGGCCATACGGTGAACTCCTTAAGTTCTCTCTTGCCGGCCCCCGCATACGCGTTTCAGCCCGATCCCATTCACACGGCTGAACTTTTATGTGGATGCCAAACAAAAAGTTTGTTAGCACTGTTCTATCACACTTTTTGATTGGAAAACCTAACAAATTGTTTGTTGCCGTAATCGGTACCTTTTCGCCGCCGAACGGTCACATAACACAGCGACGATTTCGTTATTTGCGAACAAGTGGGGTTTATGGCACAGTGAGCCCAAACTAATTTTTAGGAAGGCACCCATGACCCCCGCACAGATTGAGTTCTACAAGCGCCTTGCACACGGCCTGGCGCTCCAATTTGGCCCCAACTGCGAAGTCGTCGTCCACGATCTGGAGACCAAGGACGTGGACCACTCCATCGTGGTGATCGAAAACGGCCACGTCAGCGGGCGCAAACTGGGTGACGGCCCCAGCCATATTGTGTTTGAGTCCATGCACGAGGGCACCACCGACGTGCACGACCGCGAGCCGTACCTCACCAAAACCACCGACGGCAAGCTGCTCAAGTCCTCGACCATCTTTATCCGCAACGACGAGGGCAAGCCCGTCGGCATTTTGGGCATCAACTTTGACATTACGCTTATGAAGGCTTTTGAGCGTTCGCTCGACGCCTTTACCGGCACCGGCGGCACGGGCTATACCGAGCCCGAGCCCATTACCAAGAACATCGGTGACCTGCTCGAGGACCTGCTGCACGAGTGCGAGCAGTTTGTGGGCAAGCCCGCGGCACTTATGACCAAAGATGAGCGCATTCGCGCCATCGGCTACCTCGACCGTCGCGGCGCCTTCCTCATTTCCAAGTCGAGCGAGCGCGCCTGCGAGTTCTTTGGCATCTCCAAATACAGCTTCTATAGCTACCTCAATGAGGCCAAGGCGGCAGCAGGCGACAAGTAGGCACTCACCTGGATTGCCCCTCCCCTTTTGGGCGCGAGTTCTGGAAAGCATGAATCCAAGACCGAGCCGCTTGGGAAGTTCCATATAATCGATGTCATTAGTATTTCGAAAGGGTGGAACAGAATGGCGTTGAGCAAGGCATCGTGCACCGGTCGCGGATTAATTCCGGCAATTGGTGGACATGTGCACCGCATGTTCGATGAGGGTGAAGACGACTTGTTTTCGCTGAGCCTTGACGACGTGATGGATGATCGCCCGTGGACCGCCGACGAACTCATGGGCGGCGGGGCTCGCCCGTCAAGCCCCAATCCCGCACTTGCGCCTAAGCCCGCATCTGCGCCGGCTCCTGCGCAGTCGCCTGTTTCGACGCCCGCGTCTGCGCCCACACCCACTTCGGCGCCCACGCCCACTCCCCGCCCCGCAAGCGACCCGTCCGAGACGGCGGCGTTTCTCGCTGCAGCGACGCAGAGCAAATCGCCCGACAGCACCGTTATGTACAGCGCCCGGCAGTTGCCTGTTCCTGCGGCACGCAAGCCTCCGGTCACAAGGCTCGATGAGCCCGTTGCCCATCAGGTTGCCTACGATTCCTGGGCTGCAGCCGATCTGGATGAGACCTCTACCGGCATGCCGGCGCTCGACGTTCCAGTTAACCCGCTTTTTGCCGCCAACACGAGCGCCGCGGGCTATGAGGGCGGTGCGGCATATTCCGATTATTCCGATGGCTATGCTGACGCCGGTCGCATCGAGACCGAGGATTATGGCACCACATCGAGCGATTATCTCAACGATCCGTACGCCGCCACGCCTGCACCGGAATATGACCCGGAGGCCGCGTCCGCACCGGCGTATACCAAAAGCACGGGCGAAGAGCGCTTCGCCGATTATTACGCCGAGGAAAAGGCGCTGCGTTTTTCGGAATTTCCGCAGGCAGTCAAGGTTGCCTTTATCGCCATTGTCATTGCCCTGCTCGGTGTCATTGCGTTTGAGGGATTCCGGCTGTTCTCCGGCCCCACCCAAGCGGAGTCGGAGACCCAGCAAAAAGAGAACGATGACGAGTACCTGGACATCAACACCCTCAAGGGCGACCCCA
This sequence comes from Coriobacteriaceae bacterium, assembly GCA_905193635.1. Classification (GTDB taxonomy): domain Bacteria; phylum Actinomycetota; class Coriobacteriia; order Coriobacteriales; family Coriobacteriaceae; genus Collinsella. The sequence goes on from CAJJPN010000031.1 coordinate 11,462, forward strand.
ACGACGGAGACGACGAGTAGCGAGGGTTAAGGGAGGGCCGGAAGAGCCGGCGGCATGTTACGGCTCCAAAAGCCCTGCCATAAAGATGGGCAGATACAGCACGTCACCATCGCGGTGAAGATTACATTCCGCAAGTACCAGGGCGCGATCGATTCCGTAGCCCTTCGTCGCGAGCGCGTTGTCGAGCGCCGCATGGGGCTTAAAGCTCTTGCCCGACTTGACCTCGATGGCAAGGACCTCCCCATCGAGCGTCTCCTCCACAAAATCGAGCTCGCCGACTTTTTTAGACGTAAAGTAGCGCAATCTGAATCCGTGGGCTTTGAGCTCTTGGGCAACGAAGCCCTCAAACGCCGCCCCCATGTTCATGCCAAAGGCGTCTTCCGCCTCCCCATCAAAAACGCCTTGGGCGACCCTTTTGGAATACGACGACATGAGCATTCCGGTGTCCAAGTAAAACAGCTTGAACAGATTTCGTTGCTCCCCCAATAAAAGGGGTGCCACGGGCGCCGTTACGTTATACACGGGAAGCGCGACACCCGCCTCCGATAGCCAGAGAAAATGATCTGTCACCTGCGAAAAACGTTTGACACCGTTAATCGATGACAGTTTGAATCGCTTGTTTTTGGAGCCGGCCTCGCTGGGAATCAGATCATAGATATCGCGAATAACCAAGCGTAGCTCAGGCGGAGCGTACTTTGCGATGTCATCGCGATACAGGGCGTGAAGATCGCGATGGATGTTTCGAACCTCGTCGACATTGCGCGTCGCCAAGAAGGAATTGACCGCGTCGGGCATGCCCCCCACCACCACATACTGATGGAACAGATTGAGCAAGCGGTCATACAGATAGCCGGGGAGCTCCTTTTCGTCCTTTAGACAACCCCTGAGCATGTCAAACGCTCCGGCAGCAACGCCGCTTGCCCAGCAGAACTCCTCAAAGTCGAGCGGGTACATCTGGACCTGCTCGACATACCCCACCGGCAGGGAATCGATGCCCTCGAGCTCAACGCCAAGGAGCGATCCGGTAAGGATGTATCGAAAGTCGCCGCGCTGGACCAGGTATTTGATAAACGTCACTACGTTGGGGCATCGCTGCACCTCGTCGATAACCACAACGGTCTTGTTCGCAACCATCGGCTGCGTTGCAGCAATAGACATGCGCATAAGCAGGTCATCCGCGCTTTTTGCCGCCAAAAACGAATCGCGCACGGACGCGTCGGCGATAAGGTCGAACGTCACGACGTTTTCGAACGATTCGCTTGCAAAGACGTTGACCAAATATGACTTTCCTACCTGTCGGGCGCCCTTGACCAAAAGAGCCTTGTTGGGCGACAAGGCAAGCCAAGATTCAAACTGTGCTTTCGCTTTTCTCCGTAGCATAAGCATACCCCTTATTACGTGCTGTTTTAGCACTAGGATACACTTTTCCGTGATTGTTATGTGCTCAAATCGACACTTTTTCGAGGTTTTGAAGTATGTATTACGACACTTTTCCGTACTTTTATACCAGCCAATATTGCACTTTTCCGGATTTAGGCCGAATAATTGCCCGCGATTCCGACACCAACCGACCAAGAGCAGCCTCTCCCACCAGATGCGCTTTACGGTGAAGAGCCACCAACAAATCTGAGGCAATGAAGGCCGGGGGGCCAATCCCCGGCCTTCAACCTAGCACTGCTTTATGAGATCGAGCACCGCGGGAATGTCATCAGCGTTCCGAAGTGCGACATAGGTCGGTAGACCCGGGCCAAATCCGCCCTGTGAGCGCTTGTCCTGACACAGGCCCTCTGGATCCGTCAGATCGTCAACGCTCTTTGCCAGGCCGACGGCAATCCAACCACCGTTGCTGGTCCTGCCTTCTAGCACGGCGTGTAATTTTCGCTTGCCCGACCTGAAGCCTACATAGTACTTGGCTATATAGGACTCCCACGAAGGGTTACCACTCAGAACGGACTCGCGTACCTCATCGAAAAGCTTCTGGTTGAGTCCGCCTTCAGCAAAAGTGGGGTGGTTCTCCTGCAGAGTCCAGATAGGCGCCTCGTCAGACTCCCCGCGAGAGGGGCGATACTTGTCGACGACATCTGCCGGAAGATCGGGGTACTTCCATATCTCGCACGCCTCTTTCGCCAGCTCGTCCGCACGCTGCCTAATCTCCTCCTCGCCCCATTTTTCATGCGAGGCGATCGACTTGTTTAGGTAGAGTGGGCTGCACATAAGTCCCACGTTCGGAAGATTGAGCTTGTCCGAGAACGACCGGTTTGAGTACTCCTGGTTGTAGCCCGTCAGCGTTAGATTTCCCAAGTTGTTGCACAAACTGTCGTGGATGTCTTCCCAGTTCTCGCCAAGCGATTCCTTCCAGCCGTGCTCATCATCAATCGTCTGGGGCATGACGTGCTCGATCTGGTAATCGTCAGCCGAGATGGGCTCCTTCGGGTGGTGCCAGTTCTCCATGCGTTCCAGGTAATAGCGCTTTTTGGAGAAGCGGTTGTAGCAGTCACGCGTCTTAAACTCCTCGACAAAATGCTCGTCCGTCGGGAAGTACGCGGTCATACCACTGCTATGGATAAGGAGCATCGCCGTAACGTACTCCTCTATATCGTCCTGTTGCTCAAGGCTGCGATACATGCCGGCAAAGAAATTATTTAGGCCCGTGGTAAGCCTGCCGCAAACCGCGCGCCTGAACAGAAACGACTCGATAGTCTCGCAGATACGTAAAAACGCATTGCGGTCAATCCTGCCCCCTTCATAAACCGAGTAAAGCAGCATCAGCAAAGGCCTGACCGATTTCACATAAAGACAGGCAATCCTGCCGAACACTCGACGCAGACCCTCATCCTTCTCCTTGTCAAGGAACAAGCTGGCATATCTTTGCGCATATTCGCGGAGCTCCTTCAGCAGGCCCTCGGTATCCCCATCGTAGTCGTCAGCGAAATAGCGTTTGAACTCGTAGTAGGCCTCGTTTTCCTTCGGCATCCTATTGGGGACCTTGAGCCACAGCCAGTACCAGACAAATGCATTGAACTCTTCTTCGCCGCCTTTCCCGAACAGGCGCTCGAGCGGATGCCAGTAACCCTCGTAAAGCTTGGTCTGTTCGTCGTTGGGAAGCGACATAAGAACGTAGTTGCGAATGAGGTCAATGGGCGTGAGCGGCTTGCCCTTGGAGTTCATGGACTCAAATATGAGCTGGGCATTATCGACGCCAGCGGTGAGCTTAGTGTCGATGACCTGCACGCGGTTTAGCCCCGCCCAAAGCCTTGCCGGATCGAATGATTTCCCGCGCATCTTTTCGCGGAAGAACGCATGGTTCTCGACGATCCGATCCGATTTTTCATCTGGCATGGGAAACCCAGACACGATGGAGAACAGAGTCTCTTTATCGTCCTGCGAGAGCACTAATTTGTAGCGCGCCAGCCCGTTGTAATCATCATCGTTAAAGAGGTAGTTCTTCCGCAGCGCAGAGATTTTGAGGTCGCCAAGGAAGCCGGCCTTGTCGGGATTACCCTCCAGATAGTCAGCCAAGGCAGCGATCATCAACGAAAACGTCGTCATGCGCTGCTGCCCGTCAATCAGAAGCACGCGCGAAATGCTCGTGGCAGAGCTCTCGGACTCGGGGATATAGAGCATCGACCCCACGAAGTGCGATACGCCATCACGACCCGCTCGCATGACATCATCCCAAAGAACCTCGCACTCTTTTACGCTCCACGAGTAAACTCGCTGGTACACGGGAATGACGAACTGCATCTTCGCGACACCCATAAGGTCGAGTAGATTTGCCTCGGTTGCTTTCATTTGCGATTGTCCCCTTTCTTGTTTACGCTGCTTGCGGTCAGTCCTCCACTGAACGAAAGGCGCTAAAGACCAGAGCATCGAAGCACTGGAGCAACCGGGATGCTCATATCGTTAGATTCTACAACGAAAGCAAACACTTACGCCGTCATGGTGGCGCGCGATCGCTGCACGCCACTCCCCAAAATCATACGATGTCAAAAGACTGACACTTGTGTATGCCTTTTGACATTGCCACAGTCTTACGGGCTTCTTGTCTCATATGCCAAGAGCGGATATCTAGATCGCTGCCTCTCCCGCCCAAAGAAACTCGACAAGAACT
>CAJJPN010000032.1:0-15518 GCA_905193635.1 Coriobacteriaceae bacterium
CCCTACCGGGAGTAGCCCCGACGGTTGACAAAACTATAGGAACACCCAATGACTATCTCTCCGCCCCCGTGGAATCGGGGGTCGTCTACCGAATGGTTGATGCGGCGCCCCTGCGGCCATGCCACACTCATAGATGGCCTGACCCAACTTGGAAGGAGCCTCCATGAGCCTTGACAACGTAACCCTGCGCGCCGCCACGCTCGACGACCTGGATGGTATCGCCGCCATCTACAACCGGCTGTGGTGCAACACGCTACGCAACCGCGGCGACGTCGAAGCTGCCGATTTCTGCGCTCGCTTCAACATTGCCATGCAGCTGCAGCGCTCCCCTATCGCGCTCGTTACCGAAGCTGAAGGCCGCATCATCGCCGCTTGCTGCATCGGCATCTTCGAAGACGGCAAACCACGCAAAAACCCGACGTGGAAGCCTTGCTACGACGAGCTATTCGCCCAGGCAACCGAGATGGCAAAGACCGCCGATGCCAAACTCGAGGGCTCGCTCTTTGGCGACAGTCGCGAAAAGGCCACGGCCGATCGCTTTGCCGCCACGGGCAACGAGTATGCCCAGGGCCAGCTCAACCTGATCATCATTGTGCCCGAGTGGCAGGGCAAGGGACTCGGCCGCGAGCTCATCGACCTTGCGCGCGCCGAACTCGCCAAAGCCGGGTGCACCAAGTTCTTCCTGATGAGCGACTGCAACTCTGACTGGCAGTTCTACGAGCACCTCAACATGAAACGCATCCTGGAGGATCACAGCCAAGACACCGGCGACGGCTTTATCGTCTACATGTACGGAGGCGACACGCAGGATTAGCCTGAGTGCCGCCTCATGGGCTTTCTCCAAAACAGCCCAAACCAATCAGCCACGCCAAAAGGGACACGCCAAAAAGGGACAGGTTTATTTTGGCAGGTTTTATCTGGGCAAACGCCAACCGCCGCGAGGAAGTTGCCTTCCCTCACGGCGGTCTTCTAGCAGCCAAAACCAAGTGAGTAGACTTTTTGCAGGAGGCCGAGCACACCCCGAATCGCCACAGCGCTGACCTGCGGTTTTATTGAGCGTTTGGCGCGGTGTGCTCGACAAGTCCAAAAAAGTCTACTCACTTGCATCTAAGGCGCACCAGAAAGGCAAAAACCGCCGCGAAAAGGGTCCGGACCCCGTTCGCGGCGGCTGTTCGCGTTTGTTTTGCGACGGTTTTGCCCGCTTGTTACTCGCTGTAGCGGGTGGCGATGGCAGCTTGTACCATGCCGGCGCTCATGAGGTACGTTACCAGGAAGTAGCCACCATAGGCCGCCAGGAAAATCGCGCAGGTGAGGCCCACGGTGCCGGCGATGCTCATATCACCGAATACGCTCACCAGCTCGATGATCACCTTGAGCGCCACAAAGGAGTGCGCCAAGCCCACTGCCAGCGGGAACAGGAAGAACACCGCTTGCTGCGCCATCACCGAATGCCGGATCTGGCGGTCGTCACAGCCGATCTGCGCCAGCACACGATAGCTGCGGCTGCCGTCGGCCACGTTGGAGAGCTGCTGGATCGATAGAATCGCCGCGCATGCAACGACCAATACAAAGCCAATGTAGATGGCCAGATAGCTAATCATGCCGTTCATCTGCGCTGCTTGCGTGTACATCTCGGAACGCGTGATGAAGACTCCCCACGACCCCGGCTCCTTGCCGTCAACGAGCAGATTGTCGAGCAAGGTGTATTTAATGCTCTCGTCTGCCTTGGTCACATCCATCCCCTGTTTGTAGTTAACGAGCAGGCTACTGGCATACGGCTGCAGATTAAGTTGGGACAACAGCTCGTCGGCAACGACGACGGTACCCGGATTACTGCCCATCGCCGAGTTGGCGATGGCCGCCGTGTCCTTGTCCGACTTATCGGTTGCGGGCTTGAGCTCATGCCCACCCAAGGTGAGCGTATGGCCGCCGGCCATGTATTTGGTGTACAGGTCGCCCAGCTCACCGCCCATATCACACGTAAGCACGTACTGGTCGCGGCCAATGCTCACCGGCTCCTCGCCCATCATCTGGCGTAGCTTGTTGTACTGGCTCGCCGGCGTCACAAACAGGCCCATATCATCGGCATTGCTACCCTCGAGCACCTTGGGGAGCTTTTCGCCCATGGCCTTGCACATCTCGCCTGCAGCTACCGAAGGATTGGAGCCGCCAAGCGGGTAGCTCAGATACGAGTCGATCTGCACATGCTCACCGGCAACATCGGCGATATTGACCTTCTTTCCGGTCTCATCGTTGTTGTCCGCCGACTTGCCCTTACTACTTTCTGTAACGTTATCGGGATCGATACGATCGCCGTGCCATGCAGCGTACAAATCGACCGTTGCATCGGCCAGCACCATGCGATCGGCCTCGGACGGATTGACATACTCCTTGTAGTAGTCGAGCCTATCGGGCGTGTAATAGACATACGTCTGAGACACGTCAACAGGGTTATAGCGCTCCAGGTTTTCGTTCATCACGTTGGCGATCGACATACCGCACGTCACCGAAGTGATGGCAAGGAACAGAATCATCGCGATGACGCCCATCGAAAAGCACACCGTATTGACCTTGGCCGAAAGCTGGCGCACGGTAAACATGTTGAGGCCGCGCCAATACACGCCGCGCAAGCTCTGCAGCAGCTTGATGAGCATGCCCGAGAGTCCCCAGAACAACGCAAAGGTGCCTACCGTAACCATAGCGGTCGTAATGCCGAACTGGCTCATGGCCCCGTGCAGCTTGTCGCCCGTCTCGGTTAGCGGGAACCCATCACGTAGCAGACGGTAATAGGCCACGCCCACCAGCACCACGCCCACAGCAAAGATGGCAATCGCGATCCAGGGATTGCGCGTCTTGATGCTCTCGTTGCGACGCTCGGCACCCATGAGCTCAATGAGCTTAGTGCGACGAACGGCGCGCAGGTTCAGCAGTAACGTGAGCACAAACATTACGAGCATGCAGGCAAGGGTCAGGTTGAACGCATGCACCGAGAAAAAGAAGTGGAAATTAGCGATCTGTGTCTTAAAGAGCGAGGCCGTAAAGAATGTCATGAGCTGGGAGAGCCCCACGCCCAGCACAATGCCGGCGACAAAGGCGCCGACCGAAACGATCACGGTCTCGAGCGCCATGATCGTGGCAACGCGACCGCGCCCCATGCCGAGCACCTGGTACAGGCCAAACTCCTTCTTGCGGCGTTTCATAATGAAGTTGTTGGCATACACCATCAAAAAGGCCATGACGCCGGCCAAAAAGTACGTGAGGTAGCCGAGCATGCTGCCCATGAGCTCGGACAGTCCCTGCTCCTTGATGCCGGCAATGTCGACCTGCATCGAGACGGTATTGAAGGCATAGAAGACCGTGACACCCAGGGTGAGCGTCAAAAGGTAGACGAGGTAGTCGCGGCCGGCGCGGCGGACGTTGCCCCAAGCGAGTTTACAGAGCATCGGAGCCCTCACCGCCCATCATGGCAACGACCTCCATAATGCGGTCGAAGAACTCTCGGCGGTCGGTGTCGCCGCGGCGCAGCTCGGTGAAGATCTTGCCGTCGCGAATAAACAGCACACGGCTCGTGTAGCTGGCGGCAAAGCTGTCGTGCGTGACCATGAGCACCGTAGCGCGCAGGCGGCGATTGAGGGCCTCCAGGCTCTCGAGCAGCAGACGAGCGCTCTTGGAATCGAGAGCACCGGTGGGTTCGTCGGCCATGATCATGGTGGGGTCGGTGACGAGCGCGCGAGCCGCGGCAACGCGCTGCTGCTGACCGCCGGACATCTGGTAGGGATACTTGTCGAGCACCTGACTGATGGACAGGCGCGCTGCCACATCTTGCACGCGGGTCGAGATCTCTGCCGAGTTTGTGCGGGCGATGGTGAGCGGCAGGGCGATGTTCTCGCGTGCCGTGAGCGTATCGAGCAGGTTGGAATCCTGGAAGATAAAGCCGAGCTCCTCACGGCGGAACTGCGAAAGCTTGGCCTGCTTCATGCGCGTCACGTCCTGGCCGTTGATGCGGATCGTGCCACTTGTGGCGCTATCGATGGTCGACACGCAGTTGAGCAACGTCGACTTGCCCGAGCCCGAAGCGCCCATGATGCCCACGAATTCACCGCGGTTGACCGTAAAGTTGACATCGTTGAGCGCACGGGTCACGTTGCCCAGCGCTCCATATACCTTTTCGAGATGCGCGACCTCCAGTACCGGGGTCGCCATGTGCGTGGTTTGCATACTGAGTCCTTTCTTGCGATTAGTCTACGGCATCTATAGTCGCAAGAAGACGAGTCGGCTACCATCGATATGGCTTACGCTTGCCTTACCGTTGTGTAAGGTACGGGTAGCTAATTTGGGACGGGGCTATTTTGACTACCTTGGCGATTGTCGTTGTTGAGAGAGGACTCCTGTTGAAGACTGTTCATGTTGCCGCTGGGATCATTCGCAAGGAAGGATCTGACGAGCTGCTTGCCGTGCAGCGCGGCTACGGCGACATGCAGGGACTCTGGGAGTTCCCGGGCGGCAAACTTCTGCGCGGCGAGACGCCCGAAGACGCTGTGCGCCGCGAGCTTATGGAAGAGCTGCAGGTAAAAGTCACCAACCTGCGCGATTTCTATACCGTTGAGTATGACTACCCCGATTTTCATCTCTCCATGGAGTGCTACTACTGCTCGCTCACCGATGAATCCGATGAACCCCAGAAGCACGACCGCCAGCTCGATATCCGTTGGATTCCACGCACCTCGCTTGCCACCGTTGAGTGGATGCCCGCCGACAAAGGGCTTATCGATGCTCTGATTGAGTTGAAGGAAGATCGGCTTGAGGCCAACGGCACTGCCAACGACGCCGAGACCACCACAGCCGACAAACCCGCCACCAAACCTAATCGCGCACCTAAGCGCCGCAGCAAAAAGCGTCCCAAGCCCGGTCTGCTCGACGGCATCGATACCTCAGACCTCTCCGCTGACGAGCGTGAGCTTGTACGCCGTCGTGCCGCCATCAAAAAGTCCATGAAGGGCAACAAGCGCGCCAACACCAAGCCCGAGCTGCTCGTTCGCCAGCGCCTGCGCGCAGCGGGCCTTACGGGTTATCGCTTGGAATGGAAGGTTCCCGGCAAGCCCGACATCGCCTTCCCCGGCCGCAAGATCGCCATCTTCGTCAACGGTTGCTTTTGGCATCGCTGCCCTAAGTGCAATCCGAGCCAGCCCAAGCGCAACGTTGAGTTTTGGGAGGCAAAGTTCCGTCGCAACGTCGAGCGCGACCGCGCTGCCGTGGCAGCACTCACTCAAATGGGCTGGACGCCCATAACCATCTGGGAATGCGAGCTCAAAAAGGACTGCATCGACGCCACCATGGAAAAGGTCATCGAGCAGGTGCGCGCCGCAGAGCCGCAGCGCTAGGAACGAGCCGTCCACACGCCCCACACAGGCGAGCCACATCCGCGCCATAAACCTTAGAAAGCCCTTAAGCTCCCAACCTTTCAAGAGTGTTATGCAATAGCTTTTACCTGCGGTTTCATCGCAACGTCAAACCTCATTAAGCCTTTCTTTAGCGCTTCCTTATCTGCGCTCGCGGCATAATACTGCCAACGCACGGGACCTAGCAGCACACCCCGTGCGCAATCTTTTGGTGGACATCGAGGAGGCCGCATAAGCATGCATTCTTCCAATGCCGTAGCACGGCAGCCATCCCTAAAACATGCAAACCTTTTCTCCTTCCCCCCGACGCAGAGAAACGGCCTCCTCGACTCCCCCACCACAAAAACCAAGCGCTCAGCCGATCAGAGCCTCAACTTACGAGCATCCTTCGAAAAGCTCCAAGCATCCCTAGACAAGGCGTTCCCCGAACAGGCAAGAGCAATCTAAGCCCATCGCGCTTTATACTGATGCCATGCGAAACATGGATCACATAGAATTGCACCGCGGAGGACGCGAGGAAGCGTTTCCCGAGACCGCCGATGACTGGCCCTATATTGCCGAACGCGCAGAATTCGCTCGCTATCCGGGCAATTCCGTCCCCTGGCACTGGCATTCCGAAGTTGAGCTTTTCTACATGGAGCAGGGAGCGATTGACTATCGAACGCGCGCGGCTCATGAGCACGTACGCTTTGAGGAAGGGTCCGCCGGCTTTATCAACGGCGGCGTTTTGCACAGCACGCTGCAATCACCCAATTCGGCACCAGCCATTCAAATGTTGCATATCTTTCAGCCGTCGATGCTCGGCGATCCCGCGGGACGCCTTCAAAAGCGCTATATCAATCCTTTACTGCAATGTCGAGGCGTCGATGTGCTCAAATGGTCGCCCACCAACCCCGACGATATGCCCTTTATCGATTTGCTAAAGAGTTCCTTTAACCACGACCTTCAACGGCCGCAGAACGAGATGGCGCTTCGGAATAGCTTGTCAGAGCTCTGGATTCAGATTTACGCCAAGGCCGAACCGCTCTTTTCCTCCGACAACGCCTCTTGGATGACCAACCGCGACGTACAGTTCAAGGCAATCCTGGACTATATCCGCGCGAACTATGCAGCCGCTATAGATGTGCCCCAGATGGCATCTGCAGCCGGCGTAAGCGAAAGAGAGTGTTACCGCATTATCGAAGCTTGCGCAGGAACGACCCCGGCGGCATATCTGCGCGCATACCGCGTAAACCGTGCTTGCGAACTTTTGACACACACCACGCGAACGGTCCAGACAGTCGCGCGCCAATGCGGCTTTGCGACAGCAAGCCATCTTGGCCAGGTATTTAAAGAACAAATGGGATGCACTCCTTCGAGCTATCGAGCAGCGAGGCAGAATCTCGATAGCACCAGGCAGAAATCCCGCTAGCCTTTCTTCTGTCACCGCATCAAACTTGCAGGCAAACAACAGAGAGGAGCAATCATATGAAGCACTTTGACCATATCGTATTTGACGTTGATGGGACATTGGCAGATACAGAAGAAAGCGTTCTATCATCGCTTGTCCAGATTGTCCAAGAAGAGACCGGCAAAACGCTCCCCCGACACGAGCTTGAATTTGCCCTCGGCATACCCGGCAAGGATGCCCTTGAGAAACTTGGAATCTACTCGCAGGCAACGTTGGATCGCTGGTGCCAAGTTGCCGCCAGCTTTAAAAGCACCATCAGCGTGTTTCCAGGTTTGCTTGAAGTCATCGCAACACTCGCCGATAGCGGCTGCAAACTTGGCATCGTCTCCTCACGTGCGCGCGACGAATACGCAAAAGAAATTGCACCCCTTGGTTTCGATAAGTATTTTGAGCACATCATCCTTGTCGAAGACACAACCGAACATAAACCCGCACCCGCTCCCATGCTCGAATATCTCCGGCGTACGGGCGCGAATCCTGGCAACGTCGTCTACGTTGGCGACACCGTCTACGACGAACAATGCGCAACTTCGGCAGGGGTCAGTTTTGCCCGAGCAGCATGGGGATCACACCAAGATATCCCAAACGCCACCTACAACCTCAAAACCCCCAACGACCTACTAACCCTAACAACCAAATAACCCACGCGTCCCACCCTTTCAGCCCCAACGCCACAAGGGCGATTGAGCAGGACGGTTTGGGCGGGTCCCGTACTTAGTTTCCAAAATCATTCCGCAGCGCGAAGGCTTCTTATTATTTTCCGCCCTAACGCCACAAGGGCGACGACCTCGAGTAGGTCAACCTGGGAGGGACGAGGGCTTAGTCCCCCAATCTTTCCGCAGGGGGCAAAAAGCCTCGCCGCGCGAAGTGCGCAGCGAGGCTTTTTGCATGCCCGAGGACGATTGGGGGACTAAGCCCTCATCCCTCCCCGGGATATGTAGCGAGTCGGAGTACCCTTGCTGTTACTCTGCTTTGCCCACAGAGTTGAGGTTGGTCATGCGGATCTTAACCAGCTCGGTGATCTCACGCATGCCCTCCTTGGCCGGCTTCTTGGGATCGAAGCAGGCGGGGTTCTCGGCCATGTAGGCCATGAAGCCCTTGGTGTAGGCCTGACGCAGCTCGGTGGCGTAGTTAACCTTGCAGATGCCGTTCTTCACAGCCTCGGCAACCTGCTCATCGGGCACACCGGAGGTGCCGTGCAGAACCAGCGGCACGTCGACGGCGTCGCGGATGGCCTTGACCACGGACTGCTCGATATGCGGATCGCTCGTGTAAACGCCGTGGCTGGTGCCAACGCCAATGGCCAGCGAGGTGCAGCCGGTGCGCTCAACGAACTCCTTGGCCTCGGCAGGATCGGTGTAGGGGCTCTCGCCCTCAACCGCGGGACCGTCGTCCTCCTTGCCGCCAACCTTACCGAGCTCGGCCTCGACGGGCACGCCCATGGCGCGGCCAGCGTCGGCGACGGACTTGGTCAGGGCGATGTTGTCCTCGAAGGACTCGTGCGAACCGTCGATCATGACAGAGGTGTAGCCCGTGCGGAAAGCCTGCATGCAGCGGTCATAGCCATCGCCGTGATCGAGGTGCAGAGCGACGGGCACGGAAGCGCGCTCGGCGGCAGCCTTGACCATGCCGTAGAAGTAGTCCAGACCAGCGGTCTTGATGGTGCCCGGGGTGGTCTGCATGATGACGGGGGACTTGGTCTCCTCGGCAGCGGCCAGAACGGCCATAACAAACTCGAGGTTCTCGACGTTGAACGCGCCGACGGCGTAGTGGCCGGCCTGAGCGTCCTTGAGCATCTTTTCGGTGGTAACAAGTGCCATGAGCGTTTGCTCCTCTCCCTCGCCCGCATCTGGACATCGGGCATAGTTGTTCACAAGGCGTTTTACCTTGCGTTTTGCTGCGCTCATTGTATGAAAATCAGCGGCTTTGTATGTGCGAGATATTGAGCCCATGCAGGCCAATACAGTCGTTTTTGAAAAGTAAACGGAAGGATTTAGAGCCGAGTGGGCATGTTCGATATTGAATTTTGGGCGTTCAGCGTCTTTCTTTTATAGAAAGAGTAAGTAATCGAAAGGCGTTTTCTTACTTTAAAAGAAAATGAACGAAAATAGACTCAACACAATTCCTGCAAATTTCAGACGATGATGGAGCAGCTATGGCCCATGCAACAACCCGAGCTTTCGCCGATGAGCGTCGCGCCGCCATTATGGAAATGCTCGAACATAACGCCTCGGTGCAAGTGGCAGAAATCGCCCAGACCTTTGGCGTGTCCTCCGTTACCGCCCGTGCCGACCTAGACGCGCTCGCCGAGTCCGGCAAGCTGCGCCGCACGCACGGCGGCGCTGTGTCGCTCCAGAAGCGACTGACCGTATCCACCCAGGATCGCCGCATCAACGTCAATGTCGCTGCCAAGCAGGCCATCGCGCAAAGCGCCATCGAGCTCGTCAATGACGGCGACACGCTGCTCGTCGACTCGGGCACCACCGCTCTCGAGTTTGTCCGGCTCCTCGACCAGCGCGATGGCATCACCGTCATCACGGCCGACATTACCATTGCCGATTACATCGACGAGAGCATGCCCTCGGTCGATGTCGTCATGCTGGGCGGGGCGCTGCGCAAAGGCCATCGTTATCTGTATGGACCGCTCACTATGCAGGCGCTCCAAATGGTCCACGCCGATCTTGCCATCATGTGCCCCGGCGCTTTTGTTCCCGGCTGCGGCTTTACGACCGACTTTCCGCAGATGGCCGAGGCCAAAGCGGCTATGATCGGTGCCGCTCGTCAAAGTGTCGCCCTCATGGACGCCAGCAAGGTTAACGGACGCGGCATGTACCGCTTTGCCGAGCTGGCAGATGTCGACACCATCGTGATGGACCGCGACCCCGATCATGCCGTTGCTACCTCAATCGCCGAGACCGCCGACAACGCCCGCCCAAATCTCCTCATCGCCGGCGCTTAAACAAAAACCACCGCAAAGGTGCCTGTCCCCTTTGCGGTGGTTGTGGTGGTTGAGCGTCAAAAGTGAACGTGTCGCTACTTGGACAGCTCGTCGGCGAGGGCTTCAATCTGGGCGCGCGAGGCGTCGCTGAGCGAACCTAGCACGGTCACCTTGTTCTGCGTCAGGGTGATGTCCTTCATGCCCTCGAGCTCCTTGGTCATAACCTTGGCAGCGGCGGGCGCCCAGGAACCGGCCTCGACAAGCGCCACCGTGCGGTTCTGGTAGGCATGCTCGGCGAGCGTATGGATGAAGGTACTCATGAACGGGAAAATCTCGCCCTGATAGGTGATGGAAGCGAGTACCAGTCGGTCATAGCGGAACGCATCCTCAACGGCCTCGGCCATGTCGTCGCGAGTCAGGTCAAAGACGGAAACCTTCTGGCCGCGGGCCTCGAGCGCAGATGCAAGCTCCTCAACGGCAGCCTTCAGATGGCCATACACGCTTGCATAGGCAATCGTAATGCCCTCGTCCTCGGGCTGGTAGCTCGACCAGGTGTTGTAGGTGTCAAGGTAATAGCCCAGGTTCTCGGTCAGCACGGGGCCGTGGAGCGGGCAGATGATCTGGATGTCCAGATTGGCGGCCTTCTTAAGCACGGCCTGCACGAACTTGCCGAACTTGCCCACGATACCAAAGTAGTAACGACGCGCCTCGCAGGCCCAGCCCTCCGGATCCTCGATGTCGTTAGCGCCAAACTTGCCAAAGCCGTCGGCACTAAAGAGTACCTTGTCGGTAGCCTCATAGGAGAAGAGCACCTCGGGCCAGTGCACGTTGGGGGCGCCGACAAACGTTAGGCTGTGGCCACCCAGGTCGAGCACGTCGCCCTCTTTGACGACCATCTTGCGCTCGGGGAAATCGGTGCCAAAGAAGTTGACCATCATGCGGAAGGCGCCCATGCTGGCCACGATCTGGGCCTGGGGATAGCGCTCCATAAAGGCGGCGATGCCAGCGGAGTGGTCGGGCTCCATATGATGAACGACCAGGTAATCGGGCGTACGGCCATCGAGCACGGCCTCGATGTTGCCGAGCCACTCGTCAACAAAACCGCCGTCGACTGAATCGGCGACAGCGATCTTTTCGCCCAAGATAACGTAGCTGTTGTATGCCATACCGTTCTCGGACACATCGTACTGGCCCTCGAACAGGTCAATGTCGTGATCGTCGACGCCAACGTAGCGGATATCCTTGGTGATCTCCATCAGGCAAAGCCTCCTAGATAGACAAAAGAGCCCGTCTATCATAGCACTCGGCTACATCCCAACAGCTATCTACCGACATCCTTACCGATTGTTATTGATGTTCAACATATCACCGTTGACCTGCAGAAACTATGCACGCGGTGCCGCCGTACTATGTCGAACGATGAGCTGACCGGGAATACGAATGGCAACAGTTTTGCCCGCCGTACCCGCCTCGGGAACCGCATGCTCAAACACCTCGCGTCCGCGCTGATGTAGATCGAATCGCACGGTCGTGAGCTCGTTGTGTGCCACAAAATCATCGAGTGAATCGTCGACGCCCACTACGCTCACATCCTCGGGCACGCGCAGGCCACTATCGCGCAGCGCGGCGATGGCCCCGTTTGCCATCTGGTCGTTTGCCGCATAAATCGCTGTCATGGTGCGATCGTGCTCGGCCAGATATCTGCCGGCCTCGTAGCCGCTGTTGGCAGACCAGTCGCCCTCGAGCGGCTCTGCCGGCTCGATGTGTTTACGCTCGAGCGCATCCTGCCAACCGGCGCGACGAAATTGCTCGTCGACCGAGAAGGACGGGCCGCCAATATAGCGAATCTGCTCGTGCCCCAGCTCAAACAGGTGATCCATAAGCAATAACGAGCAGCCGTAATGGTCGGAATCGACCGTGGTCACGCGCGGATGCGCGTACATGGTAACGATGACCGTGCCAATGCCCGGCAGTGGATCAAACGTCTCAAAATCGGGCGCCATACGGCTCATGCCGATGATGATGCCGTCCACGGGCAGCGCAGCCATACGACGCGTTGCCTCGGCAAGCGAGAATTCCTCGGTCTTGGACATCTCGACCAGCGTGATGGCGCAATTACGCTCGCGAGCAGCGCTGGCGATGCCGTCGATCATTGAAAGGTTGCCAAACTTGGTGACATCGTTGACGCACAGCCCGACCGAATGGTAACGGCCGTCACGCAGCGAGCGACCGGCATAACTCGGACGAAAGCCAAGCTCTTGCATAGCGGCCTGCACGCGCCGGCGCGTCTGTTCGTTAACGTTGGGCAAGCCGTTGGCGACGCGCGAAACCGTCTGCTGCGAAACGCCAGCAGCGCGGGCGACGTCGGCCATGGAGACCGGACGCGAACTGGTATCGTTGGACGGGCGCCTTGCCACAGGATCACCTTCACCCTTGAGAGATCTGAATAGCGTGAATGCCGGCCCGGGCAGAAATACATCCCGCGCCGAGGCCCGCTATCGTCGGACGCATGTTAACGTACTCTACTTTTTCTATCTGCATCTCTTCTGCTTTATAAGTCCATACGGCAGTACCGTTCACGGCTGAATTTCTACCGATTACCAGATTCTCAAAAAGTGATAAGTGTTGTGTTATGAGTACGTTAACATAGCCCGTAACGTGCGGCATCGTAGATGCTGAGTTTATGCCGCTTCAGATTGTTAACGTACTCACTACGACGGAAAGCTCGTCAGTATACACCAAGGAAAGGACCCATATGACCGCCCCCGACAAAAAGACACTCGCTGCCCTCACCAAGCTGTTCGAGGAGGAGTTTGGACCCATCGGCGACCGCCAGGTGCTCTACGTGCACGCGCCCGGCCGCTCCGAGATCAGCGGCAACCACACCGACCACGAGGGCGGCCACATTATCGCCGGCTCGCTCGATGTCGCCGTTGACGGCATTGCCGTGGCAACCGATTCCAACAAGGTCCGCGTTGCCGACGAGGGCTATCCCACGTTTGAGATCGCGCTCGACACGCTAGACGTTCAGGAGTCCGAGAAGGGCACGTCCGCAAGCCTCGTGCGCGGTATGGCCCACGAGGTCGCAGCGCTTGGTGTTGAGCCCCAGGGCTTCGACTTCGCCTTCACCTGCTCCGTCCCCTCGGGTGGCGGCCTTTCCAGCTCTGCCGCCGTCGAGGCCGCGTACGGTCGTGCCATGGAGGCACTCTGGGGCGCGCCCGCCATTGAGCCCGTCACGCTCGCCCAGATGAGTCAGCGCACCGAGAACAACTACTACGGCAAGCCCTGCGGTCTGATGGACCAGGCCGCTGTGTGCCTGGGCGGCCTCGCCTACATGGACTTTGAGGACCAGGCCCAGCCTAAGACCCAAAAGCTCGAGCTCAACTTTGAGGATCACGGTTATGCGCTTGTGCTCGTTAAGGTTGGCGCCGACCATGTGGCAGCTACCGACGACTACGCCGCCGTTCCGCGCGAGATGCAGGACGTCGCCGCCGAGTTTGGCAAGGCACGCCTGTGCGAGGTCGACGTTGCCGACTTTGACGCTAAACTCCCCGAGCTGCGCGCCAAGCTGGGCGACCGCGCCTGCCTGCGCGCCGTTCACTACTGGTACGAGAACGGCCTGGTCGACAAGCGCTGGGCAGCCCTGAACGCTGGCGACATTGACCAGTTCCTGGTCCTGACGCGCGAGTCCGGCGCCAGCTCTGCCATGTACCTGCAGAATGTTGTTGCCAAGCTGGGTTCCGAGCAGCCTTCCATGTATGCCCTGGCGCTGGCCGAGCACGTGCTCGACGGCCGCGGCGCCGTCCGTATCCACGGTGGCGGCTTTGGTGGCACCATCCAGGCCTTCGTGCCGCTCGATCTGGTCGACACCTTCATTGCCAAGATGAACGGCTGGCTGGGCGAGGGCTCTGCCCGTCACTACGCCATCTCTGACAAGGGGGCTTACGCGGCATGGCTGTAATGACTGACGTGCGAGAGGCCGCGCAGAACCTGATCGAGTACGCCATCCACCGATCGATGATCGGACAGGACGACCGCATCTGGGCATACAACACCATTTTGGAGTGCATCGGCGCTACGGGTCCCGCGCTCGATATGGCCTGGGCGCTCCAGGTTGAGAAACTCTCGCTCTTGCACCCCAATACCCTGCCCGACTTTGATCTTGAAGGCACGCTTGCCGCGCTTTCCGAGGCCGCCGTTACCAACGGTGCCGCCGAGGACACGGCGTCAGGCCGCGACCGCATCGCCATGCGCATCATGGGTGCGCTCATGCCGAGGCCTTCGGTTGTAAACGAGGAGTTCAACGGACGTATGGGCGTCAACGAGCCCCGCGCCGCAACCGACTGGTTCTACGGCCTGTGCTGCGACGCCGGCTACGTGCGCCGTGCCGCCATCGCGCGCAACATCAAATGGAGCACCCCCACCAACTGGGGCGATCTTGAGATCACCATCAACCTCTCCAAGCCTGAGAAGGACCCGCGCGATATCGCCGCGGCAGGTGCCGCCAAGAACACGGGCGAGAAGTATCCCGCCTGCCAGCTCTGCATCGAAAACGAGGGCTATCCCGGACGCTCCGCCGCAGCCGACGGCGGCGCTCACCCCGCTCGCCAGAACCTGCGCATTATCCCCATCCAGCTCAACGGCGAGCGCTGGGGTTTCCAGTACAGCCCGTACGCGTACTTTAACGAGCATTGCATTGCCATGAGCTCCGAGCATCGTCCGATGCACGTCGACCGCAAGGGCCTGACCTGCCTGCTCGACTTTGTGGACCTGTTCCCGCATTACTTCATCGGCTCCAACGCCGACCTGCCTATCGTGGGCGGCTCGATTCTGTCGCACGACCACTTCCAGGGCGGCGCGCACGAGTTCCCCATGATGCATGCCGCCGAGGTCTCGCAGTTTAGCGTGCCCGGTTTTGACCAGGTCACCGGCACTGTGCTGCAGTGGCCGCTCTCGGTGCTGCGCCTGCGCTCGCATGACCGCGCTCAGCTGCTCGACGCTGCCGAGAAGATTATCCTCGCCTGGCGCGAGTGGACCGACGAGTCTGTGGGCGTTATCGCGCACACGGCCGACGGCGTAGCGCACAACACCGTGACGCCCGTCATCCGCCGCGTCGACTCCCGCGGCAACGCCGGCGGCGAGATTTACGAGGCCTACCTGGCGCTTCGCTGCAATATCACGACCGACGAGCATCCGCTGGGCGTTTTCCACCCGCATGCCGAGTATCACCACATTAAGAAGGAGAACATCGGCCTGATCGAGGTCATGGGCCTGGCCATTCTGCCGCCGCGCCTGGTTCCCGAGCTCGGCGCTGTCCGCGAGCACCTGCTGGCAGCCAAAGCCGATACCAGCTACGACCTTGCCAGTGCGCTCGAAGGCGACGACCTTTGCCGCAGCCATGCCGCGTGGGCCGAGGACGTCTATGCCCGCCGCGCCGACGAGCTTACGGCGGATAGCGCCATCGGCATCCTGCACGAGGAAGTCGGCGTGGTGTTTAGCCACGTGCTCGACAACGCCGGCGTCTTTAAGTGGGACGAAGCCGGCCGCGCCGCCCAACAGCGCTTTATCGACTCACTGTAATGATCCCTTGGGGACGGAGGAAAACGGACTATTTCGTCTTCAAGACAACGGCGCCCGCCGGCAACATCGCCGACGGGCGCCGTTTTTGAGTGTAGCCATTGGGTGTTCCTATAGTTTTGTCAACCGTCGGGGCTACTCCCGGTAGGGCACC
>CAJJPN010000033.1:0-15390 GCA_905193635.1 Coriobacteriaceae bacterium
TGAAGGACTTGGAGGTAACGTCGTCACCGTTGTGGAACTTAGCCTTCTTGATCTTGAAGGTGAACTCGGTGGCGTCGTCGTTAGCCTCAAAGGACTCGCAAGCCAGCGGAACGATCTCGCCCTTCTCGGGGTCGTACTCCGTCAGAGCGTCGAAGAGCTGGTACTCGACCTGAGTGCCCTGATCCTCCTGGACGTTGTAGGGGTCGATGCAGACCGGGTTGTTGATGTAGAAGTTCAGCGTCGAACCGGAGTCAGATCCGGAAGCGTCGCCGCCCTTCTTGCCGCATGCGGCAAGAAAAGCCATGGAGCTCGCAGCGAGGGTGCCGCCAACAAAGGCGCGACGACCCATAACGGGCTGGTGGAACATAGAATCAGCCATGCCATCCTCCTTATGAGATAGGACAAAGTGAATTCGGCCGGGCAACGTCGAGACAGCCCAATCGAACCATTCAAACGCGGTCCGCCGTTATGGCTGGTTATGCAGTGCGGACCAACGTTTCGCAATACAGTAGCGCATTTTATGCACAATATGGCGCTAATTCCGGTTAACGGTCGAGAATTTCTTTAGTTAGGCGAAGTATGTGGGGATATTTTGACTCTATTACAAGTCTGTAAACAAAAAGGGCCCCGCACATGCGGGACCCTTTACAAACGTATATACGCCGATGCTTAGTAGCCGACGATGCCCTGCGGGAAGAAGAACATGCACAGCACGACGCACACGGCAAACACAACAGCCATGATGACGGTCAGGCGGTCAAGGTTCTGCTCCATAACGCCCGTGGCAGAGCTGGAGTTATACAGCGAGCTAGCGATCATATCCGAAACGCCGGTACCCTTACCGGAGTGCATCAGGACGAGAATCGTCAGCGCCACGGCAGAGATGGCCCAAACGACAAACAGAAGAATCTGGAACGGACCCATAGATAAGCTCCTTAATAGAACAATTCAAACTCCAGTACTGTACCACAACCCCCAACACTCCCCCACCTGCCATTTAGGGACGGGTTAGAAATGGCAGAAATACCAAAAAGGGGGTCGTCCGGTTGTGGACAACCCCCTTACTAGAAAACGGTATTTGTTTTCTATTAGGCCTCGGTGGCGAGCACGCGACCCGTCATCTCGGCGGAAGGCTCAATACCAGCCATGGTGAGCATAGTCGGAGCGATATCGGAAAGACGGCCGTCCTCGATACCGGTGAGCTTGGCCTTATCATCAACGATGATGAACGGCACGCGGTTGGTGGTGTGAGCCGTAAACGGATGCTTGGAACCGTCGGAAGCAACGTCAAACATGTGATCGGCGTTGCCATGGTCGGCGGTAATCAGCGCAAAGCCGCCCTTAGCGAGAATCGCCGGGACAACCTTGGACAGAGCATCGTCAACAGCCTCGACGGCCTTAACGGCGGCGTCGAAGACACCGGTGTGACCAACCATGTCGCAGTTCGCGAAGTTCACGATGTAGAAATCAGCGCGATCCTCGTTGATTGCGGCGACGAGCTTCTCGGTAACCTCGGGAGCGCTCATCTCGGGCTGCAGATCGTAGGTAGCGACCTTGGGGGAAGCGACGAGCACGCGCTCCTCGCCCTCCTTGGGCTCCTCGATGCCACCGTTGAGGAAGAACGTCACGTGAGCGTACTTCTCGGTCTCGGCGGTGTGCAGCTGCTTCAGGCCATTGGCTGCGATGACGTCGGCCAGAACGTTCTCGGGGAACGTCTTGGGGAAGGCGACCTCGACGTCAAACGTCGGATCGTACTCGGTCATCGTCACAAAGTGCGAGAGCTTGATCTGCTCGCGCTCAAAGCCGTCGAACTCCTTGTCCGTGAACACGCGGGTCATCTGACGGGCGCGGTCGGGACAGAAGTTGAAGAAGATGGCCGCGTCACCCTCGTGGATGCCCTCGTTGTGGGCAGCGAAGGGCTCGACGAACTCGTCGCCGCGCGGATCCTTCTCGTAGTAGGCCTTGATACCGGCAACGGGATCGGTATCGGCGTCGGACGCATTGACCATGACGTCGTAGGCACGCTGGATGCGCTCCCAACGGTTGTCGCGGTCCATGGCCCAATAGCGGCCCGAAACGGTGGCGACGCGAGCGTCGCAACCGGTCTCCTCGGAAATCTTAGCCAGGAAGGCGCAGAACTCGCTCATGTAGCCGGCACCGGACTGCGGGTCGACATCGCGACCATCCATAAAGGCGTGGACGCGAACGGTCTTGACGCCATGCTGGGCAGCCATCTTGACCAGGGCCTCGACATGGTTCATGTGAGAATGAACGCCGCCGGGGCTCATAAGGCCCATGAGGTGCAGGGTCTTGCCTTCGGCCTTGACATCGTCCATGGCCTTGACGAAGACCTCGTTCTTGGCGATAGAGCCGTCCTTGATGGCATTGTTGATGCGCGAAAGCTCCTGGAACACGATGCGGCCGGCACCGATGTTGAGGTGGCCTACCTCGGAGTTGCCCATCTGACCGTCGGGAAGGCCCACGTCCTCGCCCGAAGCACCGAGCGTGGTGTGGGGATACTGAGCGTACAGGCTATCAAGGAAGGGCGTCTTGGCAGCGGCGACGGCGTTCTCGCCATCAGCCGGAGCAAGGCCGCAGCCATCCATGATGATCAGGAGTGCAGGAAGATGACGCTGTGCCATATGTCCTACTCGCCTGCCTTGACGACCATAGAGGCGAAGTCGGCAGCCTTGAGCGAAGCGCCGCCCACGAGGGCGCCGTCAACGTCAGGCTTGGCGACGAGCTCGGCAATGTTGCCGGGCTTAGCGGAACCACCGTACAGGACGCGGATACCGTCGGCGAGCTCCTCGCCGAACATCTCCTTGAGGGTCTCACGGATAGCGCCGCAGACCTCCTGAGCGTCCTCGGCGGTAGCGGTCTTGCCGGTGCCGATAGCCCAGATGGGCTCGTAGGCGACAACGACCTGCTTGGGGCAAGTGATCTCGAGACCCTCGAGACCAGCCTTGACCTGGTTCACGACGTGCTCGACATAGGTGCCAGCCTCGCGGACCTCGAGGGACTCGCCGCAGCAGAAGACGGGAACAAGACCGGCGGCAACGAGGGCCTTGGCCTTCTTGTTCTGGTCCTCGTCGGTCTCGTGGAAATAGTCGCGACGCTCGGAGTGACCGATGATGCAGTAGGTGCAGCCAGCAGACTTGAGCATGTCGCAAGAGGACTCACCGGTGAAGGCACCCTTGGCCTCCCAGTACACGTTCTGTGCACCGAGGGCGATGGGGGCAGCCTGAATGCGGTCATGAACCGTGGTGATGTCAATGGTCGGAGGGCAGACGAGCACCTCGACGCCAGCCGGAACCTCGGGCAGAGCCTGAGCCAGCTCGTCGGCGAGCTTGGCGGCCTCGGCGACGTCGTTGTTCATCTTCCAGTTACCAGCGATAAGAAGAGTGCGATTAGGCATCGAGAAGCGCCTCCACTCCGGGCAGAGCCTTACCCTCGACGAGCTCCATGGAAGCGCCACCACCGGTGGAGATCCAGCTCATCTTGTCGGCCAGGTTGAACTTGTTGACAGCTGCGACAGAGTCGCCGCCGCCGATGATCGAGGTGCAGTCGGCCTCGGCAACAGCCTCGGCGATAGCCTGGGTGCCGTGAGCGAAGTTATCGAACTCGAAGACGCCCATGGGGCCATTCCAGAACACGGTCTTGGCGCCCTTGACAGCCTCGGCGTAGAGCTCCTCGGTCTTGGGGCCGATGTCCATGCCCTCACGATCGTCGGGGATAGCGTCGGAAGCGACAACCTCGGGGACAGCGTCCTCGCCAAAGTGATCGGCAACGCGGTTGTCGATGGGGAGCAGGATCTTGACGCCCTTCTCCTCGGCCTTCTTGAGCATCTCGCCGGCGCGCTCGACCCAGTCCTCTTCCTTGAGGGACTGACCGACGGTCAGGCCCTGAGCCAGGAAGAAGGTGTAGGCCATGCCGCCACCGATGATCAGGGTGTCAGCGGAGTCGATGAGGTGATCGAGAACGCCGATCTTGGAGGAAACCTTGGAACCGCCGACGATAGCGACGAAGGGGCGCTCGGGCTCGGCGAAGATGCCGGTCAGCGTGTCGACCTCCTTCTCGAGCAGGAAGCCGGCGACGGCAGGCAGGTAAGCGGCGGGGCCCACGACGGAACCCTGGGCGCGGTGAGCGGTGCCGAATGCATCGAGAACGAAGACGTCACCATAGGAAGCGAGGGTCTTGGCGATCTCGGGATCGTTCTTCTTCTCACGCTTGTCGAAACGGACGTTCTCGAGAACGAGGACCTTGCCCGGCTCGACGGCGGCAACAGCCTCAGCAGCCTTCTCGCCGTAGGTGTCGGCGACAAAGGCAACATCGAGACCAGAGAGCTCAGCGAGCTTCTTGGCGACAGGCTCAAGGGAGAGCTCAGGCTGGAAGCCGGTGCCCTCGGGACGGCCGAGGTGGCTCATGAGGATGACGCGAGCGTTGTGCTCAACGAGGTAGTTGATGGTGGGCAGGGCAGCCTTGATGCGGGTGGTGTCGCCAACGACGCCATCCTTGATAGGCACGTTGAAGTCAACGCGGACGAGAACGCGCTTGCCGTCGACATCGATGTCGCGGACGGTCTTCTTGGTAAAGGCCATGTTTGCTTCTACCTTTCGTACGTGTCTGCCTCCCATTACGGCAGACGATTTCCTATAAAAAGGGCGCGACCCTAGGGTGTAAGCCCTATAAGGCCGCGCCCTTCTTTAGACGCTCAACGAGCTATTCGCTAAAAGCTAAATTAAGCAACGAACTTCTCGAAGTACTTGATGGTGCGGACCATCTGAGAGGTGTAAGAGTTCTCGTTGTCGTACCAAGAGGTGACCTGAACGAGGGTCTGGCCGTTGCCGAGATCAGAGCACATGGTCTGAGTGGCGTCGAAGATGGAGCCGTGGGTCTCGCCGATGATGTCGGTGGAGACGATGTCGTCCTCGTTGTAACCGAAGGTCTCGGAGATGGTGGCAGCGTAGGCCTTCATAGCGGCGTTGACCTCGTCGACGGTGACCTTCTTGTCAACGACAGCGTAGAGGTTGGTGATGGAGCCGGTCGGCGTCGGGACGCGCTGGGCGGCACCGATGAGCTTACCGTTGAGCTCGGGGAGAACCAGGCCGATAGCCTTGGCAGCACCAGTGGTGTTGGGGACGATGTTGACGGCGCAGGCGCGGCTACGACGCTTGTTGCCCTTGCGCTGCGGGCCGTCGAGCGGCATCTGGTCGCCAGTCCAGGCGTGAATGGTGGTCATGATGCCGGACACGATGGGAGCGAAGTCGTTCAGACCCTTGGCCATCGGGGCGAGGCAGTTGGTGGTGCAGGAAGCGGCGGAGATGATGTTGTCCTCAGCGGTCAGCGTCTCGTGGTTGACGTTGTACACGATGGTGGGCAGATCGCTGCCGGCCGGAGCGGAGATGACGACCTTCTTGGCGCCAGCGTTGATGTGGGCCTGAGCCTTAGCCTTGCTGGTGTAGAAGCCGGTGCACTCGAGAACGACGTCGACGTCGAGGTCGCCCCAAGGCAGGTTGTTGGCGTCGGCCTCCTTGTAGATCTTGATCTCCTTGCCGTCAACGGTGATGGAATCCTCGCCAGCAACGACCTCGTGATCGCGAGCGTAGTTGCCCTGCGTGGAGTCGTACTTCAGCAGGTAAGCGAGCATATCGGGAGAGGTGAGGTCGTTGATAGCGACAATCTCGGAGCCCTCATGACCGAACATCTGACGGAAAGCCAGACGACCGATGCGACCGAAGCCGTTAATAGCAACCTTTACTGCCATTGTGTCTCCTTTCGTAAGGCCCCCGCAAGCTACAGCGCCCGCCGTTGAGGCCCACAAACTAACCACTCGCCTAATATACCTTTTTTTGGACTTGAATTTCACGAGAATAGTCGAAATTGAAAATCAAATTTACGTTAAAACGTTTTAAAGAATAAAATAGCAGCTAAATCCGTATATAAGTCGATACTATAAACTACCTGTTTGCTTCAATGAGCTTTTCAAGCCTCAAAACTCGATGGTAGAGGGCCGACTTCGACAAGGGAGGGTCAGCCATCTCCCCTAAATCACGCAGCGACAGATCGGGATAGCGCTCGCGCAGGTCGCAAAAGACCGCCAAGGCATCCGGAAGCGCATCGCGAAGGCCGCGCTGCTCGAGCTCATCGATAAGCGCAAGCTGATGTTGGGCAGCACCGGCGCTTCTGGTCTGGTTGGCGAGCTCGGCGTTCACGCGACGGTTCACATCGTTCTTAACCAACTTGACCGCGCGCGCCTCCTCAATCTCGGCAACGCTGCGCTTGGCACCAATCAGCTTTAATAAATGCTCGATTTCCTCGGCGCTCTTAATGTACACGGCATATGACCCCCGCCGCGCATTAACACGAGCATGGACCCCAATCTGCCCCAACAGGTCGCAAAGCCCCTTGGCATATTGCTCGCCCTGCACCGCGATCTCCAAATGAAAATCGCCGCGTGGATCGGCCACGAAGCCGCCCGCGATGAGCGCGCCGCGGATGTAGGCAAGCCTGCAGCAGGGACGGGCAACGATGTGTCGGGGAACACCAGCAACGAGCCCTCCCCTGCGGTCTAGAATGCCCAGCAGCACCAGAGCCTTGTCCAGGTCGGGTTGATCGGGCAGGGTAATGAGATAGTTACGGACCTTATGCAAGACCGATTTACGAACGGTGAATTCCGTTTTGAGCTTAAGGATGCGATGCGTCAGCGTGATCATCGTGCGCGCGACGGCTCCCGTCTCGGTCACGACCGTCAAACGATACCGCCCGGAGCCGGCCAACGAAAGCGTACCGCTCACACGCGTCAGGGCGGCAAGCGTCGACAAATCGCAGTATTCACATTCGGGTTCGCAGCGCGCAAGCTCGTCGCGCACCTCAGCGGTAAACGACATGCAGGCCTATGCCTTCGTGTTGGCGCGCGACAGGTCGCGGTGGGAGATGCTCACGTGATACTGGGCGCCTTCCAGGTAACGGGCCGTGGCCTCGGCAATGGCGACGCTACGGTGCTGTCCGCCCGTGCAGCCGATGGCGATAGAAAGCTGCGGCTTACCCTCCGCGATATAGCCCGGCATCACCGTATCGAGCAGCTGCGTCCAGGCCTTCCAGAACTCCTGGGTCTTGGGATGGTCCAGAACAAAGTCGGAGACTTTCTTATCGAGACCGGTCATGGTACGCATCTCGGGATCGTAAAACGGATTGGGCAGGAAGCGAACGTCGATCATAATGTCCGCCTCGACGGGCATACCGTGCTTAAAGCCAAACGAGAACACGTGAACGTCCATGAGCTGCTGGTCGGACAACTCGGAGAACGCCATGCGCAATTTGTTGCGCAGGGCAGAGGTGCGCAGGCGGCTCGTGTCGATAATCATATCGGCACGCCCTGCAGCTGAAGGCGCTCGCGCTGAATGGCATCGGCCGTAGTCTCCCCCGGCTTGGCAATGGGATGACGGCGGCGATTTTCGCTGTAGCGACGAATCAGCACCTCGTCAGAAGCCTCCAGGAACACGATGTCGCAGCTCATCTCGCGCTCTTCGAGCGCGGCGACCGCATCGAGCAACTCGTCAAACAGTCCCTGGCTACGCAAATCGCAGGTGACGGCGAGATGCCTGCCCACGCCCGTATTGATGCCGACGAGCTCGGCAAGCTGGGCGATCAGACGCGGAGGTAGGTTATCAATGCAAAAATAGCCCATGTCCTCGAACACGTGCATGGCCTGTGTGCGGCCCGATCCGGACATTCCGGTGATGATGACGATATCGGGGATGCGCTCCGAGCGCTCCGCCGCATCCATGGCATCTCCCTTTTGCATGTGCTGCCTCCCAAAAACAAGCGCGGGACCCAGCAACCCGGATCCCGCGCGGTCAATTGCCTATATTGAGTATACCGCCCCGAGCGGATACGAGGCCTGTCTTACGCCTCAAGCGCAGCCTTGAACCAACTCGTAATACTCGTGGGGTGCGTGATGGCGGTGCCGACGACAACGGCCCAGGCGCCAGCATCGATCGCAGCGCGAGCCTCCTCGGGCGTGTGCACGCGGCCCTCGCAGATGATGGGAAGACCGGGGAATTCCTCGGTCACCTGACGCAGGAGTGGCAGGTCGGGGCCATCGGCCATGGTGCAGTCGATGGCGGCGACGCCGTGAGAAAGCGTGGTGGATACCAGGTCAAAGCCCATATCAACCGCACGGCGAATGTCCTCGATGGTGGCACAATCCGCCATCAGGAGCACGCCCTCCTCGTGCAGCGGGCGGAAGGTATCCTCGACGGTCTTGCCATCGGGACGCGGACGATCGGTGGCGTCGATCGCCACGATATCGGCACCGGCAGCAACGCAGGCGCGAGCGTGACGCAGCGTCGGCGTGATGTAAACGCCCTCGTGTCCATCCTTCCACAGGCCGATGACGGGAACCTCACAGCGACCCTTAATAGCGGCAATGTCGGCAAGGCCCTGACAGCGAATGGCGGCGGCGCCGCCAAGCTCGCAAGCGCGAGACATTTGAGCCATGGTCTCGGGCGTACGAAGCGGCTCGCCCATATACGCCTGAACGCTCACGACGAGCTTGCCCTTCAGGGATTGAATCAAAGGATCGACGGTCATGTTCGACTCAACCTTTCTCAAAACAGCCTTCTGAGACACCGCACCTTGACGTTCAAACCGTCGCTCGCGTACCGAAGTACGCTTCGCTCCTCTTTCACGTCAATCTGCGGCACCTCAGAAGGCGCACTTGGTAGTTATGTTTACTTCAACGACGCAAGAAGGTGTTCGGCGGCACCGATGAGCGGAGCATCGCCCTCCAGAGAACCGATGAGGATCGGCGTGTCCTGAAGCGGATCGAGCGCCTGGCTGGCATAGCCCTCGTGCACCGAATCCTTCCACGTCTGCGAACGCCAATCGGGACCTTGGTGAATCACGCCGCCCGAAAGCACGATGACCTCAGGGTCCAGGATGTTAGCGAGCGAGCCCAAGCTGGCACCCAGCGCAAAGCCGGCATCATGGATGACCTCGGTCGCCTTTGCGTAGCCTGCACGGCACAGGTCGTTCACATCGCGACCGACCGAAGGACGGCTGGGGTCGACGCGGCCAAAGCGCTCATCGTACATACGACCAATGGAAGTGCCCGAAGCAACCGACTCCAGATGGCCGGAACGCCCGCAGGCGCAGGGAATGCCGGCGGCAGCCGAGCACTCGATGTGGCCCATATGGCCAGCAGCACCATGGAAGCCCTGCATCACGCGGCCGTTCTCGACATATGCGCCGCCGATACCCGTACCGATGCCAAGACACAAGACGGAGAACTTGCCCTTGCCGACACCCCAGTGGGCCTCGCCCAGAGCATGAGCCTGCACGTCGCCCACAACGGCAACGGGAAGACCAAGGTCCTCGCGCAGACGCGGCCCCAACTGAACGCCGGACCAGCCGGGCATGATCTCATTGGCATACGCAATGGCGCCCGTCTTGGGATCGACGACGCCTGCGGCACCGATACCGACACCGAGAACCTCGACATCGGGATTCGCCTCAAGAGCGGCCTTGATAGACGCCTCGATACGCTGGAAGACGGCCTCGCCGCCCTCTTGGGCCTCTGTGGGAACCTCGGCCTCAAAAACGGGATGGGGCACACTACCGTCAGCCGGGTACTCCATGATGGCAGTCGCAATTTTAGTTCCGCCGATATCGACAGAGCAGACGTACTTGTTCTCCATGTCGCTCTCCTTCGGAGATAAAAACAACTACAGGAAATGCGCCGTCAGGCTAGCCGTCACAGCGCAGTAAAGGTTTTCCAGGTGTCCGAGATCGCCGAGAAACCGTGTGGCCATTGACCTAATGGGTCATGGCCACACGGTTGAACGGCGAGGTCGGGTGCCTGGGAAGCTTTACAGGAGACCGTTGTCCTGAAGGACCTTCCTAATCGCCTCGACGTTCTCGCCGGTCATGGCCTTCACCGGGCGCGGCATGGTCGGGCTGTCGAAGATGCCCATGAGGTTCATAGCGGTCTTGAAGGCGCCGACGCCACCGGCATAGCCCTGGACGCCCGAGGTGACATCCCAGATGTGGGAGATCTCGTTGAGGCGATCCTGCTCGGCCTTGACGGTAGCCCAGTCACCGGCCTGAGCGGCCTTCCACTGGCGCACGTAGCCCTCGGGCTCAACGTTGGCAAGGCCCGGGACAGAACCGTCGGCGCCACCGAGGTAAGCGCCGTCGACGACAACCTCGTGACCGGTGAGGATACTCATCGGATGGCCGTTCTTCTCGTTCTCCTGAACGAGGTAGCGGAACGAGATGTCATCACCCGAGGAATCCTTGACGCCAGCAAGGACGCCCTCGGCGCCGAGCTTGGCAAGGAGCTTCCAGGGGAGCTTGGTGTGAACGCAGACGGGAATGTCATAGGCAAAGATGGGCAGGTCGAGCTCCTCGTGCAGGATGCGGAAGTGCTCCTCGACCTCGGTCATGCCCTGCAGGGCATAGAACGGGCAGGTGGCGACAAGCGCATCGGCGCCCAGCTCCTGAGCGACCTTACCGTGCTCGATCATGCGCTCGGTCTCGGTATCGATGATGCCGACCAGAACAGGCACGCGGTGATCGACGATGCGCACGGCCTCGGCGATAATCTGGCGACGGCGCTCGTCGGTGGAGAAGACGACCTCGCCCGAGGATCCCAGGAAGAACAGGCCATCGACGCCGGCATCGATCATGCGGTTGATGCTGCGCTCAAAGGAGACAACATCGAGCTGGTGATCTTCGGTATCGGGAACAACGACGGGAGGGATAACGCCGGTGAATTTCTGAGTTGCCACAAGAATCTCCTTAGTTGTCTGGCGGGCGGCCCTATGCCACCCACTCTTGTTGGCAGTGTCCAGGCCGTCTAGGCCAAAGAACACGGGTAGAACGTTTGGTTAAAAAAGTCGATGACTTCGTTTTCGAACGCATTGATGCGCTCATGAGCGTATTTGGCATAGATGACATGCCTCCGGTCACACTCAAGACCGTTGAATACGGCAAACTGGCCCTTGGGATCGCTCACGACATCCATGAGCGATGTGCCCATGAGCACCGATCCACGCACCCGAGACGACAACGCCTCGAGGCCACCGGGAATTGGATTGGCAACCGCCGTGCAGGCGAGGCCCCACTCGTCCAGAGCAGAAACCGCCAGCGCGACTCCGCCGCCAAGGCCCTCGCCCCATGCAAAGATGCGGTCGGGGTCCACGCCATCAAGATTGCGCGCCACCTTCGCCATCGCGCAACCCCAACGGACGCGCTTGACAAAAGCAGGCGAAGAAATCCCCCGCCGCAGGTCGTCCGCACCAGCAACATCGTCATCCAGCGCGAGGACGGCATACCCCATGGCGGCAAATCTCGTCATGTGATGCCAGCCGCGCACAGGCCGATCGATGTCGTGGAACATCAGGCACAACGGCACGCGCTCAGATACTCGGGCACGACCGACAGGCTCGATCAAACGAGCGTGAATCGCATCGTCACCGAGCTCAAAGGAGACCTCCGAGTAACGGGCGCAGGGGTTAACAAAGTCAATCGCCGTTATGGCCAGGCCTTGAATCTCAAGATTCGAAGCGCATGTCTCTAAATCAGAAACATCTGCTTGGACATCACCGCGCCAGTCCCGATATTCTGCGAGCCTTGACGAAACCGTTCCAGGAATTCCCACGAGTCCGGGGACAATCAGCTCGTCAACATTGCTCTCGCACTTAGACATGAGCCTCCCCTCCCTTGCAGAAAAACGGAATGATCAGATCGTCAAAATCCTGAATCTCCTCGTGGCCAAAGCCTTCAAAGAACTCATGACGCTTTTCGCAGGTCAGGTTGTTATAGACCGCAAACTGCGTCGCTGGCGGACAGACGATATCGGCTGTGCCGGTGCCAAACAGCACGGGGCATTTGACCATAGGGGCAAAGTTCTTGGAATCGAAGTACGCCAGCTTGGCATAGGCTTCGTCAATACGAGTCGAGTCCTCGTCAAACCAGCGAGACCAATAGCGCAGGCCCTCGTAGGCAATGTCGTCGGCATCCAAATCCCAGACCAGGCGGAAATCTGACAGGAAGGGATAGAGGATGGCGGCACGATTGATAAGCTCGCTGTTAAGCGCACAGGTCGCAATGCCCAAACCGCCGCCCTGCGACGCGCCGTTCACAAACACACGCGCAAGATCGATGCCCTCGAGCTCGCGAACGATGCGGCACAGGATACGAATATCTTGGTGCAAGCGGACATAGTAGAGGTTGGCCGGGTCGCCGTCGATACCGGCGACGATATGACCGGCAACCGTTGTGCCTTCAAATCCACCAATGTCCTCGGAGGGACCTCCTTGGCCGGGGCAGTCGAGGGCGATGAGTGCCATGCCCATGCCCGCAAACGACGCCTGCTCAAACCAGCTGCGGCTTGCACCCGGATACCCATGGAACTGAAGTACCAATGGCACGGGCTCGTCCGAGACGGGTTTAAGGTACTTGGCATGCAGGCGAGCGCCACACATGCCGTTATACCAGAGGTCGAAAAGCTGGCAGGTCGCGGCATCGGTGACCGATGCCGTCTCGATCGCATAGTCAAGCCCGACGGCGTCGGCCTCGGCCATGCGATCCTTCCAAAAGAGATCGAAATCTGATGGACGGGGCATGGCGCCTCGATATTCACCAAATTGATGTTGTAGCTCCTGAGCACTTGGCATGGCTCGTGAACCCAACCTTTCGAAATCGCAACGGAGGTGCGCCCGGCAAGGGAACCGGGCGCACGGGAGGGAAAGCGAGCCTACTCGCCGAGCTTGGGGTGCAGCAACGACGGCGCAGCGCCGAGCAGCATCTTGGTGTAGGGGTCCTGGGGGTGCTGGAAGACCTGCTTGGCCTCGCCCTGCTCGACGATCTTGCCGCCATTCATAACGATGATGTCGTCAGAGATATAGCGGACCGTCTGGATGTCATGGCTGATGAACACCATGGCTAGGCCGAGCTCCTTCTTAAGGTCGGTCAGCAGGTTCAGAATCTGCGCGCGGACTGAAACGTCCAGAGCCGAGGTGGGCTCGTCGGCGATGATGGCATCGGGGTTCAGCGACAGGGCACGGGCAATTGCGACGCGCTGGCGCTGGCCGCCCGAAAGCTGGCCGGGAAGAACCTCGGCAGCGGAGCTGGGCAGACCGGTGAGCTCCAAGAGTTCCTTGACGCGCTCCTCCTGCTCGGCCTCGGTACCCAGGTTGTGGACGCGCATGGGGTCGAGCAGCTGCTCGCGAACGACCATGCGGGGGTTGAGCGCCGTGGCCGGGTTCTGGAACACGACCGAGATGACGCGACCCATGTGGCGACGGTCCTCGGCGGTACGCTTGGTAACGTCCTTGCCCTTAAAGTAGACCTTGCCGCTCGTGGGGGCCTGCAGGCCGCACATGACGTTAGCGGTGGTGGACTTACCGCAACCGGACTCGCCGACGATGCCGATCGTCTGACCGGGCATGAGCTTAATCGTTACACCCTGGACGGCGTGAACCAGGTTGGGGTGCAGAATCGAGCCGGTACGGGTCCTAAAGGTGACGTGGACGTCATCAAGGAAGATGATCGGCTCGACGCCGTTGACTGCGGTCTCGCTCATCTACATCACCTCCGCGTGAGGGGTCAAACCATTTGCCTTGAGCACCTCGTCGGGGAGCTCGGAATAGAAGTGCTCGGTGCCGGGCACGCGCTTGAGGACGGGTGTCCAGGCCAATACGCGGATGGCTCGAGCGGGGCGCGAAGCGATCGCCCTTGGGGAAATCGCGCGGGCTCGGAACGGCGCCAGGCACCTGGTGCAGGCGGCCCGAACCGCTCTCGATGGACAGAACGGAACCCAGAAGACCGCGGGTGTACTCGTGAATCGGGTTGGTGAGCAGCTCCTTGGTGGGCGCCTGCTCGATAACCTGGCCAGCGTACATAACCGTGATGTTGTGGGCGACCTCGGCGACCAGCGCCAGGTCGTGCGAAACGAAGATCATGGCAAAGCCGAGTTTGGCCTGAAGATCGTTGAGCAGCTTGATGACCTGCTTCTGGACGGTAACGTCCAGAGCGGTCGTGGGCTCGTCGCAGATGACCAGCTTGGGGTCGCGGGTAAGGGCCATAGCGATCAGGACACGCTGACGCTGGCCGCCGGAAAGCTCGTGCGGATAGCTCTCGAGCGTGCGCTTGGGATCGAGGCCGACGAGCTCCAGAAGCTCCTCGGCGCTGCGGGTTCCGCCGCGCTTAGTGAGCTGCTTCATCTGGGCAGAGATGAGCATGGAGGGGTTGAGCGAGGACAGGGCGTCCTGATAGACCATAGCGATATCGGTACCGCGCAGGCCGAACCACTCCTTCTTACTCATCTTGAGCAGGTCACGGCCCTCCCAGAGGACCTCGCCGGAAAGGTGCTCGTCCTCATCGGTCAGGCCCATGATGGCCAGCGTGGTGATGGACTTACCGCAACCGGACTCGCCCACCAGGCCCATGGTCTGACCAGGACGGACGTCAAAGTTGACATGGTCGACGACGTTAATATCACCGTGATGCTCAAACTGAATGCAGAAGTCACGGACCGAGAGAATCGGTTCGACAGACTCGTCGGGCACATGGCGATCGTCACGCTTGAGCTCGACATCGCGCAGGGCGCCAAGACGAGCGGAGAGGGACTGGGCCTGCTCCTTGTAGGCGCGAACGGGGTCGGAGACCAGCAGGTCGGCCTCGCGACGCTTGGAGGAATCGGTCGGATCCAGGGCGGCGGAGGGAGCAGCGGCCATGGCGTCGGTAATGCCCTCGGAGAGGATGTTGAGCGCCAGGCAGGTGATCATGATGGCCAGGCCCGGGAACAGCGCCTGCCACCAGCGGCCGGCGAGCACGCCGCCGCGGGCGTCGGCGAGGATGTTGCCCCAGGTAGCGGTGGGCTCCTGGATACCAGCGCCGATGAAGGTCAGCGAGGCCTCGAAGATAATGGCGTCGGCGACCAGGGTAACGGTGAAGACCATGATCGGGGCGATGCAGTTACGCAGAACATGCTTGATCAAAATCCACGGAGCCTTGGCGCCGGAAACGATGACCGCGCGGACATAGTCCTCGCCGTACTCGGACACGATGTTGGCGCGCACGATACGGGCAATCTGCGGAGTGTACATAAAGCCGATGGCGAAGATGATCGACGGCACAGAGTTACCCAGGATGGAGACGAAGACGGCCGCGAGGGCGATGCCCGGGATGGACATGATGATGTCCAAGATACGCATGATCGTCTCGGAGACGGCCTTGCGCGAAACCGCTGCAAGGGCGCCCACGACCGAGCCGCAGACCAGAGCCATGGCAGTGGCGCCAAAGCCGATAATCAGCGAGTAACGACCACCGTAGAGCATACGCGACAGAATGTCGCGACCCTTATCGTCGGTACCGAAGATAAAT
>CAJJPN010000034.1:0-15229 GCA_905193635.1 Coriobacteriaceae bacterium
CACGAGAACGTCGACATCTCGATCACCGGTAACTCCACCAACCCCACGCGCTTCCAGCACCCCGTCGCTGGCACCTACAAGAAGGAGCGCCTCGAGGCTGGCAAGAAGTACTTCTCCGTCGCTTCTGGTGGCGGCACTGGCCGTACCCTGCACCCGGACAACATGGGCGCCGGCCCTGCCTCTTACGGCATGACCGACACCATGGGCCGCATGCACTCCGACGCCCAGTTCGCCGGTTCTTCCTCCGTGCCTGCGCACGTCGACATGATGGGTCTCATCGGCATGGGCAATAACCCCATGGTCGGTGCCACCGTCGCCTGCGCTGTCGCCGTCGAGGAGGCCCTCAAGGCCTAGTCGCGCCCGCGCGATGCTCACATAGTTGAGCTTTGGAGCCGCTACCTTTCGGGGTAGCGGCTCTTTTTGTTTACGCTGTCGCAGGGCAACTAATGCCGATATATCAGTTGGGGCGAAATACGAGATGTGATGAGACGGAGCGTCAGAACGTCCATGACGCCCCCCTGCCATATTTGCCCTTTACCGATTTGCCGAGTCTTTGCGGCCCCATTGCCGATCACCCATGCGACAATGCGCCGGACGAGAAAGGAATCCGATGGAATCGACTGATGTACTGGTAATTGGATCTGGCATTGCGGGCCTTTGCGCCGCCATCGAAGCGGCACGCACGGGTGCAACCGTCACTGTGGCAAGCGCCGGAAAGACTATGAGTGGATCGAGCTTCTTCCCCGGAACCTGGGGCCTGG
Source organism: Coriobacteriaceae bacterium (assembly GCA_905193635.1). Taxonomy (GTDB): domain Bacteria; phylum Actinomycetota; class Coriobacteriia; order Coriobacteriales; family Coriobacteriaceae; genus Collinsella. The sequence continues at coordinate 762 of CAJJPN010000034.1, forward strand.
GGCTTATCGGACCCGTCGACGAAGACGATGAGCAGGACCTCATCGACACCATTCAGACCGTTGGTGGCGGCGTCGCCGACCCCGAGCTTGTCCAGACGTTTGTCCACGGCATTCCCCAGGCAATTGAATGGCTCGAGCAAGACCTAGGCGTTGAGCTCCAGCGTCCGCAAAGCGCTGAGAGCGCCCAGCAAAAGCAATTTATCCCCTGCTTTGACCACAAGACGCGCATGTGGCGCGGCCTCACCCGCAAGCCCCTTGAGGACGCTCTGACGACCCGAATCGAGTCACTCGGCATTCGCCTGCTCCCCCGCTATGAGCTTATCGACCTTGTTGAGGACACGAACGGTAGAATAACCGGAACCGTGCTCTACGACCTCACCGAAAATCGAATCGTGCCCTTTGCTGCCAAGGCCACGATCATCGCAACCGGTGGCACAGGCGGCCTGTTCGAGCGCAGCCTTACGTCGGCTGATGTGCTCAGCTCCTCGCAGGCCATCGCGCTGGCGCACGGCGCAACACTTACTAATATAGAGTTCATGCAGATGATGCCCGGTTTCATCGAGCCCAAGCGCAACCTGGTCTTCAACGAGAAAACCTGGCGCTACGTACATGTAGACCAGCCGGTAGATATTGCCGACGACAAGCTGGACGACCTGCTCGAGCAGCGCTCTGGATATGGTCCCTTCACGTCACGCTTGGCCTCCCGCGCTATCGATCTCGTCATCGATCAGGCAGGTGTCGAAGGCCTGGCACTCCACTACGACTTTCCCCGCGAGGATGTCCCAGAGTTTGTGCAGACCTTTGCCACCTGGCTGCAAGACGAGCACGGCATCGCCCCGACTGACGAGATGCGCGTGGCGATGTATGCCCACGCCGCCAACGGCGGTATCAAAATCGACAAGACCGCGTACACGGGCGTTGAAGGCCTCTACGCCTGCGGTGAGGCAACAGGCGGCATGCACGGCGCCGACCGCATCGGCGGCTTGTCGAGTGCCAATGGCATCGTGTTTGGGCGCATCGCGGGCGCATCGGCAGCCCAAGCAGCGCTGGACGCTCCCGAGGCGGCCGCTCCGATGGATATCGCCCTCCCTCAGTATGGCATTGCCACAACAGATGCCGAACGCCTGACACACAGCCTTAAGCACACGATGAGCACCTATTGCATGATCAACAGGACCGAAGCAGGTCTATCCAAGGCCCTGCAACAGCTTGAAAGCCTGAAAGACGAGGCAACGGCGCTGAGCAAGCCGCATGCCAATGACAGCGAGATCGCAGCCCTCGCCCGCCTGCAATCGCAGAATCAGCTGGCAACGGAGATGGTCAAAGCCATGCGCAAGCGGACCGAAAGCCTGGGTTCGCACTATCGATCGAATTAAACTGGACACCTATCTAGAGCAGAGCACAACTAATCGATATCTATGGGCCCCGTGACCTCGAAGTGGCACGGGGCCCATTCGTGTCCGCACGGCAGCGTATCCTTATTCTGAGTACAGAGCGGGCAAAGCGCGCATAGACAATAGATCAGCGAGGAGGAGATATGGACAGTAGTGATATCGAGAAGTGGCGTGTCGAACTTGATAGCTACGCCAATGTGGAAGACGGCGTTGAGTATTGGCTCGCACGCGATTTAATGGAACCCATGGGATACACTCGATGGGAGAACTTCGCCGAAGTTGTTAAGAGGGCAAAAGTCTCGTGCGAAACAAATAAAACTCCAGTTGATTCCCATTTTCGTGACACCACGAAAATGATAACTGCCGGTGTCGCCGCTCGCGCGGTTAAAGACTACAAGCTTACGCGCTATGCATGCTATTTAATCGCCCAAAACGGAGATTCAAACAAGCCAGAGATCGCGCTCGCCCAGGCATACTTTGCCGTGCAGACGCGCCGCCAAGAGCTCATAGAGCAGCGCTTCGCAGAGATTCAGCGCTTACAGGCGCGCCACTCGCTATCCGATTCAGAGAAACAGCTCTCGGGTATTGCGTTCAAACGCGGCGTGGACTCCAAAGGATTCGCGATCATCAAGTCGAAGGGCGACGAAGCGTTATTCGGCGGCAGAAGCACGGCGGAAATGAAGCAGCAGCTCGGCATATCCAAGAGCGCGGCATTGGCGGACAGGTTAGCCGATGTCCTCATCAAAGCAAAGGACCTTACGAACTCGATGACGGCCTTCAACGCCGAGGAACACGACCTGTACGGTCTGGACCAGATCAAGCAAGAGCACGTCGAGAACAACACAAGCGTGCGTGGCAGCCTCATCGACCGCGGAATTGTCCCCGAGAACCTGCCACCTGCCGAGGATACAAAAAAGCTCGAGCGTCGCGTGAAGGCAGCGGAGAAGAAACTCAAGGAAGGTACTGACGGTTTTACCGATCCCCAGGGTAGACTCGATCTGTGAAAGCGGCCGTGCCCTTTCGGGTTCGACCCCATGAAAGGTCAACAAAAAAGACGGCCAACTTTCGTTGACCGTCTAAACATGCTTTGGTGGGCCGTCAGGGGGTCGAACCCTGGACCTTGGGATTAAAAGTCCCCTGCTCTACCAACTGAGCTAACGACCCGATATCAACACGAAGCAAGAACTGGGGTGGGTAAAGGGACTCGAACCCTCGACCTACGGGACCACAACCCGTCGCTCTAGCCAACTGAGCTACACCCACCGTGTCCTGTGCGCTTCGCGCTCGACTATTATTGCAAGGAACGCCACACGATGCAAGCCCCAATTTTCAAGAATTTTGAAAAGAGTTTTTCGAGCCTGTTTCGAGCAAATCCCACCGGTTCCATAGGAGTAAACTTGCCCCACTGCAAATCCTCGAAAGGACCGGCATGAAAGAACTCTCCAACCGCACGGCAGCATTTACCGATTCCGTCATCCGTCGCATGACGCGCATCTCCAATAAGTACGGCGCCGTCAATCTCTCACAGGGCTTCCCCGACTTCGATCCCCCGGCGCAGCTGCTCGAGAGCCTCAGCACCATCGCCACCGACCCCAAGCCGCTTTACCACCAGTACTCCATCACCTGGGGCTCCCAGGCCATGCGTGAGGCGCTTGCCGCCAAGCAGGAGCATTTTATGGGCATGCCGGTTGACCCCAACCAGAACATCGTAGTCACCTGCGGCTCCACCGAGGCCATGATGGCCGCCATGATGACAGTCACGAACCCCGGCGACAAGGTCGTAATCTTCTCGCCATTCTACGAGAACTACGGCGCTGACACCATTCTCTCGGGGGCTGAGCCCATCTATGTGCCGCTCAACCCGCCCACCTTTGACTTCGACCGTGAAGTCCTCGAGGCGGCCTTCCGCGACAACGATCCCAAAGCAATCGTCCTGTGCAACCCGTCCAACCCCTGCGGCAAGGTCTTTACCCGCGAGGAGCTCACCTTTATCGCCGACCTCTGCAAAAAGTACGACGCCTACTGCATCACCGACGAAGTCTACGAGCACATCGTCTACGCGCCCCACGAGCACGTGTACATGGCCACGCTGCCCGGCATGTTTGAGCGCACCATCAGCTGCAGCTCACTGTCTAAGACCTACTCCATCACCGGCTGGCGTCTGGGCTACACCATTGCCCCAGCCCAGATCACCGAGCGCATCAAGAAGGTCCACGACTTCCTCACCGTGGGTGCCGCCGCTCCCCTGCAGGAAGCCGTCGTCACCGCCCTCAACTTCGACGACAGCTATTACGATGAGGTCCTTGATCTCTATACCGCCAAGCGCGACCTGTTCTGCCAGGGACTCGATAGCATCGGTCTTGAGCATAACGTGCCGCAGGGCGCCTACTACGTGATGATGGATATCTCGGAGTTTGGCTATGACAGCGACCTTGACTTCTGTGAGGACCTCGCGTCTAAGGTGGGCGTGGGCGCTGTTCCCGGATCGAGCTTCTTCCGCGAGCCCGTCAACCACCTCATCCGCTTCCACTTTGCCAAGCGAGACGAGACGCTCAGCGCGGCGCTGGAGAACCTCAAGTCTCTGCGAGATAAAATCAAGCCGCGCTGGTAAGGACAGCCCGACAGCTATAGGAACCAAAGAATCCTCGCACCGTCCACCGCGTTGCGAGGATTCTTTTTATAGCGCTTTCTTACATTGTTTAGAGCGCTATACTTTAGTGACAGAGCAACTCGTCATAGAGAAAGGAACACTATGGCAGAGCAGCAGCTTATCGGAGCGCTCGAGGCCGGCGGCACCAAGATGGTCTGCGCCACGGGCTATGCAGACGGCACGGTCCTGGAACGCGAGCAGATTGCGACCACGACCCCGTAGGAGACCGTCGAGGCCGTCAACGCATGGTTTGCCGACAAGGGCATCGCCGCGCTGGGCATCGGCGCCTTTGGCCCCACCGCAGTCAACCCTGCCTCGTCCCAATATGGCAAGATCTTGGAGACCCCCAAGACGGCATGGCGCTACTTTGACCTGCTGGGCACCATTCAAAACGAGCTCGACATTCCCTGCGGCTACGATACCGACGTCAACGTCGCCTGCTTGGGCGAGGTCACCTTTGGTTGCGCCCAAGGCCTCACGGACGTGGTGTATCTGACCATCGGCACCGGCGTGGGCGCCGGCGTGCTTTCGGGCGGCCAGCTCGTGCACGGCATGATGCACCCCGAGGCCGGTCACATCCTGGTCACGCGCGACCCGCGCGACACCATTGGCGAGCACAGCGGCTGCCCCTTCCACGACAACTGCCTCGAGGGCCTCATCGCTGGCCCCGGCGTTAAAAAGCGCTGGGGTGGCAAGAGCGCCGGAGAGATGGCCGATGACCCGGAGGCCATGGACCTGCTCGCCGGCTATCTGGCGCAGGCGCTCATGACCTACATCCTGTGCTACGCACCGCAGAAGATCGTCATCGGTGGCGGCGTGGCCGACCACACCCCCATCGTGCCGCTCGCACGCAAGAAGTGCGCCGAGATGCTCAACGGCTACATCGTCACGCCCGAGATGGCCGACATCGATAGCTACATCGTCAACAACAGCCTCGAGGGCAAGCAGGGCATTATGGGCTGCCTGGCCCTGGGCGCACAGGCGCTTCAGTAGCAGACGCGCCCACAGGACGTGGCGCGCCCGGCAAATCCGACCTACGGAACGACGCCACCACGCCTCATATAAGCTCTCAAATAAAAAAGGCCGCCTAGGACCAAACAATACGTCCTAGGCGGCTTTTTTGGCGCGCATCAGCGGCCGTAAGAGATATCGGAGCACAACGCCCGTTGCCGCTCCACAGCAGTCGATCATCACATCGGTGATCATGCCGGCGCGTCCCGGTACAAAGAGCTGAATCGTCTCGTCGATCGAGGGAATCAGCAGCAGGAACACCGCCGTGGGCAGCAGCACGTCAAAGGTGTGCCGCCCCTCATAATCAAAGGCATGCGTTGCCAGGATGCCGAGCACCATATACTCGGTAAAATGCGCGCACTTGCGAACAACAAAGTTGGTCACCCATGCATATGGAAGTCCCACGCCGTGCAGGAAATCGCGGATAGCTTCCATGACCGTTAGGCTCAGCGAGCCCGACCCCGAGCCGGGAACCAGCGAATTGCCCCAGATCAAGAGCGCCATCAGGCAGGTCACGACCGCCCATTTTCGATTGATCTTAACCATGCAGAAGTTATGCCTCCGCGCGGAGCGGCGCGAAGCTGGCGGTACCGCCCTCGATAACGCTCAGATAGGCACGGCCCGTACGCTTGGCGGTTGAGGACTGCAGGCGCTCGATCTCTTCCTCGAGGATCTGATTGACGCGCTCGTGACGACGATTTTCCATAATGCCGGCGGCAATAGCCTCGGCTCGCTCGATGCTCTCGCGCGAGATGCGGGCAGTATCCTCAGGGAACACAGCGCTGTGACGGCCGACATAGGCGGGGGCAGCAGGCTGAGGGGCAGCGACGGGAGCGGGAGCTGCAACAGGAGCAGGCTCGTCAATCTCATCCAGAATCGCGGTGGCGGCGGCCCACATGTCCTCGTGGCCCGAGTAATCGGCCATGGGGACATCAACCTCAAGCGAGGCATCCGGAAGGTCGCCGGTGTCGATGCGATCTTGGGCATCAATCGTTGCGGTGATGGCTGCAGGCTCATCGAGGTCATCGAGATCGATGTCCGCGACACCGGAGATGATAGGCATGCTGGCGAGGTTTGCGTTGTACGGCGCAGCCTCGGCCGCCTGCTGCCGGGCAGGAGCGCCCCAAAGCGAGCTTTCGGCGGCGCGGCGGGCGGCAACGGCCTCCTCGTCCGCGGCCATGGCTTCATCAACGTACGAATTGTCGGCAGAAGCGTTCGCGTCCGCCGAGGTAGCGCTGCAGGCGTTATTGGCTGCCGCGTTGGCAACGAGTGCCACGAAAGCCGCCGTGCTGCCCGCAGGGGCGGCCTGGGAGCCCGACACGGCGCGTGCCGCAGCGGCGATGTCATCGCGATTGAAGGAGCCGGTCTGCCCGCCGTTGGTGAGCTCGTCGATGGCGACTTGATAGACGTCGCGCGAGCGCGCAGGGTCGCAGCTAACCGGCGAATCGTCGTCGAGCATGCTGTCGATCATGGACCAAGCCTCGGCCTCGTCCATAGCATCTGCGGCTCGAGCGATGGTAGGGACACCATCGTCGGCATGACGGCGTTGGAACGCACCAGTCAGGCCGGAAAGGAATGCCGAGGTAGACTGCTCCGACTGAGCCTGAAAAGCAGAAGCCGCAGCGTATGGAGTCGCATCCTGCTGCTGAGCTGGAATCGAGGCGGTCTTGAACTCGCTCTGATGCTGATTGAGATTGGCGGCACCGCCCATGGCATCGGGCTGGAACAGACGCTCTTCACGCTGCGCACGATACTCGGAGATACCCAGCGAGGCGGCATAGATACCCACGCCCGCCACCGCGCCCACGGCGAAGGGAACCGCACCCGCCACGACCGTCTCGTTCACCGACGAAAACGGCAGCGTCGCGGCATACATAACCACGGGAGCGGCAAGGCCGATCCCGCACGAAAGTCCGGCAAGGACTGCTCGTTGTGTTGCATCAGAAGAAGCCATGAGCTCTCCCCATCTTCCAGCACCCAAATCGCATCATTCAGTTGGCTGCGCGAGAGAAGATGAAGCGGGGCTATGCCCCAAAGCAACGGTATATGGTTCGTTTCATCTGCGTTTTCCGTCGCGAAGCTTAAAAGCTATTATGCGAAACCGCCCTGCCGATTGCAAGCGACGATGTCGGATTGAAACGGGAAACCTGCTGCTCGTCGGTCTTACGGTCAAAAATAAGCGCGGAGCGGCGCTATAGAAAAGGGCCGAGGCTCAAAGCCCCGACCCTTTATCGCATTGATGACTATCGCTGCGTGTGGATGACAACCTAGAACGTCTGCTCGTAGTCGCTGTGTTTTTTGGCCGAACGCACCAGGAACTCCTGGTTGGTGTTGGTGCCCTTAAGACCCTTGATAAACGATGCGGCCGCGCGCTCGGTGTTGTTCATGCCGGCAAGAATGCGACGCAGACCAAAGACAAACGGACGCATCTGCTCGTCGACCAACAGATCCTCGTTACGCGTACCGGAGGCAACGGGGTCGATAGCCGGGAAGATGCGGCGGTCGGCCAGGTCGCGGTCGAGCTTAAGCTCCATGTTGCCGGTGCCCTTGAACTCCTCAAAGATGACCTCGTCCATCTTGGAACCGGTGTCGATGAGGGCAGAGGCCAGGATGGTGAGCGAGCCACCGTTCTCGATATTGCGGGCTGCGCCTAGGAAGCGCTTGGGCGGATACAGGGCCGCCGAATCGACGCCGCCCGAAAGGATGCGGCCTGAGGCGGGCGCCGCCAAGTTGTAGGCACGGGCAAGACGCGTGATGGAGTCGAGCACCACCACAACATCGCCACCCAGCTCCACGATGCGCTTGGCGCGCTCGATGACGAGCTCTGCCACGCGGGTGTGGTTGTCGGCAGGCATATCGAAGGTCGACGCCACAACCTCACCCTTGATGGAACGCTGCATATCGGTGACCTCTTCGGGGCGCTCGTCGACGAGCAGGCAGATGAGGTGCACCTCGGGGTTGTTAATCGAGATAGACTGGCAGATCTTCTTGAGGATCGTGGTCTTGCCGGCCTTGGGCGGGGACACGATCAGGCCGCGCTGGCCCTTGCCAATCGGCGACACGATGTCGATGGCGCGACCGGTGATGGAATCCTTGCCGTGCTCCATGCGCAGCGGCTCGTTGGGATAGACCGGGGTGAGGTCGCCGAACTTGGGACGGTTGCGAATCTGCTCGGGGTCCAGACCGTTGACGGTCGTGATTTTGGCGAGGCCGGCGCGCTTGTCGCCGCCGCGCGAAGGACGCAGCGAGCCCTCGATGACGTCGCCCGTGCGCAGGCGCGCGGAGCGGATGAGGTAGGCGGGCACGAAGGCGTCGTCGTTGGACTTCATGTAGCCATGGGCGTGGATGATGCCGGAGCTGTCCGGGCGAATCTGCAGAATGCCCTTGATGTCGCGGAAGCCCTCGGCCTTCGCAGCGGTGACGTAGATTTCCTCGACGAGCTCGGCCTTCTTCTTGCCGGTCGTCTCGATCTCGAACTCCTTAGCCTTCTCGCGCAGCTCAGCGACCTTCATGGCCGCGAGTTCCTCGCGCGAAAGCGTGGGCTCGGTGGGAGCGGCATTACGCTCCTTGTTGCGCTGTTTGCGATCGCGCTGGCGGTTGCGACGGTCGTTGTTGCGGTCGTCCTTACGCTCGTTGCGCTCGTCGTTGCGCTTGTGCTGGCGACGGTTGGGACGAGTGCCGTCTTCGCCCTCAGCGGGGGCGGCACCATCGGTTGCGGCGGTGCCAACATTGGCCGCGGCGGCGTCATTGGCCTCGGCGCCAGAATCAACCTGCGCTTCGACATCCTGCTGCTCGGACGCCTTGGCCTTAACGGACTTCTTACGACCGCGCTTGGGCTTCTCGGACGCAGGCTGTTCGACGTCCTGGGGCTCGGCGGCATCAGTCGATACATCGGCGGTCGTCTCGGCGGAATCCTCGGACGCGCCCTTCTTGGCAGCCTTGGCCTTGGACGTGCGCTTAGCAGCAGTACGACGGCTGCGACCGGGACGGACGTCGGCGGGCTCGGCATCGGCGGGAGCGGCCTCGGAAGTCGTAGCATCCTGGACGGGTGCATCGGCAGCGGTTGCAGACTCGGCGGTCGCCGCAGCATCCCGAGCGGCGGCGGCTGCTGCTGCGGCCTTCTCTGCCTCGACAAAGGCCTTGGGCTTGCGACCGCGACGGTGCGGGCGCAAAGCCGGATCGACAACGGGAACTTCGCTGGCCTCGACAGGCACAGCGGGCTCAACAGGCGATGTGCCCTCCCCTGCCGCGGAACGGACCGAAGCCTCAGTGAGCTCGGGGGTTACCTGTTCAGCAACCTGCTCGGCCTTAGCAGCCGTGCGGCGGCGTGTGCGCGGTACCGGCTTCTCGGTCGGCTGGTCGGCGACAGGGGTCTCGGTGGCGGCAGGCGTCTCGGGCACAGACGGAGCTGCAAGCTCGGTCAGAGCCGCGGCCTCGCGCTCGGCAGCACGACGGCGGGCGCGCACCACCTGAGCCTCGCTAATCTGCGCCAACGCACGTGCCTGCGCGACCTCATCGGAAATCGGCGCCGAGGAGTCAGCTGCAACGGTGCGCTTGACGCGCGTCGTGCGCGTGGTACGGCGCTTGGGCTTGGTGACCTCCTCGCCGTCAGCGGTAGGCTTGGCCGTGCGGCGCGTACGCATGGGCTTTGCCGGAGCAGCCTCCTCACCAGTTGCAGGCGCAGGCGTCGAAGCAGCCTTAGGCGTCTCGGGAGCCGAGGCTTGCGCGGGCGCCGCGACCTGGTCCGACGCAACCGGTGCAGCGGGAGCGGCTTGCGTCGTCGTTATTTCGTTTTCTTGCTGTTGATCAGACACAGTGTTTGCTCAACTTTCTTTTCAAGCCCTGTGATCACATGCTCCCTGCATAAACCTTCAGGGCGGCTAAACAGTCTAGTTCCGTTCAAAACGACGGACATCATTGATCTGTATCGAGATGATTGCGTCAACTACGCAGCGTTAGTGTAACACAACCGCCGTCACCTGCAACTTAGTCATCGGGGACGTTCATAAACGACTAGTCAAAAGGGATACTCTTTGGTTTACCGCCCACAAATCCGACCGCCTCCGCCAAAACTATGGCGGTTTACTACGATGAATCGCTCAACCGCGACTACTCCGAAACCGGTTGAACTAAAACCGCAGGTAGATGCCTTGCGCTTTTTTGCGAAAAGCCGGCGTGGTTGGAAATTCTCAATTCATCGTAGTAAACCGGCATAGTTTCGTATTTCCAGCAGTTCCAAATTCGTCAATACGTCGGCATTTGCGAAAAAAGCCCGACCTCCGTGGGAGATCGGGCTTATAGGGCTCAGTTAAACCAAACCTACACGGTCAAATGACCCGCAGATTACATCTGCTCGGGCGCGGAAACGCCAACGAGGGTGAGCACCAGGGCGAGCGTCACGCGGACGGCATCGCAAGCGGCCAGACGGGCACGCGAAAGCTCGGGGTCGACGGGACGGCCCTCGCTCGGCAGCACCTGGCAGGCAGCGTAGAAGCTGTGGAAGTCACCGGCGAGTTCCTCGGCAAAGTGGGTCAGACGGAACGGGGCGCGATCGCGAGCGCAGCTGGCGATCAGGTCGGTGAGCTCGTTGAGCTTGCGCGAAAGGGCGAGCTCGGTCGGGTCGGTCAGCAGCGAGTAATCGACGTTCTCACCGATGGCCTTGGCGGCAACGGCCTTCATGCCCATCTCGTCGGCCTGCTCAGGCGTTACGTCGGCGGCACGGCGCAGGATGGAGCACACGCGGGCATGAGCATACTGCACGTAATAGACCGGGTTGGAGTTGTCGCGCTTCTTGACGGCCTCGATATCGAAGTCGACCATCTGGTTGGAGCTCTTGGAGATGAGCGTGTAGCGAGCGGCATCGGAGCCGACCTCGTCGACGAGCTCCTGCAGGGTCACCATGGTGCCCTTGCGCTTGGACATACGGACGGGCTTGCCGTTACGCAGCAGGTTGACGAGCTGGCCCAGTAGAACCTCGAACTTGCCGGGGTAACCCAGAGCGTCGCAGACGCAGCGGACGCGCTCGATGTAACCGTGGTGGTCGGCGCCCCAGATGTCGATGACGTGATCGACGCGCTGGAACTTATCCCAGTGATAGGCAACATCGGAGGCGAAGTAGGTGTACTCGCCGTCGGACTTGATCAGGACGCGGTCCTTGTCGTCGCCCAGGTCGGTGGAACGGAACCACAGGGCGCCGTCCTTGGTGTAGAGGTAGCCCATCTTGTCGAGCTTCTCAAAAGCGCGGTCGACGGCAGAGGTGCCGGCGGTCTCGCCCTCGGTGTCCTTCACGTACAGCGAGCGCTCGGAGTACCAACGATCAAAGTCGCAGTTGACGGCGTGGCAGAGGTCGCGCATGTTGTCGACCATCTTTACATAGCCGCGCTCACGGAAGCTCTCCATACGCTCCTGCGGATCGGCGTCGACCCACTTGTCGCCGTCGGTGCGCCAGAACTCGGCGGCCTCGTCGATGATGTAGTCGCCGCCGTAAGAGTCCTTGCCCAAGGTCTCGGCAAAGTTGTCCTGATACGGATGGGTCTCGGGGTGCTCGTCGTTCTCGTCGGCAACAAAGGCGTCACGGTCGGCGATCAGCAGCTTGTGAGCCTCGTCGATATCAACGCCCTGCTTGGCGATGATGTCGGCAAGCTGCATATAGCGCGTGCTGATGGAGTTGCCGAAGGTGTTCATCTGAGAGCCGTGGTCATTGATGTAGAACTCACGCTGGATCTCATAGCCGGCGTGGTCCATAACGCGGCAGAGCGAATCGCCCAGCGCGGCCCAGCGGCCGTGGCCGATGTGCATGGGGCCGACGGGGTTGGCGGAAACGAACTCGACCTGGGTCTTCAGGCCACCACCGACGTTGGACTTAGCGAAGTCCATGCCCTTCTCGCGAGCCTCGCCAAAGATGGCATTCTTGACGGCAACGGAGAGGTAGAAGTTGATGAAGCCGGGGCCTGCGATCTCGACCTTCTCGATCGCGGGGTCCTCGGGCATATGGGCAACGATGACCTCGGCGATCTTGCGCGGGGCGCAGTGGGCCAGCTTGGCGGACTTCAGGGCCATGGTAGAGGTCCACTCGCCATGAGAAGTGTCAGCCGGTCGCTCGATAGCGCAATCGTCAAGTTCAAATGCGGAAAGGTCGCCGGCCTCCTGGGCCGCAGCAAGCGCAGCGCGTACCAGCTCTTCAATCTTCTCGGGCATAGATCCTCCTTGTGTTAAAGCCCCCGAGCTCTTGGTCACTCGTAGGGCAAAAGCCAGAGTTTGTAGCACTCTATCACAAGCGACGGGCACTGTCGCAGGGTAAAGCTAATAGATATTGCATATGCACAAAAATGACTACAGCTTGCATGGAGTCACTCAAAGATGCCGGTCTGCCTGCAGATTATGCAGGCGTTGAAAATGCATAAAGGTGTGAATGAGCTGCGTCTGTTATCGAATACTCTTACCTATCAGAATTGTGTGCTTTTCCTGCATAAAGTAAGGGTTTGCGCACGTCAGCGTGTTATTCTAGACATACGTAAATTCGTATAAGTTGGAGGTAGCATGTTCTCAATCGGTCAACACGTCATTCATCCGGGTCAGGGAGTCTGCACCGTCGTCGGTTTTAGGGACGACACGCCGCAGCCCATGCTGTTGCTCGAGACCAAGCAGGGACATGCGCAGACGATCCTCATGTACCCCGTGGCGCAGGCCGATCGTTTGCATGCCGCCATCTCCCAGCAAGATGCCGAGCACCTGCTGAGCCACTATGACGAGCTGGAGTGCGACACCTTTACCGAGCGTAACAGCTCGCTTGAGGAGACGCACTTTAAGCAGCAGCTCAAGCTGGGCGCGCCCGAGACGGTCCGCGTGGCAAAGACCATGATGCACCGCATTCGCCAGGCCGAGGAAGCTGATAAAAAGCCCAGCTCTTACTACATGCGCGTACTCAAGGAGGCCAAGCGCCGCTCCATCGAGGAGTTCGCCGTGGCCCTGGGCGTCACCGAAGAGGACGCCGAAGCCCGCCTAGCCCAAGCCGCCCTCAACTAACCCATCCGCGCCAAAAACCACCACAAAGGGGACAGGCACCTTTGTGGTGGTTTTTTCGTTCTAGTCGTTCTAGTAGTATTCATTCTTAGCGATACCTACGAGCACAAGGAGCCTCTTATGGCAGAGCCACTTACCGCCGGAATCACCCGCGACCGTGCGTTCGAACTGCTCAACGAGCACAACAAGGACCCGTTCCACATCACCCATGGCGAAACGGTCGAGGGCACCATGCGCTACTTTGCGCGCGAGTTCGACCCCGAGAACGAGGAGTTTTGGGGCATCGTCGGCCTGCTGCACGACCTGGATTGGGAGGAGCATGAGGATGACCCCATGAACCACACCATCTATGCGGCCGAGATCCTCGAGGGCGAGGGCGCCTCTCCCGAGCTCATTCGCGCCATCCAGACGCACACGTCCGATTTCAACACCTCGCTGCCCAAGCCCGAACTGCAGATGGAAAAGATACTGTTCGCCTGCGACGAGCTCACCGGCCTGATCGGAGCCGCCATCGTCATGCGCCCGAGCAAGAGCGTCATGGACTTTACGACCAAGTCGCTCAAGAAGAAGTTCAAGGACAAGCGCTTTGCCGCCGGCTGCTCGCGTGACGTGATTTCGCAGGGCGCCGAGATGCTGGGCTGGGAGCTTCCCGAGCTCTTCGACCGTACCATCGCGGCCATGCAATCCTTCGCTCCCGATCGCGACACCTTCCAGGCCTAACCGCCCACGCCACCTATAACCACCGCAAAGGGGACAGGCGCCTTTGTGGTGGTTTTTCGTTTGCAACAGGTTTAGGGACGGACCTGGCCGGTGCCGCGGAGCTTGTATTTGTAGGTGGTGAGGGCCTCGGCGGCAAAGGGGCCGCGGGCGTGGAGCTTTTGGGTCGAGATGCCGATCTCGGCGCCCAGGCCAAACTCGCCGCCGTCGGTAAAGCGCGTGCTGGCGTTGGCGTATACGGCCGAGGCATCGACCGCGTCCAGGAAGCGCTCGCAGGCATCCTCGTCCTCGGCAACGATGGCCTCGGAGTGCATGGTGCCGTAGCGGTTGATGTGCGCGATGGCTTCGTCCTCGTTCGCCACGACCTTCACGCTCATCTCGAGCGCCAGATACTCGCGGCCCCAGTCCTCCTCAGTCGCGGCTACATAGTCGTCGCCCTCGGCAAGCCCGGCGGCAGCGCATGCGGCGCACGTGGCCTCGTCGCCGTGAATCAGCACGCCGTGGTCGTGCAGCACGGCAACGACCGCCGGCAAAAACGAATCCGCCACGGCACGGTCGACCAGCAGCGACTCGGCGGCATTGCACACGCCCACGCGCTGCGTCTTAGCGTTGACGATAATGTTGAGCGCCTTGTCAAAATCGGCGGATTCATGCACGTAGATGTGGCAGTTGCC
>CAJJPN010000035.1:0-15078 GCA_905193635.1 Coriobacteriaceae bacterium
TTGGGGCCAGGCCCGATTTTGCCTCTTGACAATGTCCTGCTCATATTAAAAGGAACGTCCCTAACTGTCGGCACTTAGGGACGTTCCTTTTGTGCCGGCAGTTAGGGACAGCCCTTGCCGATTCGATTGTTGAATATCTCCGTGACTACTTTACAGTTCCAGTGCCTCGGCAACCTCGGCAGCGCAGGCGAGGGCATCGGCCATGGCACTCACCACGAGCGAGCTGCCGTTGCGGGCGTCGCCGGCCACATACACCGGCGCGGCATCCGCAGCAACGCCATCCACGCGGGCCGCGAGGTGCGAGCCCTCGGCAGCCATCACCGGCAGCGGACGACCAGCGGTGGCAACAGGCACGCTCACCACATCGAACACGCCATGCTCGGGACCCGTAAAGCCACAGGCGATGAGCACCAGCTGCGCCGGCACCTCGTGCTCGGAGCCCGCAATGCGTTCGGGCTTGCCGGCCGACCAATCTAGATCGACTACGCGCAGACCCGCGGCCGCGCCCTTCTTGTCCAGCAACACCTCGAGGGTATCCACACCCCAGGCGCGCATCTCGCCACCCATGGCGGCAATGGCCTCTTGCTGGCCATAGTCGGTCTTCTTCACATTGGGCCACTGCGGCCAGGGGTTGCTCGCCGTACGCTTATCGGGCGCCGCCGGCAAGAACTCAAACTGACGCACGCTGCGCGCGCCCTGACGTACGGCGGTACCCACGCAGTCGTTGCCCGTATCGCCACCGCCAATGACCACAACGTCCAGGCCGCGCGCGTCAATAGCGGGCTCGCCGCCGTCGAGTACCGACACAGTCGAAGCCGTCAGGTAATCCACGGCATACACCACGCCCGGGGCATCCACATTCGTAGCCGAAAGACCGCGGGGCGCACGAGCACCAGCAGCCACCACAACGGCGTCAAAGCCATTGAGCTTGGCTGCCACCGCAGGGTCCGTCACATCGGCGCTCAGCTCAAAGACGATACCCAGCTCGCGCATGAGCGCCACGCGACGCTCGACCACGGACTTCTCGAGCTTCATGTTGGGAATGCCGTACATGAGCAGGCCGCCCGGGCGGTCGTCACGCTCAAACACCGTCACGCGGGCACCGCGACGCGCGAGCTCCCACGCAGCCACCAGGCCAGCCGGGCCAGAACCAACCACGGCGACCGAGGGCGCGTCCTCCCCCGCCGGCTCAAAGCGACGCGGACCGCCATTTGCCCATTCGTGGTCGCTGATCGCACGTTCGTTGTCATGGATCGTCGTGGGCTGGCCATCGACCGAACCCAGGTTGCACGCGGCCTCGCACAGCGCCGGGCACACACGACTCGTGAACTCGGGCATGGGCGAGGTGAGAGACAGACGCTCGGCAGCCTCGTCCCAGCGGCCGCGGTACACCAGCTCGTTCCACTCGGGAATCAAGTTGTGCAGCGGGCAGCCGCTCGGACGTGCCTTGCCAAAGCTCGCGCCCATCTGGCAAAACGCCACGCCGCACATCATGCAGCGGCTCGCCTGGGCGCGACGTGCGTCGTCATCGAGCTCCACATACAGGGGATCAAAATCATGACTGCGCTCCTCCACGGGACGCAGCTCGTGGGTCACGCGATCGATATCAAGAAAAGCACCGGGCTTACCCATGGCACTTACGCCTCCTTCTTGGTCGAAGCAACAGGGCTGGCAGCCACGGACGCAGCGCCCGCAGCACCGCCCGCAGCATCGAAGCGAGCGAGATCCGCAGCGCTCGCGCGACCGGTCACGATGTCAAACGCCAGCTCCTCTGCCTGCGCATGCGTCTTGCCGACGGCCTCGGCGGCGGCGACAATCGCCAGCACACGCTCGTACTCGGTCGGAATGACCTTCACGAAGTGCTTGCTCATCGTCTCAAAGCTGTAGAGCAGCTTGATGCCGCGCGGGCTCTGCGTCGCGTCCACGTGCTCCTGGATGAGCTCGCGAATCTGTGCCAGCTCGCCGGCCGTCGGGGCCTTGAGCTCCACGCTCTCGTGGTTCACGCGGGCACTGAGCGTGCCGTACTGGTCAAAGACATAGGCCACGCCACCCGTCATACCGGCGGCGAAGTTCTGCCCGACCTCGCCCAAGATGAGCGCCAGACCGCCCGTCATGTACTCGCAGCCATGGTTGCCGCAGCCCTCGACCACCACGGTGGCACCGGAGTTGCGCACGCCAAAGCGCTGGCCTGCCAGACCGTTAATGAAGCCGCGGCCGCTCGTGGCGCCAAAGAACGCAACGTTGCCCACGATGATGTTCTCGTCGAACTTGTAGGTCGCATGCGGGTTGGGGCGCACCGACACCTCGCCGCCCGAAAGGCCCTTTCCAAAGTAGTCGTTGGCGTCGCCGCACACGTTGAGCGTAATGCCGCGCGGCAGGAACGCGCCAAAGCTCTGACCGGCCGAACCATCGCAATCGACGGTGATGGAGCCGGCGGGCAAGCCCTCGGGATGTGCCTTGGTCACCGCGTTGCCCAGGATGGTGCCCACGCAACGGTTGACGTTGGCGATATCGGCGCGGAAGCGAATCGGACGCAGGTGCGCACGGGCATCGGCCGTATAGGGCACGAACAGCGTGGAGTCGAGCGTCTTGTCGAGCTCGCTGTCCGCGGCCATCTGCGGCAGGAAGTGACGACCGTCGGCACCCGGGATATGGGCACCGAACTCGCAGGTCGCGCTCGCCAGCACGGGCGACAGATCGAGCAGGTTGGCCTTACGGTTGCCCGGGACCTCAATCTGGCGCAAGCACTCGGGATGGCCGACCATCTCGTCGACGGTGCGGAAGCCCAGGCTCGCCATGACCTCGCGCAGTTGCTCGGCAACAAAGAGCATAAAGTGCTCGACGTGTTCGGGCTTGCCGCGGAAGCCGCGACGCAGGCGGCAGTTTTGCGTGGCGATGCCGGCGGGGCAGGTATCCTGCTGGCAGTCGCGCTGCATGAGGCAGCCCATCGAGATGAGCGGCATGGTCGCAAAGCCAAACTCCTCGGCGCCCAGCAGGCAGGCGACGGCAACATCGGTGCCGTCCATGAGCTTGCCGTCGGCCTCGAGCACCACGCGCGAGCGCAGGCCGTTTTGCAGCAGCGTCTGCTGGGCCTCGGCAAGGCCAAGCTCCAGCGGCAGACCGGCGTGCCAGATCGAATCGCGAGCAGCGGCACCCGAGCCGCCATTGTGGCCGCTGATCAAGATCTTGTCGGCAGCGCCCTTGGCCACACCGGTGGCGATGGTGCCGACGCCGGCCTCGCTGACCAGCTTGACCGACACGCGTGCGCCAGGGTTGGCGTTCTTAAGGTCAAAGATGAGCTCGGCCAGGTCTTCGATGGAGTAGATGTCGTGATGCGGCGGAGGCGAGATCAGGCCGATGCCGGGCGTAGACTGACGGACCTCGGCAATCCAGGGGTAGACCTTCTTGCCGGGCAGGTGGCCACCCTCGCCGGGCTTGGCGCCCTGGGCCATCTTGATCTGAATCTCGAAGGCGCTGCACAGGTAGCGGCTCGTCACGCCAAAGCGCGCACTTGCCACCTGCTTGATCGCGGAGTTCTTGGAATCACCGTTAGCCAGCGGGGTCTCGCGACGCGGGTCCTCACCGCCCTCGCCGGAGTTGGAACGGCCGTGCAGGCGGTTCATGGCGATGGCCATGCACTCGTGCGCCTCTTTGCTGATGGAGCCATACGACATGGCGCCGGTGTTAAAGCGGCGGACGATGTTGAGTGCGGGTTCGACCTCGTCGAGTGCCACCGGAGTGCGACCGCTGGCATCAAAGTCCAGCAGGTCGCGCAGGCGCACGGCGCGGCCGGTGCGGTGCAGGCGGGCGCTGTACTCCTTAAAGGTGTCGTAGCTGTCCTCACGGCAGGCGGTCTGCAGCAAGTAGACAGTCTGCGGATCGATGAGGTGATCCTCGCCGCCGAGCGGGCGCCACTTGGTCAGACCCAGTGTGGGCAGCTGATCGGGAGCCGGGCTCTTAAGGATAGCGAGCGCGGCGTCGTAGCGCTCGTTTTGCTCGCACTCAACGTCCTCGACACCCATACCGCCCACACGGCTCACCGTGCCGGCGAAGTACGCGTTGACGAACTCCGGCGTAAAGCCCACGGCCTCGAAGATCTGCGCCGAATGGTAGCTCTGCACCGTGGAGATGCCCATCTTGGACATGATGGAGACGATACCGGCGGTCGCAGCCTTGTTGTAGTTGGCGATGCCCTGCTCGGCCGTCACGTCCAGGTCGCCGCGTGCCGCCAGATCGCGGATGCACGCATGTGCGTTGTACGGATAGATGCCGCTCGCGGAGTAGCCCACCAGTGCCGCAAAGTCGTGCGGGGACACAGCGTCGCCGCACTCCACCACGATGTCGGCAAAGGTACGCACGCCAGCGCGAATCAGGTGGTTGTGCACACAGCCCACGGCGAGCAGCGACGGCACGGGCACCTCGCCCGCAGCGGCACGATCGCTCAACACCACAATGTTCACGCCGTCGCGGACCGCAGCCTCAACGTCCTCGGCAAGCTGTTTGAGCGCAGCCTGCAGCGCGCCCTCGCCGGCATCGCGGCGGTAGACGGCACGGAAACGACGGGTCTTAAAGCCAACACGGTCGATGGCACAGATATGCTCGAGCTCTTCCTCGTTGAGCAATGGGCGCTCCAAGCGCACCAGCTGACAGGCCGTGCGGGAATCCTCGAGCAGGTTGCCGTGGTTGCCCAGGTAGAGCGTGGTCGAAGTCACCATGTGCTCGCGCAGGGCATCGATCGGAGGATTCGTGACCTGAGCGAACAGCTGATAGAAGTAGTCAAAGAACGAACGCGTCTTCTTGGACAGGCAGGCCAACGGCGCATCGATACCCATCGAGGCGAGCGGGGCCTTGCCCTGCTGGGCCATGGGGCGCACGACCTCGTCAACATCATCCCAGTGATAGCCGAGCTTGGCCATGCGCACGGCGGCGGGCACCTCGGCATCCTCGGCGGGCGCGGGCGCGGCGGGCTCATCGAGCGCGTCGACGGTCAGTGTCTCCTCGGCAATCCAGTCGCGGTAGGGCTTCTCCTTGGCATAGCGGGCGCGCAGCTCGTCGTTGTAGATCACGCGGCCGCGGGCAAAATCGACCTCGAGCATCTGGCCCGGTCCCAGGCAGCCGCTCGTCAGGATGTTCTCGGGGCTCACCTCGATGGTGCCCCCCTCGCTTGCCAGCATAAAGCGGCCATCGCGCGTCACGTAGTAGCGGGCGGGGCGCAAGCCGTTGCGGTCGAGGGCGGCGCCCAGCGTGCGACCGTCGGTAAAGGCGATGGCCGCCGGGCCGTCCCAGGGCTCCATGAGCATGGACTGGTAAGCGTCGTAGGCGCGGCGCTCCTCACTCAGGCTATCGTTGTGGTCCCACGGCTCGGGCAGCAACATGGACGCGGCACGCGTGAGCGGGCGACCGTTCATGACCAAGAATTCGAGCACGTTGTCCAGAATCGCGGAGTCGGAACCCTCGCGGTTGATGATGGGCATCACGCGCTCAAGATCGTGCTGCAGCACGGGGCTGTACAGGTTGGGTTCGCGGGCGCGAATCCAGTTGACGTTGCCCTTGAGGGTGTTGATCTCGCCGTTATGGATGATAAAGCGGTTGGGGTGCGCACGCTCCCAGCTGGGCGTGGTGTTGGTGGAGTAGCGCGAGTGGACGAGCGCCACGGCCGTTTTGACGGCGGCGTCGTTGAGGTCGATGAAGAAGCGGCGCATCTGCGTGGCGACCAGCATGCCCTTGTACACGATGGTGCGCGAGCTCATGGAGCACACGTAGAAGATCTTGTCTCGCAGGGCAAACTCGGCATCGGCCTTCTTTTCGATGGTGCGGCGGCACACGTACAGGCGACGCTCAAAGGCATCGCCGGCGGGCGTGTCGTCCGGACGGCCCAGGAAGGCCTGCAGGATAGTGGGCATGCAGGCGCGGGCCGTCTCGCCCAGGTCGTGCGGGTCGACGGGCACCTCGCGCCAAAAGAGCAGCGGCACGCCGGCCTCGGCACAGCCCTCCTCAAACACGCGGCGGGCATCCTCTACGCCCTTGTCGTCCTGCGGGAAGAACAGCATGGCCACGCCATAGTCGCCCTCTGCCGGCAGAATCTGACCGCACTTTTGAGCCTCTTTACGGAAAAAGTGATGCGGAACCTGGAACAGGATGCCAGCGCCATCGCCGGTATTCTTCTCGAGTCCCGTGCCGCCGCGGTGCTCCAAGTTGACCAGAATGGACAGTGCGTCGTCCAGAATCTGGTGATGGCGCTCACCGTTGATATCGGCAAGCGCGCCGATGCCACATGCATCGTGGTCGAATTCGGGGCGATAAAGGCCCTGCTGCTGAGCGGAATCTGCCTGCATCGCGATCCTCCCCTAGATATTTAGACAGTCAGTTGAATAGGCATAGTAGGAGCATCGTCGGCCCGTTGTGTTTCCCACCCGTTTCGAAACAATCGCGTAACGCACGCCCTACGAGTGGACACCGCCGACCTCAAGGGCGACAACATAGGCCCCAAGTTCGGCCTGTTAGCTCACCACTTCAAACATCTCAATCTGTAACATGAAGGGCCGGTTTTGGCGGTCAGCTGTTACAGATCGAGATTTTCCATAGGACCATTTCTTCCTGTCTTGATCTGTAACACCTAGGCCCAATTTCCATCCCTAGTTGTTACAGATCGAGACATTTCGGCAGCCCCCCCTTCACCATCCCATTCAAATACAACAATTTTGTTAGTCTTGGTTAACTTTTAAGCCTAAAACGGGTATCCTTTGCGGCGTCAAGCAAACGGCACGCACACCGTGCCAGATCAAGGAGGCCCCTATGGCGCACCAAGCAGACCAGCAGACGATGCAACTCGTCCTCATCCGTCACGGAGAGTCCGAGTGGAACAAGCTCAACCTGTTCACCGGCTGGACCGATGTTGAGCTCACCGACACGGGCCGCGAAGAAGCCGCAGCAGGCGGTCGAGCCCTCAAAGAAGCCGGTTTCGACTTTGACGTCTGCTACACTTCGCGCCTCAAGCGCGCGATCCACACCCTCAACATCGTGCTCGGCCAAATGGATCGCGAGTGGCTGCCCGTCATCAAATCCTGGAAGCTCAACGAGCGCCACTACGGAGCGTTGCAGGGTCTCAACAAGGCCGATGCCGCGGCGGAGCACGGCGACGAGCAGGTGCTCATCTGGCGCCGCTCCTTCGATATCTGCCCGCCGGCACTCGAGCCGAACGACGCGCGCGATCCCCACACCCAGGAGCAATACCGTGATGTCGCGCCCGATCAGCTGCCCTATACCGAATGCCTCAAGGACACGATCGCCCGCGCCTGGCCCTATTTCGAAGACGAGATTCGCCCCCAGATGCTCGCCGGCAAGCGCGTACTCATCGCCGCACACGGCAACTCCCTGCGCTCACTCGTCATGAAGCTCGAGCACCTCACGCCCGAGGAGATCCTCAAGGTCAACATCCCCACCGGCGTGCCGCTCGTCTACACCTTCGATACCGATTTCAATGTCCTCGACAAGCGCTACATCGGCGACCCGGCGACCATCGCCGCCAAGATCGACGCCGTGGCCAATCAGGGCAAAGCGCACAAGTAGCCCCAACCCAAATCCGACGCGTGGCGCCGCACGACCCAGATGCGACGTCACGCCGCCCATACGCAGGAGCGCACCATGCTCAACCATCTCAAACAACACTTTGGCTCCCGACGCACCGGTGGTCACGGAGGCCTAGACATTGCGCGGCATATCGGCCCCGGGCTGCTCGTGACCGTCGGCTTTATCGACCCGGGCAACTGGGCCTCCAATATGGCCGCGGGCTCGCAGTTTGGCTACGCGCTGCTGTGGATCGTCACGCTGTCCACGATTATGCTCATCGTGCTGCAGCACAACGCGGCGCACTTGGGCATCGCCACGGGCGCCTGCCTTGCCGAGGCCACGACCCGCTTTCTCCCCCGCATCGTGGGACGCGCGGTGCTCGGCAGCGCCTATCTCGCGACCATCGCCACCGCCATGGCCGAAGTCCTGGGCGGCGCGATTGCCCTTCAAATGCTCTTTGGGCTGCCCGTGCGTGCGGGCTGCGTCATCGTGGCGGCAGTATCGATGGCGATGCTCATGACGAACTCCTACAAGCGAGCCGAACGCTGGATCATCGCCTTCGTAGGCGTGGTAGGACTCTCGTTTTTGGCCGAGCTTGCACTAGTCAAGGTCGACTGGCCGCAAGCCGCCGCAAGCTGGATCACGCCCAGTATGCCCACTGGCTCTGCCGCGATTATCGTGAGCGTTCTGGGTGCGGTCGTTATGCCACACAACCTTTTTCTGCACTCCGAGGTCATCCAATCCATGCACTTCGAAGGCCAAGGCGAGCAGGTTATCGAAGAGCGTCTGCGCTACGAGCTCTTCGACACGCTCTTTTCGATGGGCGTGGGCTGGGCAATCAACTCGGCCATGGTCATCCTGGCCGCAACGACCTTCTTTGCGCACGGCATGGTCGTAGACGACCTCGCCGTCGCAGCGGCCACGCTCTCCCCCATCTTGGGCCCGGCGAGCTCGACCATCTTTGCGGTAGCGCTGCTGTTTGCGGGCCTCTCGAGTAGTGTGACGGCGGGCATGGCGGCGGGCACCATCACCGCGGGCATGTTCGACGAGGAATACGACATCCACGACCGACATTCCTCGGTCGGGGTGGCGGCCTGTTTCGCCGGAGCAGTGGCGGCGTGCCTGGTCGTTCCAAATCCTTTTGAAGGTCTCATCTGGAGTCAGGCGCTGCTGTCGCTTCAGCTGCCGATTACGGTCTTTGTGCTCATACGGCTCACCAGCTCACGCCGCGTCATGGGCAAATATGCCAATTCGCGCCCGCTCAACGCGCTGCTCGTAGGGATCGGTGCCATCGTGACGATTCTCGATGTCGTGTTGTTGACAGGGATGTAATGGGGCGGGGCACCTACTCAGGCAAACGTCTCGATCTGCAACATCTAGACCCGCTTTCGATGTCTAGATGTTACAGATTGAGATCTTCTGCCGGACGGTTTTGGTTTGTCTCGATATGTAACAAGTGGGCCCAATTTCCACCGTTAGATGTGGCGGGTTAAGACAAAAGGTCGGCCGGACTCACAACAGACAGGATCGGCCAACAGCAACCGTGATCCCTTGGGGGCGGAGGAAAAGGGCCCCGGCCGAGAATTCGACCGAGGCCCTTGGACAGAGCTATGTTCGGCTTTCGCCGTGTGTCTGCGAGCTACTCCTCGACGAGCTCAAACTGATCGGGACCGACGCCGCACACCGGGCACACATAATCCTCGGGCAGCTCGGGCGTATCGACCTCAACCTCGTAACCGCAAACGACGCACACGAACTTATACGTCTTCTTCTCCTCAGCCATGATGTTCTCCTCTCAAACGCGACTGGTGATGTACTTCATTTATCAGTATAGATTCTCAATAATATAATGCAAGTACTTTTAAAACATTTCTAGCCTTGATACGAGGACGCCTTCGGAGGCGTCTTGCCCTTCAGGACCTTATGGTAGTAATCGTAGGTGAGCGGCGTCTCGTCACTCAAGCGCTCGGCATCCTCGACCTCGCCGATAAACAGTAGATGCGTGCCAACATCCACAGTGTCGATCAAATGGCAGCTAAACAGGGCCGCCGCGTGCTCGGGCACATAGGGCATGCCCAGAGCCGTCTCGCGGGTCTCGTATTTGGCAAACTTGTCATAATCGCTGCTGGTGCGGAACCCAAAGTTACCGATGTAGAGCATATCGGCGGTCTGATCGATCACGGTCAGCGCGAACGCTTTGGCCGAAGCGATGACGCCCGAGGTGACGTTGTCCTTGTTCACGGCAACCGAAATGCGCGGCGGCATGGACGTCACCTGCACCGCAGTGTTGATGACGCAGCCGGCGCGCAGCCCGTCTGCCGCGGCGCTCACCACGTACAGACCGCTCGGCATGGTAAAGAACGCAGTTTTGTCCATAACAATCACTCCCCTAACCCGGGTTGGAACCTCATGGATGTATGTACCCACAAAAAAGGCGGCGCCCACAACGGACACCACCTTTGAGACATATGTGTCAAAACAGTATAAGCAAGATGAGACGCCCGCAGTTGCGGTGAAATAAGGACTGAATAGCCCCTCAAACAGGCAAAACAGTCCGTATTCCACCGCAACTTATGAAGGACGGTCAGCGGTTGCGTTCCTTGAGGGCGCGGTCGATCTCGCGTTGGACATCACGCTTGGCCATGTCCTCGCGCTTGTCGTAGAGCTTCTTGCCGCGACCCAGGCCCAGCAGCAGTTTTACGCGACCGTCGGTATTAAAGTAGAGCTCCAACGGAACCAGCGCATAACCACGGTTGCGAAGTTTGCCGTCAAGAAAGTCGATCTCCTTGCGGTGCAGCAGCAGACGGCGCCGACGGTCGGGATCGCGATTCCACACGCCACCATGGCTATAAGGGTGGATATGCAGGCCGACGAGCCAGCACTCCCCGCCACGAATCAGTGCAAAGGTATCGGTAATCTGGCACGCGCGCTCGCGAATCGACTTGACCTCGGTACCGCTCAGCTCAATACCGCACTCAAACGTCTCATCGATAAAGTACTCGTGATGTGCCGAGCGATTCTTGGAAATGAGCTTGCGCTCGCGCTTACTGGGCATCGCCGGCCTCCTTGGCGCCATTGGCGTTTGAGCCCGCAGCCTCGCGCTTTGCCCTGCGCTCGGCATTAAGCTCGGCATCGCTCTCGCGCACCAGCTTGATAATCGCCGCGCATGCCTCCTCGCCCACCAGGTCGCGGGCACGGACCGTCAGACGCGTAGCCTCCTGCTTGTCGCCGTCGCTTGCAGCATCGGTCGCGCACATGATCAGGCAGATGGCGATCTCGGCCGAAGGCGAGGTCGGCACGCCCTGCAGGGCGAGCTCACCCATCACATGGTCGTCACTCTCGTCCGCGGCATCCGGATAGGTGGTATGGATCTTGTTGAGCAGACGCGTCGTATGCGCATCATTGGGTGCCAGGCGCAGCGCCAGACGCGCGCAGCCCACGGCAGCCGAAATGTTCTCGGTCTCGGGCTCCAAGAAGTACTGACCCAAGTTGGTGTAGGCGCGTGCGGCGCACTTACCGTCGCTCGCGCGCTCCAGCACCGAGAACGAGAGCGATGCCCACTCCTGCTTGTCCTCGAGCGCGCGGAACAGCTCGGCCAAGTCCAAGCGATAGTTGCAGTTCATGGGATCCCAACGCACGGCCTGCATCAGGGCATTCCGAGCACTCACATAATCCTGCTGGCGAATGTAGGCAAACGCCATGTCGGAGTACAGGCGGTCAAAGGGAACCTCGACCTGCACCAGCTCGCGCGGATCCTTCTCCACACGGCGATAGGCCAGGCGCTCAAACTTGCTGTCGAAGCTAAAGTACTGGCGCTTCTCCTCCGTCTTGCACTCAGCGTCGATATACTCCTCGGCGAGCTCCACCAGACGCTCAAGCAGCGGCGTCGCCGTAGCCAGGTCGCCCTGCGCCAGATAGTTCTCGGCATACGTGATGTCTTCCAAGCTGATAGGCAGGTCCATGACAACTCCTCGGTCCGGGCGGCAGACTCAACGCGCGCCTTAAATATCGGTCAATACACAAAACCCGGGTCTCTAACGAGGCCCGGGGCGTTCAATTTTGGTAGCCCGTACCAGATTCGAACTGGTGATCTCCGCCTTGAGAGGGCGGCGTCCTAAACCGCTAGACGAACGGGCCATATGTAGCAAATGCAATGGCTGGGATGGAGGGAGTCGAACCCCCATTGACGGAACCAGAATCCGCTGTCCTGCCATTAGACGACATCCCAATGACTGCATCGCTGCGCTCGGCTGTGCCTTTGCGCAAGAAAGAAATATACGGGAAGTACCGCCGTGACGCAAGCCCCAATTTTGACTTTTTTAAAATTCAGTCAAATTGGCCTAATTTAGTCCAACCCGTGAAGGACCTGTGAAGCCGACCGCTGTACACGAAGGGCAAAACGCCGCGAGCGGTAGCCGTCAACCGTTGGCAGATTCTACCGCGAAAACGATAGCACCAGGCAACACAATCGAAGCATCAATGATCACGTAGATATCGAGGCGCCATGGACGAAGAGCTTGATTACCTATGGGAGACCCTGGGCCTCGAGATCACTGCTGACCTTTGGCCCGAACGGGACAAAATCCATCCCACTCTGCGCCCCGCCATCACGGTGATGCAGGCAAACTACCGCCGTGCATCCTTTTTGATCATGCGGATGTCATGGCACGCGGGACTCCCCGACCTTAAGCGAATCCAGGCAAGCCTCGTCGAGCTGTCCGGTATGCCGACTGTCATATCCGAGGCGCACCTGGAGCAGCGACAGCGCGAGCGACTGCAACAGCAGCGGATTCCCTTTATCTGCCCCGGCGTTCAGGCATATCTGCCCTTTATGGACGAGGAGTACTGGAGCGGCAAGCCCAACAAGCACGTAAAGGTCTACAATCCGCACGAATGGGCACAGCTCGATGATTGAGCCGAGCGAGCCCGCCGATGGAAAACACGTCCCACCCTGAGCACTCAAAACGGGTCGCACTTTCCGCAGCCGCTACAGCAACGCCTCGACCCAAGCCGATTCCCTAAAGCCGGGAATCGCAAAGTCGTCGCCCACCAACAGCGGACGCTTGACCAGCATGCCGTCGGTCGCCAGCAGCTCGTAGCACTCCCGATCCGTCATGCCCGCATCTAGACGCGCCTTCAGGCCCAGCTCTCGATATTTCATGCCCGACGAATTAAAGAAGCGCCGCACCGGCAGTCCCGAACGAGCAATCCAGGTCGCAAGCTCATCAGCCGTGGGATTGTCCAAAACGATATCGCGGTCGATATACTCTACCCCGTGTTCGTCCAGCCATGCCTTGGCCTTCTTACAGGTCGAGCACTTGGGATATTCAACAAACAGTACGGTCATGGAAATCCTCCGAATATAGATCGGCCAACGCAGGCACACGCCACACGAGGCGCCTTCGCATGATGGGCCAATTGTAGCCCACGGGCCACACGCTAAACGAACCGTACCCCGAATCCGCGTTTGATGAACGGCAGCAGCTCCATTGCCTCGGGCGTGATATGACCCGCAACGTTCATGCGCTCCTCACCGGGAAGATCGACCCGCGCAATCTCAAGCTCGCCTTCATAGCGCCCATAGCCGCTATTACTCACAGCGATCGACCCCGCCTTTCGAAACAGGCCGGCACCGGCATCCGTCGGCACGGAATCCGGCTTAAGCGTCGTACGCGACTCCTGAGACCTAAAGATGAGGGTGCTCGAATCGGGCCGGTCGTGATGAATCTGCCCACGTACATAGGCATAACCAGACTCAAGCTCGCATTGCAGGTCCACGTATCCGGCGGAAACTTGAGCAAACTGCGCCCAGCCCGCATCGGAAAGATCGGGGTCGCCGACCAACACAATGTCGCAATCGGCGCCATGTGCAAGCTCAAGCATATTGAGAGCAACCTTTAACGCGCGACCGCGCTGCGCCTCGACCGTCGGCAGTCCCTCGAATACTGGCCCGCGAACGTTAGCATCACCCGGCACAAAAGCCATGATTTCGAATCCAAGCGCCGCAAGACGAAGATTCACCCGAGCAATGTCCTCCAGAGCTAAACCGGTATAAGGCTTGGGGTAAAAATTGTGGCAGGCGGCAAAACGAGTCACATCGGCACCGGCCTCACGCCACGATGCGATTTCATCAGAACTCACCGTCGATGCATTGACCACAATGCGAAATACACCGGACAGCTCCGCGACCCGCTGGGCGCTAAAGCCATAGTCCAAACGAAGGTATTCCAACCCCAGATCGCGCAGGTCCTCGATGCGCTCAAGCCCGAGCAAATCGCACGTGCGAGGCCCCACATCGGCAATGAGCGCAATGCCGCGGGCGGAAAGCAGCGACAGCACATGACGGACCTTATCGGCATACGCCGCTCCCCCATCCTCGGGAATATGCAGCGAGGTGAACGCATAGCGCGCACCCGCCGCGGCACCACGCTCAATTGTCCGCTCAATATCCTGCAGAGGGCTGGAAAGATAAATCGAAATACCCGTTTTCACGCTTCAACGCTCCTTTAAAAAAGGCCGGCGGAGCAGTTAGCCCCGCCGGCACAACCATAGCATCAAGAAATCTGCCGCGCGCCGCGAGCCCTGAGCAACACGGCTCGCGATATCAAACTATTCGCCAAAGAACTCGTTGATCTTCTGCTCGTCGACGCCAAAGAACCACGTCAGGACAAAGCCGGCGGCATAGGCAAGCAGCATAGCGGCAACATAGCCGAGCTGTTGGCCAGGAACGACGATCAGCAGGCCAAACAGACCGGAAACGCCCTGAGAAACCGTGCCGATGTGAAGCAGCGCCGCGAGCGCGCCGCCAAATCCGGCACCCAGGCAGGCCGTCACAAACGGACGAACGAGCGGCAGCGTAACAGCATACATCAGAGGCTCGCCCACACCCAGGATTCCAACGGGAATAGACTCTGCGACGTACTTCTTGAGCTTGGCGTTCTTGGTCTTAAAGTACAGCGCCAGACCGGCACCGACCTGACCGCCGCCAGCCATCATAAGGATGGGAAGCAGGTAATTGATGCCCTTGGTAGCGCCGTCGGGATCGTTGAGCATAGCGTGGATCGGCGTGAGCGCCTGATGCAGGCCGACGGAAACCAGCGGCAAGAAGCCTGCCGACAGGATATAGCCACCCAGGACGCCCAGCTTCTCGAAGATAAAGGTCAAAACGCTAAAGATGGCAGTCGTCAGCCATGCGCCAACCGGCTGGATGACGAGCATCAGAGCAAAGGCGCCGATGATGAGCACCAGCAGCGGGGACAAGAACGTGTCGAGTGCGTTGGGCATAACCTTGCGAATCTGACGCTCCATCCAGGCAAAAAATGCGCCGGCGATAAGAGCCGCGATCATGCCGCCCGCTGCGGGGTTGTACTGCGCATTGGTGAGCGGCAGCAGAATGGCAGTGGCAGGATCGGCCGCGCCAGGCGCAAGCAGGGGCATGGCACTGTTGGCGATACACATCATGCCGGCGATGCCGCCGGAGAGGCCCAGGGGCAAAAACACCGCCACAGT
>CAJJPN010000036.1:0-14797 GCA_905193635.1 Coriobacteriaceae bacterium
TGCCGGTGTTCTCCGGGGTAAAAAGGTCCGTACGACCATCAGCCGGAAAGCCGTTGCCGCAGGCGACCGCGTAAACCGTCAGTTCGTGGCAGAACGACCTGACCAGCTGTGGGTGGCTGATTTTACTTACGTCAGCACATGGCAGGGCTTCGTCTATGTGGCGTTCATCATTGATGTGTTTGCCGGATACATTGTGGGGTGGCGGGTCTCATCGTCCATGGAGACGACATTCGTGCTGGATGCACTGGAGCAGGCGTTATGGGCCCGTCGACCGTCCGGCACGGTCCATCACAGTGATAAAGGTTCTCAGTATGTATCGCTGGCCTACACACAGCGGCTTAAGGAAGCCGGATTACTGGCATCAACAGGAAGTACAGGCGACTCGTATGACAACGCGATGGCGGAGAGCATCAATGGTCTTTACAAAGCGGAGGTAATACACCGTAAGAGCTGGAAAAACCGTGCAGAAGTGGAACTGGCCACACTCACGTGGGTGGACTGGTATAACAATCGACGATTGCTGGAAAGGCTGGGCCATACTCCTCCGGCAGAAGCAGAAAAAGCTTATTATGCTTCCATCGGAAACGATGATCTGGCAGCCTGAGTTCACAGATAAAATACTCTCCAGGAAACCCGGGGCGGTTCAGAATATCAACGCTTATTTAAATCAGACTGAAGACTTTATCTCTCTGTCATAAAACTGTCATATTCCTTACATATAACTGTCACCTGTTTGTCCTATTTTGCTTCTCGTAGCCAACAAACAATGCTTTATGAATCCTCCCAGGAGACATTATGAAAGTTATGCGTACCACCGTCGCAACTGTTGTCGCCGCGACCTTATCGATGAGTGCTTTCTCTGTGTTTGCAGAAGCAAGCCTGACAGGTGCAGGTGCAACCTTCCCTGCGCCGGTGTATGCCAAATGGGCTGACACTTACCAGAAAGAAACCGGTAATAAAGTTAACTACCAGGGTATCGGTTCTTCCGGTGGCGTAAAACAGATTATCGCTAATACCGTTGATTTTGGTGCCTCTGACGCGCCGCTGTCTGACGAAAAACTGGCTCAGGAAGGTCTGTTCCAGTTCCCGACCGTGATTGGCGGCGTGGTGCTGGCGGTTAACATTCCAGGGCTGAAGTCTGGCGAACTGGTGCTGGATGGTAAAACCCTCGGCGACATCTACCTGGGCAAAATCAAGAAGTGGGATGATGAAGCCATCGCCAAACTGAATCCGGGTCTGAAACTGCCTTCACAAAACATTGCTGTAGTACGCCGCGCAGATGGCTCCGGGACTTCCTTCGTCTTCACCAGCTACCTGGCGAAAGTGAACGAAGAGTGGAAAAACAACGTTGGTACTGGCTCTACCGTAAAATGGCCGATCGGTCTGGGCGGTAAAGGTAACGACGGTATCGCCGCGTTCGTTCAGCGTCTGCCGGGTGCAATTGGTTATGTTGAATATGCTTACGCGAAGCAGAACAACCTGGCGTACACCAAACTGATCTCCGCTGATGGTAAACCGGTTAGTCCGACCGAAGAAAACTTCGCTAATGCAGCAAAAGGTGCAGACTGGAGCAAAACCTTCGCTCAGGATCTGACCAACCAGAAAGGCGAAGATGCATGGCCTATTACCTCTACCACGTTCATTCTGATCCACAAAGATCAGAAGAAACCAGAACAAGGCACAGAAGTGCTGAAATTCTTCGACTGGGCGTACAAAACCGGGGCTAAACAGGCGAACGACCTGGATTACGCCAGCCTGCCGGATAGTGTAGTTGAACAGGTTCGCGCTGCGTGGAAGACCAATATTAAAGACAGTAGCGGTAAGCCGCTGTACTAATAAAACTCCAGGCCGGGTACGGTGTTTTACGCCGCATCCGGCATTACAAAATGACTTTGTAAACGCGTTTAACTGAAGAGTAACTTATGGCTGCAACCAAGCCTGCTTTTAACCCACCGGGTAAAAAGGGCGACATAATTTTCAGCGTGCTGGTAAAACTGGCGGCGCTGATTGTGCTATTGATGTTGGGTGGCATTATTGTCTCTCTGATCATCTCATCCTGGCCGAGCATTCAGAAATTTGGTCTGGCTTTCCTGTGGACCAAAGAGTGGGATGCACCGAACGATATCTACGGGGCGCTGGTGCCGATCTACGGTACGTTGGTGACTTCGTTTATCGCGCTGCTGATCGCCGTCCCGGTGAGTTTCGGTATCGCCCTGTTCCTGACTGAGCTTGCGCCTGGCTGGCTGAAACGCCCGCTGGGTATCGCCATTGAGCTGCTGGCAGCCATTCCAAGTATCGTTTACGGCATGTGGGGCCTGTTTATCTTTGCGCCGCTGTTCGCCGTTTACTTTCAGGAGCCGGTCGGCAATATCATGTCGAATATCCCGATTGTTGGCGCGCTGTTCTCTGGCCCCGCATTTGGTATCGGTATCCTCGCGGCAGGCGTGATCCTCGCCATCATGATTATTCCGTACATTGCGGCGGTAATGCGTGATGTGTTCGAACAAACCCCGGTGATGATGAAAGAGTCGGCCTACGGTATTGGCTGCACCACCTGGGAAGTTATCTGGCGTATCGTTCTTCCGTTCACCAAAAATGGTGTTATCGGCGGCATCATGCTGGGGCTGGGCCGCGCGCTCGGTGAAACCATGGCGGTGACCTTTATCATCGGTAACACCTACCAGCTCGACAGCGCCTCGCTGTACATGCCGGGCAACAGTATCACCTCTGCGCTGGCGAACGAATTTGCGGAAGCGGAATCCGGTCTGCACGTTGCCGCACTGATGGAACTGGGCCTGATCCTGTTTGTGATTACCTTCATCGTCCTCGCCGCATCGAAGTTTATG
Source organism: Coriobacteriaceae bacterium (assembly GCA_905193635.1). Taxonomy (GTDB): domain Bacteria; phylum Actinomycetota; class Coriobacteriia; order Coriobacteriales; family Coriobacteriaceae; genus Collinsella. The sequence continues at coordinate 2,847 of CAJJPN010000036.1, forward strand.
ATTATGCGCCTGGCTAAGAATGAGGGGGCACGCTAATGGCTATGGTTGAAATGCAAACCACTGCGGCGCTGGCTGAATCTCGCCGCAAAATGCAGGCGCGTCGCCGCCTCAAAAACCGTATTGCGCTGACGCTCTCGATGGCGACGATGGCCTTCGGCCTGTTCTGGCTGATCTGGATTTTAATGTCCACCATCACTCGCGGTATCGATGGTATGTCGCTGGCGCTGTTCACTGAAATGACGCCGCCGCCCAATACGGAAGGTGGTGGTCTGGCGAACGCTCTGGCGGGTAGCGGGCTGTTAATTTTGTGGGCCACGGTATTCGGTACGCCGCTGGGCATTATGGCGGGGATTTACCTGGCTGAATATGGTCGTAAATCCTGGCTGGCAGAAGTGATTCGCTTCATTAACGACATTCTGCTCTCTGCGCCGTCGATTGTGGTTGGTCTGTTTGTTTACACCATTGTGGTGGCGCAGATGGAGCACTTCTCCGACTTTTACGTGAGTCTGGGCTGGCGCAACGAGTACTGCGGACTCGAGAAGCTCGAGCACGACGGCGTCACCTATATGTTCATCGACAACGAGCGCTACTTTGCGCGCGACTATCCGTACGGCTTCTTTGACGACGGCGAGCGCTTTGCGTTCTTCTCCAAGGCCATCACCGAGAGCCTGCAGCACCTGCCGGCCGGCTTTGAGTGCGACATCCTGCACTGCAACGACTGGCAGACGGCGCTGGCACCCGTGTTCTTGCGCGAGTTCTACCAGGGCCTGCCGCTGTATGACCGCGTCAAGACCGTGTTCTCGATCCACAACGTGGCGTTCCAGGGCCAGTTTAGCGACACCGTGATGGAGGACATCCTAGGTGTGGCGCATATTCCGGCGGCCGCCTCGCAGCTGCGTTGCGATGCCTGCAGCATTAACTACATGCTGGGCGCGCTGCGCTATGCCGATGCCATCACCACAGTGAGCCCCACCTATGCCAACGAGATCCAGACGCCCGAATTTGGCGAGGGTCTGGACGGCGTGCTGCGCGAACGCTCCTATGCGCTGCAGGGTATCCTGAACGGCATTGATGTGGCAGGCTTTGACCCGGCGACCGACAAGCGCATTGCCGCCAACTACACCGTGGAGGACCGTTCCGGCAAGGCCGTGTGCAAGGCCAAGCTGCAGGAAGAGCTGGGGCTCGAGGTGCGCGACGACCGCCCGCTTATGGTGATGGTCACGCGTCTGACGCGCCAGAAGGGCATGGACCTGGTCATGTACGCGCTCGACCGCATTCTGGCCGGCGGCGTGCAGGTGGCGGTGCTGGGCACCGGCGACCGCGACTACGAGGACGGCCTGCGCTACTTCCAGGACAAGTACCCCGGCACCATGGCCGCACGCATCGAGTTCGATCCGGCGCTGTCGCAGCGCATGTATGCTGCCGCCGACATGTTCCTGATGCCTTCGAAGTTTGAGCCCTGCGGCCTGTCGCAGATCATCGCCATGCGCTATGGCACCCTGCCCATCGTGCGCGAGACCGGCGGTCTAAAGGACACCGTGATCCCGTACAACGAGTTTACTGGCGAGGGTACGGGATTCTCGTTTAGTAACTTTAACGGCGACGAGATGGGCGACGCCGTGTTCCGCGCGGCGCGTCTGTTCTGGGACAACCGCGATGCCTGGAACCAGCTGGTAACGCAGGCCATGAGCCAGGACTTTAGCTGGACGCGCTCGGCCGACAAGTATCTGGACCTGTACTTCTTTATGCATCCGGAGATCGAGCGCCCGGTGGCTGTTGTCGACGAGCCTGAGGCTGTTGCTGAGCCGGTGGCCGCTGAGGAGCCCAAGGCCGAAGAGAAGCCGGTTGAAGCTGAGCCCGTTACGGCCGAGTCTGAGGTGAAGGCTGAGGCTGCTCCTGAGGCAGAGTCCGAGGTCAAGCCAGCTGCAAAGCCTGCAGCTAAGAAGACCACGACTCGTAAGACGACGGCTAAGAAGGCCACGACGACCAAAGCTGCCGCGACTAAAACAACGGCTGCCAAGACAACGACCACGCGCAAGCGCACGACCGCCGCTGCCAAGAAGGCAGCCGAGGCCGAGGCTGCTCCCGAGGTAAAGGCCGAGGTCGCTGAGGCCAAACCGGCCGCCAAGGCTCCGGCAAAGACCGCTGCCAAAAAGACGACCACGACTGCCAAGAAGGCAACAGCTGCCAAGAAGACCACGGCAACGAAGTCGACGGCCGCCAAGGCTACTGCGACCAAGGTCGCTCCGAAGGCTGCCGCAAAGCCCGCCGTCAAGGTCGAGGAGACGCCTGCCGAGCCCAAGGCCGAAGCAGCTGTCGAGGCCAAGCCGACCGCCAAGACCACCACGCGCAAGCGCACTGCAACGACGGCCAAAAAGACCACGACCAAGGCTGCTGCTCCCAAGGCGGAGGCTAAGGCCGAGGCCAAACCCGCAGTAAAGGCCAAGCCTGCGCCGAAGGCCGCCGAGGTCAAGCCCGCTGCCGCCAAAGAGGAGCCCAAGGCCGAGGTAAAGGCCAAGCCCGAGCCCGCTAAGAAGGCCCCGGTCTCCCCCGTCGCCGCGACCGAGGAAAAGGCTCCGACCAAGAAGACCTCCGTCCGCAAGGCAACGGCCGCTAGCATACAGACGATTCAAAACCTCATCAAACCCTAAGCAAGGGGCGCTCCAACCGGGCGCCCCTTCTCTGTAGGTAGTGGTAAAACGATTTTCTAGGACAACCGTTCGCCGATGGTAAACGGATGTTGTTTATACAGCCTGTGTACAAAAGATATACTTACAACTTGTGCGTAAAGCCATGGCCCGCAGGCCGTGATTCTATTGAACTGGACCGTATTATGAGATTGATTCACAACAGCCGTCTGCCGCAGTTTCGCACTCCGTTTGGCGCTGTGACCACAGGAACTACCCTTTCGCTCTCCGTGATTCTGGAGGATGCCGATCCCAACCAGGCAACGCTTACGTTGCGTACCTGGGTCGATGAGATCGGTGAGTCTCGGTATCCCATGACGCACGAAGGCGACGGCATATTTACCGTAGAGCTTGAGTGTGCCGAGCCCTGTCTTATCTGGTACAGCTTTATCTGCAATATCGAGGGCCAGCCCGAGGTTCGTCTGGGCGCACCGCAAGGCCGCACCGGTGGCGAGGGCGTAACTTACGACTACGCCGAGGTTCCGTCCTTCCAGATTACCGTCTATAAGCACCGCGAGAACCGCCCCGCCTGGTACGAGCGCGGCATGGTCTACCAGATCTTCCCCGATCGCTACGCCCGAGATGAAAACTGGCGCGAGCGCACGCTGGCCGAGGTCGAAAAACCACGCAACGGAATCCAGCGCCGCATGGTCGAGGACTGGAACGAGCCGCCCGTGTACGAGCGCGCCGAAGACGGCTCCATCAAAACCTGGGACTTCTACGGCGGGTCGCTCAAGGGCATCCAGGAAGACCTGCCTCGCATCGCCGAGCTGGGCTTTACAGCCATCTACCTCAACCCCATTTTTGAAGCCGCGAGCAACCACCGCTACGACACGGCCGACTACACCAAGATCGACCCGATCCTGGGCACCGAGCAGGACTTTACCGAGCTGTGCCAGGCGGCCGAGAAGCTGGGCATCTCCATCATTCTGGACGGCGTCTTTAACCATACGGGTGACGACTCGATCTATTTCAACCGCTACGGCAACTACCCCGGCGTGGGCGCGTGGCAGAGCGAGGATTCGCCATGGCGCGATGCGTTTTATTTCCACGAGGACGGCTCATACGACTGCTGGTGGGGCGTGGGCAATATGCCCGCCATCAATGAGAGCTCTGAGCTGGTACGCGAGCGGCTCCTGGGCAAGGACGGCGTGATCCGTAAATGGCTACGTGCCGGCGCTCATGGCTGGCGCCTAGACGTGGCCGACGAGCTTTCCGATGACTTCCTGGCCGAGATCAAAAAGGCCGTGCTCGCCGAGAAGCCTGATGCACTGTTGCTCGGCGAAGTCTGGGAAGACGCCTCCAACAAGATCAGCTACGGCCATCTGCGCCGCTATCTGCAAGGCTCCGAGCTGGACTCTGCTATGGATTACCCCTTCCGCGACATGGTCATCGGCTTTTTGATGGGCTACAAGAACGCCTACCAGGCAGCCGAGGATATCGAAACCCTGCGCGAGAACTATCCCCGTGAGGCCCTGTCCTGCGCACTTAATCTGCTTTCAAGCCACGACCGTCCGCGCATTATCTCGGTGCTCGGCGGCGGCCCCGACGAGTCGCAGCTGCCCGAGTGCGAGCGCAGCAAATGGCGTCTGGACGAGAACTCGATGGGCCTGGCCAAGAGCCGTTTTTGGCTCGCAACGCTCATGCAGATGACGTTCCCGGGCGTGCCTTCGATTTACTATGGCGATGAGTACGGCCTGGAGGGTCTAACCGATCCGGGCAACCGCCGCACCCTGCCGACCAAGGACCAACTGCACGACTTCGACACGCTGGCTATTGTCAAAAACGCCTCCGCCGTACGCCGCGCACTACCGTTTATGATCGACGGCGAGATCAAGGCCTTCGCGCTCAACGACGAGGTGCTGGCATACAACCGCACGGGCAAGGATGGCGAGTCCGCGACGGTTATCATTAATCGTAGTCTGCGCAATTCGCACCGCGTGACGATTCCGGCGCTCGACGAATGCGCGAGTGACGTGATCAGCGGTCACGAGTGCGAGATCCACAACGGCACGGTCACGCTCGATTTGTATCCGCTGGGCTCGTCGATCATCTATCACCATGCCGAGCAGCGCTTGCAGGAGCCGCTCGATCACGGCGCGGGCGTTGTGTGCCATATCACCTCGGTACCGACCGATGACGGCAAGCCCGGCACGATCGGCGCACCCACGCGTCGCTTTATCGACCATCTGTCCGCTATGGGCATGCGCTACTGGCAGGTCCTGCCTGTCAACCCAACGGACTTCTTCCGCTCCCCTTACGCCGGGCCTTCGGCCTTTGCGGGCAATATTGACCTGCTGCCCGAGAGCCACGAGGAGCTGGCGGCCGACTTTGAGACTTGGAAGGCCCGTGGCGGCGAAGATGCCGATCCGCTCTACACCGCGTTTAAACATCGCAACGCCGATTGGCTCGAGAAATACTGCGTCTACATGGCCGTTAAGAAGTACTTTAAGGGCGAGTCGCGCCACGATTGGCCGACGGATGTCGCGCGCTACAACGAGCACCTGATTGACGACAAGCGTTTCCACGACGAGGCAGAGCTGCAGGCGTACATGCAGTACCGCTTTGACCTAGCCTGGTGCGAGCTCATGAACTACGCGCACAAGAAGGGCATCGAGGTCATCGGCGATATCCCGATGTATGTCTCGGACGATTCGGCCGATGCATGGAGCGAGCCCGAGAACTTCTGGTTGTCCGATACCGGCAAAGCGATTGAGATTTCCGGTGCGCCGCCCGACAACTTTGCGCCCGAGGGCCAGGTGTGGGGCAACCCGACGTTCCGCTGGGGCCACATGAAGCAGAACGGCTACCGCTGGTGGATGGACCGCCTGCGTCGCGCGTTCTCGCTCTACGACCGTGTGCGCCTGGACCACTTCCTGGGCTTCCATAGCTACTTTAGTATCCCCGCGGGCAAGGCTTGCGCCGACGGTCGCTGGCTGGCGGGCCCGGGCAAGGACCTGTTTCAGACCGCCTACGACGAGCTAGGTCCGCTCAACTTTATCGCCGAGGACCTGGGCTATTTGACGCCCGGTGTTCGCGCCATGGCTTCGACCTGCGGTTTCCCCGGCATGGACGTGCTGGAGTTTAGCGACTACGACGTTCGTTGCGGTGTGCATCCCACGCCCGGCAAGATTCTGTACACCTCGACGCACGATACGTCGACGCTGGCCGGTTGGTGCACGCGTTCCTTTGCGGGTGGCGACGTGCCGAGCGGTGTTGAGGTGGCGTCCAAGCTGATGAGCGACGCGCTGGCAAGCGACGCTCCCCTGGTGATGATGCCGCTGCAAGATGTCTTGGGGCTGGGCGACGACGCGCGCATGAACGTTCCGGGCGTGGCCACGGGCAACTGGACCTGGCAGGCTGACGAAACCGATGTTGCGGCCGCCGAGGGCAAAACTTCGCAGCTCCTGCGCAACACCCATAGATTCTGGGGCGAAGCGTGATAAAACCCCCGATATAGGGTACAGTTACAGCTGTTTGAATTTTTGCGGGCAGAGCGATCTGCCCGCTTTGTGCTGAAAAGGAAGTATTATGGCGCGCTACGATTACAAGTGCTCGAGCTGCGGCAACGTGTTCGAGGTTGAGCATCCCATGTCCGAGACCCCCGAGGTCCTATGCCCGAGCTGCGGTGCCCCGGCGGTCAAGACGTTCTCGGCCAGCGGTATTAAATTTGAGGGCAGCGGTTTCTACAACACCGACCAGCGAAGCGGTGGCTCCAGCACCAGCGCCACAAACGGCTGCTGCGCCAACTGTCCGCATAACCACTAGAAACCAACCAACCCCGCGATCAACACCGATCGCGGGGTCGCTTCTTTGCGCTATAGGTAGCTAATTAATTTTTAATAATTAGCATATTTTAAAATCCGCCCATACCGGCAGAATAGGGATCGTCACAGGTACCATCGCTATACCAATGAGTAGACCCCACATAATTGCCATTTTCGTCATAAAGATCCATAGTTTTAATGACTACTTTGCCGCCGCCATTAGAGGAGCCTCCCGAATAACCACTTCCGCCAGAATAGCCGCTTCCACTAGAATAATTATTACTGCTATAAGAATTGTTGGAATAATTGTTTTGCTGAGAAGCCCGCTGCCGAGTCTGTGCCACTTCCTCTTGAGCCTTCGCCTCAGCTTCTGCTTTTGCCTTGTTCACATCATCAATACGAGCTTGATAACGACTGATCTGTTCATTGATTTGATCAATGAACTTCTTAGAATCCTTTTTGGCATCTTCAAAAATAAGCTTCTGGTTGTCTTTATTAGAAATATCATTAAGAAGGCCATTAAGGCTATTTATATGCTGTTGGAGAGAGTCGGTATCTTCAGTAGAATTTACATCAAAATTAACATGGTCAGCTAGAGAAGTATTCCACTCATTATTTTAAGCATTACGGCAGTCTTTAATTATGGAATCGTATTCATTAAGCAACTTCGTCCAATCAGGGGAAGTGCCATCAGCATACTTATAACTGTCATCAGAGATTTCTTTATTCAAAATCTCTTTATTATTTTGAGCATTTTTAATGGCATCAAGACGTTGCTCAAAAGTTAGCAGCCTAGGATCAGCTTTAAAGGCAGCAACACTATCGCTAGCCTTTGAATACAAAACTTCAACCTGCTGATTATGTTCACTACATGCTTGTTTGTAATTGTAACCAGCATAACCACCGACACAACCAGCAATAAGCAGAGCAACAATACCGGCACCAATAATTACTCGCTTTTTATTCGAAGAATTCTCAACCTCTTCATTTTCCTGAGTTTTATCTTCAGGATTGTCAATCTTGTCATTCTTAAGATCGATCATTTTAAAATCCGCGAGCGGTTTATGCATCGGAAACTTACCGAGCCCAACCGCTTACTTTCACACCCGATTTATTAATCCCCATCCCAGAGAAATCATCTCAAATTAGCCACCCGGGCATCTCTATGAGTTGCGCACCAGTCTGGCGCAGAAGTGGCCGTCGTAGGAGTCAGCGTTTACCGGCACGCTTTGGAAGAGGCCACGGTCGTTTTGACGGACGGCTACCAGCTTCTTGGCCTGCTCGAAATCGGGCAGTTGCAGGATCTGCGCCTCGGAGAGCGGCTCCAGGCTAAAACCGGTACCCTCGGGAGAGTTTAGGAAAGCATCCACGACCTGCGTGTTCTCTTCGTCAAAGACCGAGCACGTCGCATAGATGAGCTCGCCGCCAGTAGCCACGCGCGCGGCAGCCTCTTTGAGCATCGTCAGCTGCAGTTTGGGCAGCTCAACCGTCACATCCTTTTCGGTCAGACGCCACGGAATCTCGGGATGACGGCGCATAGTGCCGGTGCCAGAGCACGGCGCGTCGATAAAGACCGTGTCGAACTTAACCGGCTCGCCAAGCATGGCATCAAATGATGTGAGCACCTCATCAAGCTCGCAAGCATCACCCGAAACCGTACGAACGCCCTGAATGCCGGCCTTATGCAGGCGAGCGAGATTCAGATCGCACTTGCGATCATGCAGATCGAGCGCCGTATGCTGACGCTCATAGCCCGCACGCTTGGCCTGGCACATCATCACATAGGTCTTGGTGCCACGACCAGCACCAATCTCAAGGCAGCTACCAGGGCGCGTGGCAGCTGTGGCGATAAGTTGCGCGTTGAGATCAGATGCCACCGCGGCAGCACGCTCAAACACACCCGAAGCAACGGTAACCTGGGCATCAACCGGGGCATGGCAGCCCGGGAACACGGGTGCCACAAACTGCGAAATATACGGATCGAGCTTAGTCGCAAAGGCGTTCTCATGCAGGGCCAGCGGCGCGGGGGCCAGATTGCCGGCAAAGTTAAGCGCACCCTCGGGCGTGTCAAACGACGCCATAATGCGAGCGCACAGCCAGCGAGGAAGACCCATAAGGCGCGACAGACGAACCAAGCGTCGCTCGGACTCATCCATGTCGGATGCCGTGGCAAAGTCCTCAACATTGTCCGCAACCTTATGCAGTACAGCATTGGCCAAGCCGGCGGCGGACTTAGCACCGCAACGAACCAGTTCAACACCCTGACTTACGGCAACACGGCCCGGCGTATGCAGGTAGAGCATCTCGAAGGCCGAGATACGAAGCGCCATGCGAACGCGCGGCGCAACCTTTTTGGGCTTATCGAGAAACTGATCGAGCAGCTCGTCCAAAACACCCTGCGTGGCGGCAACACCGAGCGCCAAGCGAGCGGCAAACGCAGAATCGCGCTGGTCAATGGCCTTGGCGGAAGCACGGGAAGACAACACGTCGCGCGCATACATGCCACGGCGATCGGCCTCCATCAGCACATCGAGCGCAAGCTTGCGCGCGGGAGACAGCTTGCTCATGACAAAACACCCCACGAAAGATCGGCACCCTGCAGGCCAGCAGCCCAAGCAGAAGCGACCATAGCACGCTTGCCATCAGGCTTAACCTCGAGCAACTCAACCGAGCCATCGGAAAGGCCAAGGTAAACACGCTTAGCCTGAACGAGAACCTGACCCTCGCCAAGCGACACATCAGCCGCCGCAGCATCGAGCACACGCACGGTCTTGCCGGCAATCACGCAACGAGCAGGCGCGGTATCGGATGAGGCCAGCACATGACGCACGCAATCAAGCGCCGACATTTGCGGATCCAAGCGCATCTCCTGCTTAGAAATCTTGGCAGCATGGGTAACGAGCGCCTCGTCCTGTTCGATCCACACGGCGATGCCATCGGCAAGAGAAGGAAGCATATCGGCAAGCAGTTTGCCGCCGAGCTCAGCGAGCTCCATAGTCAGCGCCTCGGCATGCTTACCGGCAACCGAGGTCGAGGCCTGCGCACAATAGGCGCCGGTATCCACGCCATGCCCAATGCGCATAATAGAAACGCCGGCGACCTCGTCACCAGCAAGAATGGCACGCTGAATAGGAGCAGCCCCACGCCAACGAGGCAGCAGCGAAGCATGAACATTCACAATACCAAGCGGCGCCATATGCAGCACCTCATCGGGCAAAATGCAGCCATAAGCAGCTACACAGAAAATGTCAGCCCGGGCAGCCTGAAGTGCCTCAACAACCTCAGGCGTCATACGATTTGCCTCAACAACCGGCAACCCCAGCTCAAGCGCCTTAGCCTTAACAGGAGACGGCTCAAGCTTCTTACCACGCCCACGAACAGCATCGGGACGAGTAACAACAAGCGCAATCTCATTCCCAGCCTCCACAAGCGAAGTCAGCGAAGGCACAGCAAAATCAGGCGTACCCATAAACACAATACGCATAAAGAACGTCTCCTCTCAACCAAAGCCGAGACGGCTACAAAGAACAGCGGAAAGCCAAGTCACCAGCCCATCCGCAATAACATTTCAACAAGAACAAATATACCCAAAACCAAAGAAAGAGCCGCAATAAAAGCAGCTCTTTCAGCAAAGCACCTATCAGCGAAGACGCCCATCCCTGGCCCGACGGCACCCCGGGGACGGACAAACCTACTCCGTCTCGCCCGGTCGAGCGCCGCGGGCCAGGGCGTCCTGGTACTCCTTGACGGCCTTGAGCCTCTGCATGGGCTTAAGGCGCTCGAACATGGTGTTGCCGTGCAGGTGGTCGATCTCGTGCTGCAGGCACACGCAGAACAGATCGCCCGAGGCCTCATAACGAATCAGGTTGGCGTCCAGATCATACGCCTCGACGACGACATGGTCGGGACGCTCAATCTCGCAGCTAATCCCAGGGATGGACAGGCAGCCCTCGCTAAACGGCACCAGATGGTCGCTCTGCTCCACGATCACGGGGTTGATGAGCACGTACGGGTCATAATCGTTCTTGTCGGTGTAGTCGCAGTCGATGGTGACGAGCTGAATGAGTTCGCCGATCTGCGTGGCAGCCAGACCGCAGCCGCCGTTCTCGAACATCATCTTCTTCATCTTCTCGGCAAGCGCCTCGATCGCCGGGGTAATCTCCTCGATGACGGCGCACTCCTGGCGCAGACGAGGGTCGGGCGACAGTACGATTCCGTTGGCTTCCATGGCCATCCTTTCGGGTTGTTACATCAAATCATAGGCGTCGACGTCAACGCTCACGCTCACGCCGCGCACAGAGCCCACCTCTTTGAGGCAGGCGTCGATATCATCAGAGACATGGTACCCTACGGGCGACTTCACAAGCAGATGGAAGCGGTAACGGTCCTTGGCTCTCTCGATTACACACGAAGCCGGGCCCAGCACCTGCGGCACGGCACTCCCTGCCCGCAAAAAATCGGGCGCGGCGGCATGCCAGCGACGCTTGAGGAGCTTGGCGATGCGGCCGATGTAGTCTTGCGCGTCGTCTCGGTTCGCCGACCACACCAAAATGTTGACCAGACGCACGAACGGTGGATACAGGGCGTCGCGGCGCTGGTCCAGGTCGTAGTCGGTAAAGATCGAACGGTCGTGCTTAGCGACGGCGCGAATGACCGGATCCTCGGGCAGGTAGGTCTGGATGATCACCTCACCGGGACGATCGCCGCGACCGGCACGGCCGGCGACCTGCTCCAGTAAATCGTAGGCGCGCTCCCCTGCGCGGAAATCGGGCAGCTTGAGGGCGAAGTCGGCATTGACCACGCCCACGAGCGTGACCTCGGGAAAATCGAGACCTTTAGCGATCATCTGGGTACCCAGCAACACGGCGCAATCCGCCGCATCGAACTGCTCGAGCAGCTTTTTGTGCGCATCCTTGCCACACGTGGAATCGGCATCCATGCGAATGATGGCAACGTCCTCGGGAAGCAACTGGTGCAGAGCGTCCTCGATCTGCTGCGTGCCCAGGCCCATTTTTGCCAGGTAGCGACTGCCACATTTGGGGCAACGGCTCGTGGGCGCGGGATACGGCCGCACGCGCCAAGACGAACCGCATGTGTGACACTGCAGCGTGTGTGTGCGCTCGTGATACGTAAGCGCTGTGGAGCAGTGGTTGCAGGTGGGGACGCAGCCGCACTCGCGGCACATCAGGAATGGCGCAAAGCCACGGCGGTTATGCAGCAACACGGCCTTCTCGCGGCGCCCGACCACACGCTCCAATCCCTCCATCAAGGGTTTTGAGAACATGGAGCGGCTGCCGTGCGAGAACTCGCGACGCAGGTCAGCAATGCGGACCGTAGGCAGCACGGCGTGTCCGGGGCGCTCGGGCATCTCGACACGCGTCCAGGTGGCACCGTTATACATGCCGCGGCGGCAGCGGTCGAGGGCCTCGGCAGAAGGCGTGGCCGACCCCAGCACGAGCGGGCAGCGATAGCGGCGCGCCATCTCGGCTGCCACCTC
>CAJJPN010000037.1:0-14487 GCA_905193635.1 Coriobacteriaceae bacterium
GTTTTTTTTGTTGAGCCATGGATTCCGAGCGCTCACACCGCACAAAACAAAAAGCAGATTTCCGGGTATATTCCAAAAATCTGCCTTGGTTAGCGCAGCAGCTCGGTGAGGTTGCGCTTAAAGCGAGCGCGGTCTTCGCTGGTGAAGGCTGCCGGTCCGCGTGTGCGACCGCCGGCGCGACGCACCTTCTTTTCCTCGTGGCGAATAAACAGCTGCATGTCGATGGTTGCTTTGTCGTAGACGCGCCCGCGCACACCGATAGCGGCGGCATCGCGCCCGAGCACCATGCTCGCCAAGCCAATGTCCTGCGTCACGACCACGTCGCCCGCCTGCAGGCGTTCGACAATGGCAAAGTCGGCGCTGTCGGCGCCCACGCTCACGTCGAGCGTCGTGACCCAAAAGCCGCGTCGCGCGTGCTCGGCATCGCGCGGGTCGTCGCGGCGAATGTGCCGTTCCAGGTTTTGCGTGCTGTTGCCGGCGATAACAACGGCGACGCCCGCCCGCCGCGCGCAGTCAATCGACTCGCGCGTGACCGGGCAGGCGTCGGCATCAATAAAGAGCGTTCGCGGCATCTAGTGCACCAGTTTGCCAAATTGAATAGCGCGAACAATCAGCGTTACGCCAAACACCAGCAGCGCGGCGCCGCTAAAGATGACGAGCATCTTGGCCGACCACAGCGGATAGATAAACACGAACATGCCGGCGATGATGGAAAGTGCGCCGCTCAGGATGGCGAGGGCGCGGTTGGACGAAAGCTCGGACTCCAGAATGGACATGACACCTTCGACAATCCAGCCAAAGCCGGCCACGATAACCACCATCGTGGTGAGCGTCGCGGTCGAGAAGGCCTGGTTGCGCAGGATTATGACGCCGCCCAAGATAATGAGTAGGTTGGAGATGATGCTCGTCACGCGCCAGCCGGTGGGCAGCAGCGGCTCAAAAATGGCAGTGAACAGTCTGATGGCAGCAGTGATTACAAAGTAAAAACCCAGGACGGTCGTCAAAAAGACGAGGGACTTGGCGGGTGCAAAAAGCAGCGCGATACCAGCAATGAGTGCTAAGACGCCCGTGATGGCGTAGATCCAGCGTACGGCCTTGACGGCTTTGCCCGCCATGCTTTTCTCGTCAAATCCAAACTGGCTCGATTGCTTATCATCGTTCTTAAAGATGCCCATGATGTCTCCTTTCCGCGCGGCGTAAGCCGTATGTCTTGCAACCAGTATCGCCCAAGGGCGCCGCTGCATGGGGCGGGGAGGGCGAAATGCCGTCCCATCTTCCCGAATTGTTACCTTTGTTCCCGTTTGGATGTGGGATATTCAACAGCTGTGGAACATTGTTCGGCTGTGTGAAATTGCCTACGTTTTAGGTTAGATTTTCCTAAGAACAATTGACTTTAATTGGGGGTTCCTATGAACGAAACAGTTCCCGCGGCGCCGGTAGGCGCTGAGTCGATGGCAAAGCAAGGTTGCGAAAAGCTCGGCCTGGACACGTTTGACGCGCTGGTCCGCCGCGCCCGCACGTGCCGCCGCTTTGACGAGTCTATGCGCGTGCCGCGCGAGTTTTTGCTCGAGTTGGCGGAGCTGGCGCACCTGACCCCGTGTGGTGCCAATGCTCAGCGTCTTCGTCTTCATGTGGTGAGCGGTGCCGAGGATTGCGCGCGTGTATTTGACGAGCTCGCATGGGCCGGCGCACTTAAGGATTGGCCGGGTCCTGCTGAGGGCGAGCGCCCGACCGGCTACATCGCGATTCTGGCTGAGCGCGCCGTTCCGGGCAAGCCTGCCGCTCCCATTACCGAGGTCGACACGGGCATTGCCGCGCAGACGATGATGCTCGCCGCCCGCAGCGCCACGCCCGAGGTGGCAGCCTGCATGTTCAAGGCCTTTACGCCCCATGCGATCGATGCTATGGGGCTCGATAACGACAAGTATGAGCTCAAGCTGATCATGGCGTTTGGCGTTCCGGCCGAGACACAGGTGATCGATGCGATCGATTCCAACCCCGACGGCTCCATCAATTATTGGCGCGACGAGGCGCGGGTGCACCACGTACCCAAGCGTTCGCTCGCCGACGTGCTGGTGTAGTTGAGCGTCGCCGCGGTGCAATCCGGCGGCAAAATCACCACAAAGGCTCCTGTCCCCTTTGTGGTGGTACGAGGGGAGGGTGTGTGGCAGATCTGTATTTGGTGCGGCATGGGCAGACTGAGCTCAATGTGCAGAGCATTTTGCAGGGCTGGCACGATTCGCCGCTTACGACGCGCGGGCGCGAGCAGGCGCTGACGGCGCGTACGGCGTTTGCGGCGCGTGGCGTGGTCTTTGATCATGTGTATTCCTCGCCGTTGGGCCGGGCGCGGCATACGGCCGAGCTTATCGTTGGCGAGGGCCGTTCCATTGAGCTGGTCGATGACCTGCGTGAGTGGCATTTTGGCTCGCTGGAGGGCACATCAAATCGCGAGATGCCGCCGCAGCCCTGGGGTGATTATCCGGTGGCCTTTGGCGGCGAGTCGGAAGTGCAGCTTCAGTCGCGCATGGTCGCGGCGCTGTCCCGCATCATGGCCAGGCCGCAGCACGACTGCGTGCTGGCGGTTTCCCACGGCTCAGCCTGCCAGGAGTTTCTTGAGTATGTGACTGGCGGGGGAGAGCTACCCGACAACGGTGCCGTGCTTCATTTTGGCTATTGCGACGGGGCGTTTTCGCTCTTGGGTTGGTAACGAACGAAAGGACCCCTATGAATAAAGATCTGTATCTGGTCCGTCATGGACAGACGATATTCAACCTTAAGCGTATCATTCAGGGGTGGAGTGACTCGCCGCTCACACAGCTGGGCTGCGATCAGGCGGCGCGTGCCGGCATGTTCTTGCGTGCGCGCGGCATTGAGCCCGACCACGCCTACACCTCTACGCTGCACCGCACCGAACAGACCATCGCCAACCTGTGGTCGGGCATGACGTACGAGCGCCTGGACGGCCTGCGTGAGTGGTTCTTTGGCGACTTTGAGGCCGAGCGCGTGATGCTTATGCCCGAGCGCCCGTGGCGCGACTTCTATCGGCAGTTTGGCGGCGAGGGCCAGATCCAGGTGCGCACGCGCATGGTGGCGACGCTGACCGATCTTATGCAGCGTCCGGACCATACGTGCGTGCTCGCGGTGAGCCACGGGTCGGCCATCAAGGAGTTTTTGGACCACGTGCGGGGCGCGGCGGCCGACGAGCGCGAACGCGTGCCGGGCAACTGCTCAGTGCTGCATTTTGCGTTTGACGATGCGGCCGATACGTTTGAACTGGTCGAAGTCTTTACGCAGGAAGACTACGCGCGCGAGCTGGGGCTAGAGCCGCTCGTGGCGGCGGCAGGTCCGCAGCGTGGATAACGCTGACGTTGCGGCCCGGTTTACCGGCGTAATTGTTTGATGCGAAAAGGGCGGAGGTGCATGCGTTTGCTGCATCTCCGCCCCTTGTTTGTTTGGATGCTGGGTTTTCCAGCTTAGCGTTTGAGTTCGCTAGAACCGTGAGACCTGGTGAGTGAGCAGACCCGTCGGAACCTGCGGCGCGCTGCCGCTGACCTGCGCGGCGGGGAACAGCACGGCTACAGCAAAGTTGAACGGCTCTTTGCCAGAGTAGGCGCCGGCAGCGCGGGCCTCGTCGGCCAGAATCTGCGATGCCCCAGCCAGTGCGGCGACATAGGCGGAGTCACCGGCGAACACCGGGTCGGGCGCCTGATCGAGCATAGCGCGGATGGCCCCGACGGCGTCCTCGCGCTTGACCTCCCACGCGCGGTGCGTAATGCCCGCGGGGTCGGTGACGGCGTAGAGCGACGCGCCCTCTTTGGCGGCGCCCAAGATGATATCCATGACGGGCGAGGCCTCGTAGGCGAGCGACACGGGGCGTGGCTGCACCTTGAGCTCGGCGATCGCGCGCGCGGCGGCGAGTGCGTCGACGCTCTCGGCGGCAGCCTCGTCGCTACCCGTCAGCACGTTAACCGGGCAGATTGCCACGACACCCGTCACACGTCCCGGCTCGCCCGAGCATTCGTACACGTAATACGCCGCACCCGGGTCTTTGAGCATCAGACCATCGGCAATGGCTCCGCGCAGGGCGTCGTTGCCGCTCAGGATGCTGCCCATTGCAGGCAGCGCCTCGAGCACGCGGTCCTGAGCCGGGCGGATGCAGGGAAACGGAAGTGCTTTCATGGGCGGTCCTAACGAGCGAGTCGGTTTGTTCGCGGCTTATTATGCCCCAACTTGGCTGCTCGCGTCCCAGAGCGTGTTGTCGGCAAGCGCGATCAGCACTTGCTGACAACGAACGATATCGGCGTGGGGCACATATTCGTTGGGCTTGTGCGCGAGCGCGAGCGACCCGGGACCGTAGCTCATGCAATTGCGGTTGCCTGTCTTGCTGGCAATGACGGCGGTGTCGGTGTAGCCGGTAAAGAAGCCGACGGTCGTGTCCGCGTCCGTCACGTCATCGGCGGCACGCTTGAGCGCTGCTAGAAGGGGAGAGTTCGGGTCGCGCTCGATGGCGGGGCGGTCGCCCGTCACGGTGTAGCTGCCATGGCAACCGGGAACGGCGGCTTCGGCGACGGCGATGGTCTGCTCTACCATGCGCGTCGCGGCGGCCGTATCGGTCGGCGGGGTCAGACGCATGTCGACCCAGACTTTGGCGCGGTCGGGCACGACATAGGGGCGATATCCGCCCTCGATTTGGCCAAACGTGATGGTCGAAGACCCCAGCTCATCGTGCGCGGGCAGCGCCACAAACGCGCGACGGAGCGAACACACGACCTCGGCCATGGCGGCGACGGCATCCGCGCCCTTCCAGGGCTGGCTCGCATGCGCCGTCACGCCAGCCATTTCAATCTCGAACCACGTGCGTCCCTTGTGCGCCACCTGGATCTGTCCGTCGGTGGGCTCGGTGTCCAGCACCCATTCACGCGAGCCGACCCAGCCGGCATCGATCGCGGTCTCTGAGCCGCGCATAAAGTCTTCCTCGTCGACCGAGCAGATGAGCGAAAAGCCGCGGCGGGGCAGCTCGCCTTCTGCCGCCACGCGCTCGAGCGTATGGACCAGTGCGGCAATGGCGCAGGCCAGGCCACCCTTCATATCGCAGGCACCGCGGCCATAGAGTTTATCGTCACGCACGATTGCCCCGAGCGGCGGAATGCCTGCGTCCCAGCCGTCGCCCAAGGTGACGGTATCCATGTGGCAGATATAGACCAGCCGCGGCTCGTCGCTTTGGCCCGGCACGGTGACTTTAAGGTTGCGGCGCCCGGGCAGCACTTCGAGCTCCTCAATCTGCACGGCATCGAGCGCAGAACTATCAAGTTGTGCCAGCTGCTGCTCAATGAGCCTCTTAATGAAGCGCTCAATTTCATCCTCATACGCGCCCGGGTCTGAGCTGTCGATCCGCACGAGTCCTTGCGTAAGCCGCCAGGCAAAGTCCTCATCAACCATATGCAACCTCACAATCAGTTTGCTTTCCAAACCGATTGTAAGCCTCCTGAGAGATCCGCGACGTGGGCGTGGCAGTATTTACCGTTCGCAGGCCGAGCCAGCGCGTTTGCCGTCCGAGCGGGTTCACAAGCGACGCAGCGGGTACGTACCCTTCATGGACGACATGCTGTGCGACATATCTGCCTTTCGGTATCACCGGATACCTCCACAGGTCTTGGCAATAATGCCGGACCTGCCCGATTCTGCGGACGATCCGCGCAGGGAGCACCTATGTGAGCATCCGCTCGTCACGCATTTCCTGGGCACCCCGTTACACGTGTTGGCGCAGGGCAGCTGCGGACGTAAGGGCGATCGCATTGTCAGGCATGTTTGGAACGGGGAGAGGCCGTTTGATTCCGTGCGGCAGACGGAGTTTGGCCTCGATGTCGCGTCCCCGCTCTTTACCCTGCTGACCCTGGCTTCCTCGGTCTCAAACGAGCGTCTGATCATGTGCATGTATGAGATGTGCGGCACCTTTGCCGTGTGCAAGATTGCGCCTCAGGTAAAGTCGGCACTTGAGCAGGCATACGGGGGCCGGTGGGGTGACGCACGGTCGGGCTGGGAAAACGTAAAGGATGTCTCGGGGAATCCAACGGACTTGTGGAAACGACCTCCCTTGATCGAGCTCTCTGAGCTTACAGAGTTCGTCGATAAGGTCCGGGGGCTCCGCGGCGCTAAATCGTTCATACGAGCCGCGAAATGCATTACGGGGGTGGCAGCATCGCCGCTCGAGGTCCAGGCTTCGATGCTGTTTGGCCTTACGAGGTTGCGCGGCGGCGAAGGGCTGAGCCTTACCAATAACGTTGAGATTCGTATGACGCGCAGCGCCCGCCTGATTTCGGGGCTTGATAGGCGCTATGCCGATATCCTGCTGGCAAATAAGGACGGCAGTCGAGAGTGTCTGGTTGAATGCCAAGGTAAAGCCATTCACGGATCCATTGAATCCAAGATCTCGGACTCCGATCGAACGACGGCCTTGCAAGCGATGGGATATCCCGTCGTTCTGATGACCTATGGCCAGCTGGCCGACTCCGATGCCTTCCGCGTGGTGATGGAGCTCATCATGTCCTATCTCGATGTGCCGCTGAAAGACAAGACGCCGCGACAGCAGGAGCTCGAACGGCGGCTTCGTGAGGAGATTTTTATCGATTGGGCAGGAATGTAGCCGCGCGGGTGGAAAACGGTCGCGCGGACTAGAGTTTTGGTCACAAAAAGACTTATATTTCGCCTTGGAGGGGCCTTAAAAATGCTATCTAGAATAAGTTGTTTCGGAAAATGGACAGTCAACTTACATTCGGCACATAGAGATCGATTTTTACCTACTAAAGTCCCTGATAAAGCTGTTTATCAAAGCGGGTGTGCTTAGCGACTTGAGCCTCACTATCGATTATCTGAAAAAACTTGTTCTGGGTATCATTTTAAAGTCGTCCGGAGCAACAAAATCGGCCCCCGTTTCGTGAAAACGGGGGCCGAATGGGCTTCGTGGTCTGTCTGGCAGGATTGGCGCCGGCGCTATTTAATCACGCGCACACGATACATCGACGGAATTTGCTTAAGTGCCTCGATCGTGCTGCTGTCCAGGTGCTCGTCGGTATCGAACATGGTGTAGGCGTTCTCGCCAGCGGACTCGTTGGTCATACGCTGCACGTTGGCGTTGTCCTTGGCGAGAATGGCCGTGATCTGGCCGATCATGTTGGGCACGTTGGCATGCAGGCAGGCGATGCGGCTTGCGGCGCGCGCCTTGCCCATGCTGCAGGCGGGGTAGTTGACGCTGTGCGCGATGTTGCCGTTCTCCAGGTAATCCTTGAGCTCGCTGATGGCCATGTCGGCGCAGTTGGCCTCGGCCTCGCCGGTGCCGGCGCCCGAGTGCGTGGTAATAAACGTGTTAGACATCTTGACGGTCTTGGGCGTGGCAAAGTCGCAGCTAAACCAGCTGAGCTTGCCCTCGCGCAGGGCGGCGTCGACGGCGTCCTCGTCAATGATAGTCTCGCGCGCATAGTTGATGAGCACGGCGCCCGGGGCCAGCAGGTCGATCTGCTCGGTGCTGATCATGCCGATGGTGTCGGCCTTGCTGGGCACGTGCACGGTGAGGTAGTCGCAGCCGCGGCAGAGGTCCTCGAGCGTGCCCACGCGCTGCACCTCGCGGCTCAGCACCCACGCGTGCTCGACGGAAATGAACGGATCGAAGCCGTAGACGTCCATACCCAGGTCGACGCAGGCGTTGGCGACCTTGGAGCCCACGTTGCCCAGGCCGATGACGCCGATGCGCTTGCCCTTGAGCTCGCGGCCCACAAAGGCCTTCTTGGCCTTCTCGGCATCGACCTGGATCTCGGGGTCGTTGGCGTTGTCGCGCACCCAGTTCATCGACTGCACCACGCCACGGCTCGAAAGCACCAGCATTCCCAGGACGAGCTCCTTGACGGCGTTGCTGTTGGCACCGGGGGAGTTAAAGACGACGACGCCCTTCTTGGCGTACTCCTCGACGGGGATGTTGTTGACGCCGGCGCCGCAGCGGGCGATGGCGCGAATGCCCTCGGGCAGCTCGTAGCCGTGCAGGTCGGTGGAGCGCATCAGGATGGCGTCGGCCTCCTCGGCGGTGCTTACAAACTCGTAGCCCTCGCCAAACTCGACTTTGCCGTCTTTAGTGATGTCGTCGATGGTCTTAATCTTACGCATGGAAAACTCCTTAGCGGATTTGTTTATTACAAGTGGTTTGAAGTGGCTGGTCGGCCCGCGCGTTGCGGGCTAGTTAGATCGCGGGCTCAAACTATGCTGCGCTTCGAAGTCCTTCATGTACGTGGCCAGCGCCTGCACGTCCTCCATGGTGACGGCGTTGTAGACGCTGGCGCGCATGCCGCCCACCAGGCGATGGCCCTTGACGTTTTGAATCTGGTGCTCGGCCGCGCCTGCGACAAAGGCCGCGTCGAGTTCGGCGTCGCCGGTGCGGAACGTGACGTTGGCGATGGAGCGACTGCCGGTCTGCGCGGTGCCGTGGAACAGCTCGCCGCGCTCGAGCAGGTCGTAGAGCAGGTTGGCCTTGGCCCAGTTGCGCTCGGCCATGGCGGCAAGTCCGCCGGTCTGCTCAACCCAACGGAACACCTTGCCGCATACGTAGATGCCAAAGGTGTTGGGCGTGTTGAGCATGGAGTCCTTGGCGGCTTGGGTTTTAAGGTCCATGTACTGCGGCGTCTGCGCAAAGGCGGGGCCTTTGGCGATGAGGTCGTCGCGCACGATGACCACGGTCACGCCCGCGGCGCCGGCATTTTTCTGCGCGCCGGCGTAAATGAGCCCGTAGCGCTCGACGTCGAGCGGCTGCGACAGAAAGCAGCTCGAGACATCGGCGACCAGCGGTACGTTGCCGCAATCGGGCAGCTCGTGGTACATGGTGCCAAAGATGGTGTTGTTCTGGCAGATGTAGACGTAGTCGAGCCCGTCGCCCGCGGCCTCGGCGGCAATGCGTGCGTTGACGTCGGCCATGTAGGGAATGCGGTCGAAGTTGGTGTCCTCGGAGCTCGCGAGCAGCACGGCCTCACCGTACTTGGCGGCCTCTTTGTACGCCTTGTTGGCAAAGTTGCCGGTCACGATGTAGCCGGCGCGGCCGCGGCGCATGAGGTTCATGGGGATGCCCGCAAACTGCAGCGTGGCGCCGCCCTGCAAAAACAGGACACGGTAGTTGTCGGGGATGCTCAGCAGGCGACGCAGGGTGGCCTCGGCGTCGTCGATGATCTGCTGGTACATGCTAGATCGATGACTCATCTCGAGCACGGACATGCCGCAACCGCGGTAGTCCATCATCTCGTCGGCGATCTCGGCGAGCACGCTGGTGGGCAGTGCGGCCGGGCCAGCTGAGAAGTTGTGCACACGTGCCATCTTCTAGGTCCCCTTCGTAGTCGTTTGAACGTTCGGGATACTTTAGCACAGTGGAGCGCCAGGCGCGACCGCATCACGGTAAAACTCGAGTGCGCCGCTATGATTTACAGGATGGTTACATGGGGGAGGGGTGCTTTACTCCTCGGGCAAATCCAAATCTGCGAGCGAAGGCATGAGGTTCTCTAGGCGCTTGATTTCTTCGTCGCAAATTAGCTAACCCCTGGTCACTACGACGCCAGCGTGGCGATGACGGCTTCGTCGCCGGCGTATATTAGGGTGTCGCCGTCGGGGATGATCGTTTGGCCTTCGCGCTTGAGCATCACCACGATAAACGGGTGCTTGCCCTGCGGCACGTCGCGCAGGCGCTGACCGGCCAGGCGACCGTGGGGCGTCACGGTGACCTCGCGCAGCGTAACCTCGGCACGCTCTTCGAACGTTGGGGCTGCCATCACCAGAAGGTCGCCTTCCTCGATGACGGTATCGCCGTTGGGCAGTACCGGGTGCGCCCCGTCGCGCAGCACCAAGACCACGAGCATGTCCGTCGCGCTGCCAATATCGGCGAGCGAGCGCCCGGCAAACGGATGGCCAGCGCCCACCTTGAGCTTTACAAACGACATGCCGTCCTCGTCGCGGTAGTCGTTAAAGGTGCGGCGTACGTCGCCGGCCGCATCGATCATATCGAGTTTCTTCGCCACCGCCGGCAGTAGCGAACCCTGCACCACAATGCTCGATACGGCAATCACAAACACCAGGTCAAACAGGTCGTGACCGCCGGGAACGCCGGCTACCACGGCAAAGACGCTAAAGACGACCGAAGCCGCGCCGCGCAAGCCCGCCCAGCTTACGAGTGCAACCTGGCGAGGGTTCGTCTTAAAGGGCGCTAGGAGCACGCCGACGGCGATGGGGCGGCTCACGAAGAGCATGAACGCCATGAGCGCCAGGCCCGGCAGCAGCATCTGCGGCAGGCGTGCGGGCGTTACGAGCAGGCCGAGCAAGAAGAAGATGGTCATCTCTGCCATCTCGGTGAGGGTGTCGAAGAAGTGCGCCATCTCGACCTTACCGGTGATGTCGCTTGCGCCCAGCACAATGCCTGCAAGGTATACGGCCAAAAAGCCGTTGCCGCCCAGGTAGCTCGGCAGCGCGTAGGCGACGATGGCCACGGCGAACAAGAAGATGGTCTGCGCGCCCTCGGCCGTTGCGTGCGCTCGATCAATCAGGCGGCCCGCCGCCCAGCCGATGGCAAGGCCCAGGCCCGCGCCCAGGATAATCTGCTTGGCCAGCAGTGCGGGAATGTTGATGTCGCCGCCGGCCGCGAGTGTGGCGAGCACGGCGGTGAGCATGTAGGCGACGGGGTCGTTGGAGCCCGATTCGACCTCGAGCAGCGAGTCGGTGCCGCCCCTCAGCGAAAGGCTGTGCTCGCGCAGAACGCTAAAGACGCTGGCCGCGTCGGTGGACGCCACGACCGATCCCAGCAGCAGGCCGCCGATCCAGTCGAAGCCCAGTACAAAGTGCGCGAACACGCCGGTAATGCCGGCAGTGATGACGACGCCGAGCGTGCTCAGCAGCACCGCAGGCGCGGCGACGGGCTTGGCACGGTCGATGTTGGTGTTAAAACCGCCGTAGAACATGATGAACAGCAGCGCCGTGCTGCAGACGGTTTCGGTGAGCGCGTAGTCGCTAAAGTCGATGTGAGCCGGCCCGTTGACGCCCAACAGCATGCCGAGCGCGATAAAGATGAGCAGGGTGGGGAAGGGGAGTTTTTTGCCGACGGGCTTGATGGTCAGGCACAGAATAATAACGAGGCCGATAAAGAGAAGGATCTGGTTCATGGATGGTGTCCGCTCCTGGGTGGTTGGCGTGGCACGGTCAGTTGTCTGCGGTTATTTGTACCCAAAGATGGTGGGTTTATGGGGTTGGATTGCGGGCGTGCGCGATATCGTCATAGACGGCTGCCGTCTTTGCCTCTGCTCGGAAACCCTTTCCAGCTTTATTGCAACGGAGTACAATGGGTAACATTTAAGTTCAACTTGAAGTTTTAGTTGCGGTTCCGGGCTTCGGTCGCAAGGTAGGGAAAGGCGTTCCATGGCGATCTATGTGACATCTGATGCTCACGGACACGTGCATGCGCTTGACGAGGCCCTGTCTAAGATCTCGTTGACGTCCGACGACACGCTGTACGTGCTGGGCGACATGATCGATCGCGGGCCCGATCCGGTCGGCGTTATTAAGCTCGTGCGCTTTCTCAAGGGCAATCACGAGCAGATCATGCTCGATGCCATCATTGGCCAGGATCCGCTCGATGCCGAGACCTGGGATATCAACGGTGGCTGGACGACGCGCGAGCAGCTCAACGACATGGAATTTGAGGCATACGAGGAGCTCGTGCGATG
The DNA here is from genome assembly GCA_905193635.1 of Coriobacteriaceae bacterium. Classification (GTDB taxonomy): domain Bacteria; phylum Actinomycetota; class Coriobacteriia; order Coriobacteriales; family Coriobacteriaceae; genus Collinsella. The sequence continues at coordinate 11,739 of CAJJPN010000037.1, forward strand.
GATGGCCGCGCTGCCGCTCTACGCGGTGGCCGAGACCAAGGAGCGCCCGTATCTGCTGGTACATGCTGGAATCGAGATGAAGGCGGCGCGCGCGTTTTTACTTGAGCATGGCGTCGATTGTGCCGATGGCGTCGGAGCGGTGGGTGCCGATCGCGAGCTGCTGCAGCAGATGCTCGCGGTGCAGTCGTCCGATGACCTACTGTGGATTCGTCACGGCTATTGGGATGCGCCGACGGGACTGCTTTCTGCCGAGGGCGAGGGCCCGGTCGTGGTGAGCGGCCACACGCCCACGGTGTCGCTTGGGCGCTATTGCGAGGTTGGCGGCCTGGCGGGGCTCGATGAGGAGTCGGGCCGCGGGCAGATTGTGCGCCTGGGTGGCGAGGATACCGCCGGCGTGCCCGATCGCATCGATATCGACTGCGCCGCCGCCACCGGCTCCGAGTTCGGCCGCGTCGGTATCCTGAGGCTCGATGATGGGGCGGAGTTCTACGCGAACATCAACCCGGGCGAATAACGGGTGCAAGGGGTAGCTAATTTGGGAAGGGTTTTTGACTACTTTTGCCCTTCTGCCCGCTAATTGATTTCTCTGGGACGGGGATTAAATAATCATTTGGCTGCCCGCTGGCTAAGTGAGTAGACTTTTTTGGAAATGCCGAGCACCCAACATATTTGCCTCAATAAAACCGCAGGTCACAGACTTGTGCTCTGTCGGTGTGGTCAGGGATTCGGTAAAAATCTACTCACTTAGTTTTACGTGATGCATATTGTCTTCAACGAGGCTCCAGCCGGGGCGATTCCATCGCAAATTCCGGTGACCGGGGCAGCTAATTAGGCGCCGTAGGGGTTGCGGTCGCGCTCGATGCGTTGGCGGATGTGGGCGTATTCGATAATCAGCAGCACCAGGAGTAGGGCCATGATGGCTAGGTAGCTCACCACGGCGCCCATCAGACCCAGCAGGTTGATCAGGATCACCGGCAGCACTACGCTTACGGCGAAGCAGATCAGGTAGATTTTGGTGACGTCGCCGGCATGGCGCAGCACCGTGATGATGGCGTAGAGAAAGTCGATGGCCGCGGTGACGCCGCCGGCGACAACCATCAGCAGTGCCAGCGTGCGGTAGCGCTCAAAATTGAGGCCGTACATGAAGCTCATGAGGGGAATACCGGGACCTGCCATAAATGCGGCGCACACGCTGGTGATGACCACGATCAGTGCCATAACGGCAACAATAATCAGGTCAAAGCGACGACGCTTGCGAGGATTAGCCCAAATGCTCGACAAACGCAGAAGCTGCGGTTTATAGATAAATCCAATGCTCAACAAAATAGCCTGCGCCGGAAAGAACAGGGCATTAAAGTACAGCTGATACTTGTAGGCCAGCGTGCCTTCCATCACGAACTTGGGCATGCTCTCGATAAGGTTGAACAGGAACAGCGCGCCAAAAAGCGGGGCGCACTGGATAAACAGGTGACCGACCTCGCGCAGGCTCACGCGGCGCGATTTTTCGGTTTCGAGCAGGGCGAGCGGCGCGGTGACCAGAACGAGCGAGGCGATCGCGGTAACACCCATGGCCATGGCGGCGATGGGCATGCTGCGCGTGAGGAACAGTACCACGCTAAAGACCGCGATGACGCCGACGGATCGTAGCGTTTGGCTCATGCCGGCCAGGTAGAGTTTGTCGGCCTGCTGCAGGCGGCCCTCGTACACGTCGGCAATGCCGTCGATCACCTTATACAGGTAGACGCCCAGGCCGATTGTGGCCATCTGCGCATCGTAGCCGCGGGCGCTGCTGTATACCAGGCCGCATGCCAGCGCGAGCGCTCCGCAGATCAAGCGGTTGAGCTGGTAAGAGGCAAAGGACGTCTTTTCGTCGATATCCGAGACCTGGAAATTGCGCACGCCGTAGTTGCACGCGATCATGATGAGCGTGCCGGTGACAAAGGCGATGGAGAATTTGCCAGCCTCCTCGGCGCCCACGAGCTGTGTGGACACGATGGTGAGCAACGGAAACGCCATGCCCCACACGGCGGTGCCCAGGGTATTCCAAAGGTAGTCGCGACGGGTGGCGTGATCTTCGTACTCGGCTTCTTGCGTGGAGAAGCCGCCGCCGTAGACGGCTCCGAGCAGGCGGTTCCACCAGGCATTGACCATGCGGTGGATGGGGCCGGGCTGGCGATCGCGCTCGCGGCGACGGCGTGTGGCCTGGCTGCTGTCGGGACCGCCGGCGTTACGCTGGCTTAGCTCTTGGATTCGTGCGAGCTCCTCGGCGGTGTGCGATGCGGGGAACAGGCCGTTCTCGATGCGTCCGCCCTGCCCGTGCGCCCCGTCCGATACGGTGGGGTCGGCGACGCCATTGCGGCGGGCGATGGCGCGGCGAATGCTATCGATGGGCGTGATGCTCAAAGCGGAGTCCTTTCTATTGCTGCGCTCTAGTATAGACGCGACGGTGTTCGTTCGTGTTTTTGAACAGGTTGTTCGATAATTTCGGCGGCGCCATTCAGTAGACGGCACTTAGGGACGCTCTTTTTGTGCCGGCACTTTGGGAACGTCCCTAAGTGCCGGCATCCGGGGACGCTCCTTGGTTGTTGCCTGTTCAAGAGTGTCCCCAACGATTAGTCGTTTAAAAACACCCAATGACTAGGCCGCTTGCCTGCGATTTTTGACCGTTGGGCGGGCTTGCCGCCCTTGCCGCAAAAACGTTTTTGCATATCGGGTACAACGGGCTTTACGTGAGTAAAGTGCGCGTCGT
>CAJJPN010000038.1:0-14324 GCA_905193635.1 Coriobacteriaceae bacterium
CCCAGAGCGAACAAGTTGGCATGAAAAAGGCAAGGCATAGACCTTCTGGTCATGCCTTGCCTTTTGAATGACAAATTGTCGCTCTGGGTGGCGCGCAGCGTCGAGCATTGCGCGGTTTGGTAAAACCGCGCAAAAAGAAAGCCCGTGCGCTCGATGGATTCGGATGCCCGACAGAGGCTCCTTATGGCTGCTTCCTTCCGGACCTGACCAGATTCGGAACATGTCGTCATCCGAACCCATCGAACGCGCTAGGCGCTCGGTATATCTTACCTGCTCCCGCCCGTCACGGCAAGTGGGGCGAACCCATCGGATGGATTCGCCCCACTCGTCCATATCGCTAGCGGCGCCTACGGTACAGGACCGCGCCGCCCGCTGCGGTCAGCGCGCCGATGCCGGCCATGGCCGCGAGCGCCTCGACCGGCAGGCTGCGGTCGCCGGTGTCGGGCATGCCGCCCTTGGAGCCGTCGCCGCTGGAGCCACTGCCGGAGCCGTTATCTGAACCGCCGCCCGAGCCGCCGCCCGGCGTGCCGGGGTTCTCGGGGGTGCCGGGCTCCTCGGCGTAGCTATTGGTGAAGACTGGCGGCACGTTGGCGTCGCCCTCGTAGGAGACCTTCGCCGACAGATAGCCCGTCTTGGTGCCGTCTGCCGCCTCGTCGCTCACCGTGACGACGATCTTGTGCGCCGCCTTGTCGTAGGTCACGTGCGCCTGACCGTCGTCGACCTCGCTCACCGTGAAGGTGTAGGTGCCAGCCTGCTTGAAGGTCAGCGCATCGAACGTGACGCTGCCATCGGCGGCATTCTTGGCGGTCGACATGACCTTGCCGTCCCGGCCCTTGAGCTCAAAGCTAAACTGGCCAGCCTTGAGCTCGGCGCCCTCGATCACCTTGGCGGCGCCCAGCTTGAGGGTGACGGGTGCGGCCTCGTAGCCGTTGGTGAAGGTCACCGAGGTGTCGTTCGCGGCATTGCCCTCGGCATCCATGAGCTCGTGCTTGACGGCGAGCGTGCCGTTGCCGGCATCGGTGACCGTCGTGCGCACTCGGTACGTCGCCCTGTCGTATGTCACGCCGCCCGCCGTGCCGGCGACTTCGCGCAGCTCGTAGCTGTGCGCGCCGGGCGCGGTGTAGGTGACGGGGCCGAGCGCGACCGTTCCGTCGGCGGCGTTCTTGCCCGTCGCCGCGACGCTCTCGCTGCCGTCGGCGGCAATCTTGATCAGCTGGAACTCGAACTCGCCCTCGGCCAGGTCACGGCCCTTAAGCTTCTTGTTCACCTTGATCTGGTCGGTGACGGAGCTCGGCGTCGGGTTCACGCCGTAGGTGTTGGTGAACTCGAACGCACCCCTGCCCTCGGGCGTGCCCTCTGCGGGCAGGACCTCCGCGGCGAGCGTGCCCGCATTGGTGTCCTCGACCACCTTGACCGTGAAGATCCTGCTCGCCGTCGCGTCATTGACCACGCCGTCGACCGAACCGGACTCGCTCACCCGGTAGGCAAACGTCTTGGTGCGCAGGCCGTCACCGTCGATCTCGACGCCATCGAGATCGCTCGGCTGCTTAAACGTGACATGGCCCAGCTCGACGTTGCCGGCGGCGTCGTTGGTCGCCTCGGTCACCGTCTTGCCGGAGGCGTCGACCAGTGCGGGCGCGCCGTCCAGCGGCTCAATCTTAAAGGCGTACCTGCCCGCAATGTCAGCCTGCGTGAGGCCGAGTCCGGCCTGGCCGAGCGCCAGCGTCTTGGCACCCGCGATGTCGACCGTCGCCTCGCCGGCGCTATAGCCGTTCACAAACGACAGCGTGCCGTCGGAGCCCTCGGGGTAGACCACGGCCACATCCAGCCCGCCCTTACCGTTATCGGTCACCTTGACCGTAATGCCGAAGCTCGACACGGCCGCCGTCACGCCCGCGGGCAGCCGGTCCGTACCGTCCTCGGAAACGGTATAGGGAATGACCCAGGAGCCGTCGGCGGCCCTGGTGGCGATGCCGTCCGCCACCATCTGCTCGAGAGCGTCGGTGGTGTAGGAGATGGGCGAGAACGAAAGTCCCACGGCCTCGCCGTCGCCGGAGGCCCGGTTGGTCGCGGTCGCGACCACATTGCCCTGGGCATCGCGGACGGAGAACGAGAACTCGCCCGCCGCCGCGGCGCGGCCCGTCAGCGTCTTGGTGGCGTTGATGGCCACGTTGCCCTCGCCGCCGAGCGTTCCGGTGGCCTCGTAGGAGTTCTGGAACGCGACCGTCACGGGCGCGGGCGCCGCCATGGCGTCATCTGCCGTGGAGACCTCGCTGCGGGCGACCTCGACACCGTCCTTGGCAACCGTGGTCGTGACCGTGAGCTTACCCGTCGCGGCGTCGTAGCTGGGCGCGATGGTCACCGTGCGCGGCACGGTGTCGTTGGTGTAGCCCTCGCCGCCGAGCTTGGTCTCGGTGACGGTGAAGCTGTAGGTCTTGTCCGCGTCGGCGTCGGTAAACTTCACGTCGCTGCCCGCAGCACCGCCAATGAGGTCGACCAGGTCGGCCGCACCGTCATCGGCCGCGGCCACGGCGTAGACGTCCTTTTCGGTCTTGAGGCCGAGCTTGGCGGCCGTCTCGGCGTCGGCGGTCACGGTGAAGGCGAACTGCCCCGCCTCCATGGAGCGGCCGGAGAGCGTCTTGGACAGGCGCACACCCGCGCGGGCCGAGTAGTCGAGCTTGGTCGTGTAGGTGTTGACGAAGTCGCCGCCGCTCGCCTGCGCGATCGCGGGCGTCGTGGCCGTAAGGTTGCCGGAGCCGTCGTCGGTCACGGTCACCGTCATCGTGGCGACGTGGTCGTCGTAGGCCACGCCGGCGATGGCGGAGCCGTCATCGGGCCTGACCTCGCGCACCGTGTAGGTGAAGGTCTTGGCGCGCACGCGCTTGCCGCCGACCTCGGCGAACCCGGCATCTTTGATGTCATTGAGCGTGTAGCGGATGGAGCCGAAGTCAAAGGCGACCCTATCGCCCGCCTTGGTGCCGGCGGCGGCCGTCACACTGACGGTCTTGGAGCCGTCGGCGGAGCCCTCGGGCATGGGAGCGCCGCCCTCGCCCGCGAGCGTGAACTGGAAGCTATCGCCCTCCGCCCAGTCGCGGCCCTCGAGCGTCTTGGTGAAGAGTCCCGCGGTGGAGACGTCCCTGCCCTCGGTGGCCGTTCCGTACGTGTTGGTGAACGCTGCAGTCGCGCCTGCCTCGGTCACGGTGCCCTCGGCCCCCTCGGCCGTGGTCGCGTAGCCCTCGGCGGCATCCTCGGTCACGGTATAGTGCGCGCCCACGGGTAGGCCGGAGATAATCTTCTCCCCGCCATCCTTAAGCGTGAAGTTCGCCTTGCCGTCCGCGAACGTCACGGCGTGCTCGCCCTTGCCGAAGGTGCCGGAGACGGGCTCGCCGTCCCCGTCGGTCAGCGCGACCGTAAAGCCGAACTCTCGCTGGCTGTCGCCGCCGACGACCGTCTTCTTGACGGTGAGGCTGCCCTCGCGGGACACGCTGTTGTGGGTCGTGTTGGTCTGGGATTCGTTCTCCCCCACCTTGACCGTGGCGGTGTTGGAGATGTCGTCGACCACGGCGGCTTCGGCGGAGACCTTCACGTCAAAGCTGAGCGTGCCCGTGGCGCCCGCAGCCTGCTCGCCGAGCGACCAGGTAAGGGTGCGCGTCGCGGCGTCGTAGGCGGCACCGTCGGCAGAACCCTCAACATAGTTAACGCCCTTGGGCAGGACATCGGTCACCGTCACGTCAGCCGCCTGCGCGGCGCCCCTGTCGTCGACGCTGTTATTGGCCCAGCCGATGGTATAGGTGAGGGTATCGCCCACGCCCACCAGCCTGCCATCCACATTGACCTTGGCACCCGAGGCGTCCGCCTTGGTGACGGTCTTGGTGTTGTCGTGCGGCGTGAAGGTGTTGGTGAAGGTCTTCTTGCCCCGCTCGTTGAAGATCTCGGCCTTAAGGCCGGCACCAGTCTGAGTCACTGCGATGTCGAAGGTGTAGGCATGCGCATCGTCCTCAATCAGGACATCGCCGCTTGCTTTCTCGGTCACGGTCGCGTGGTAGGTGCCCAGATTGGTGAAGCTGAGCTCGCCAAAGGAAACCTTGCCGTCCTTGTCATTCTTCGCCTCGATTGGGTAGCCCTCGAGGACATTGCCCGCGCCATCGGTGAGGGAGAGCTCGAAGGTGAATTCCCCCTCCTGGAGGCCGGGCTTGCGGCCGCCCGCGAGCACCTTGGTGAGCTCGGGGACGGACGCCGTGGCGGGGGCGGGGTCGAAGGTGTTGGTGAAGGCGGCGGAGGCGACCTGATCGGCCGAGATGGAGCCATCGGCCCTGGATCCCTCGGCTCCGTTCACCGCGGCTTTGTAGCCATCGGCGGCACGTTCGGTCACCGTGTAGGCGGTTCCCGCGGGCAGCCCCGTGATCCTCGCCGTCTGGCCATCTTTGAGCTTGAGGGTCGCCTTGCCGTCCTCGAACGTCGCGTCACCGTAGGTGCCGGACACTTTGTTGCGGCCTGCGGCATCGGTGGCCTCAACCACAAACTTAAATATCTTGTCCGCGTCGACCGCCAGGCCCTCGCGCGCCACGACGGTCTTGGAGACGTCGAGCTCGCCCGTCTTCACAGTGTTGGTCACGGTGAAGCCGCGCTCGGCGTCGCCGGTGACCTTCGAGCTGTAGCCCTCGACGGGCACCTCGGCCACGGCGTAGTCGATCACGGAGCCGGACTTGGAGTACTTGGGCAGGCCCTCGAAGGAGTGCTTCCAGCTATTGGACTTCGACAGCTCGGCCGACTCGCCGGTGTCCTTCCCGTCGGCGAGCAGGCGCACGGTGGCCTTCTCGGCCGCCGGGCCGACCCACTTCTTCTCGACGGGCACCGAGACCTTGGCCGTGGAGGTGTTGGTCACGGTGAAGCCGCGCTCGGCGTCGCCGGTGACCGCGGAGTCATAGCCCTCGACGGGGTCCTCGGACACGGTGTAGTGCGCGCCCGCGGGCAGGTTGGAGAAGACGCCCTTCCAGTCGTTGGACTCGCTCAGGGTGATCGAATCGATGACGGTATCGCCGTTCTTGAGATTTACTTTGACCTTATTAGGATGGGGAATCCTGGGGTTCTCCCAGACCTTTTTGATGGGAATGTCGATGTTCTCGGACTTGCCGATGATGACACCGCCGTTGGCGCCGATGCCGCCTCCCCGCTCGGCCGTATTGCCAGAGATCGTCAGCGACGTCTGACCGCGGCCGAGGTTATACACATCCTCGCTCATCACAGATTTAAGCGCGACGTTCGGCGTGGCGTCGGTAAAGGACAGGGGCTCGCCGTTGCCACCGCCGGGCGAGAATCGCGGGATTTCGGTGTTTGTTTTCGCATAAGTGCCTTCGGGGTTAAACAGCCCACCGTCTCTGTACCAGCTGACCTTTCCGCCGCCCGGAGCGCGGTTGGCCAAGGTCAGTTTGTATTTGGCGTCTTTGAAGCCGGTGAAGACGAGGTCGTCTCCCGCCTCATCGGCCGAGTTCCTGGCGATCAGGCCACCGTTCTGGACGTAGACCTTGGCATCTCCGGTCGGGCAGAACCACATGCCGCCGCCCTGCTTTTTCGCATGGTTATCAACAACGAGAGCGTTTTCGATATGGAGCGTGCTATAGACGAGATACTCGTTGCCTTCGCTATATACGCCGCCACCCATATTCCGAGCAGCATTGTCCTTGATCTCGCCCGCACTGAGGATGACGTCATCTGAATAGGTATAGACACCTCCGCCGGCGGAAGCGGAGTTACCCGATACGGAGCCACCTTTCATAGTGAAAGCGGTACGGTCCCTACCACCCTGCTGCAGGCCGCGATCGACCACGCACACTCCGCCGCCTTTGCCATCAGAATACGCAATATTGTCCTCGATCTTGCCGCCCTTGAGGGTAAACTCGGCATTCCCTTCGACGTGCACTGCGCCGGAGGGAGTTCGATTCCCAAGCTTATAGCCTCTGTTGCGCACAAGCTGACCACCGGTCATCTCAAAGGAGGCTCTCTGGTTACGAGCCTCGCTGTACATGACCACCGCGCCGCCCTGATAGCCGGCGTTATCCTCGATACTGCCGTTACTCATCTCAAGGTGGGCATCGCCCATCAGCATGATGCCGGTAGACGAAAGGTAGTTACCATCGCCGTCCGTGGAGAAAGACACGTGATTCTTACGAATAACGCCGCCCTTCATGACAACATGGGCGCCGTCCTTCGCGTGGACAGCGCCGCAATACGCGTCCTTAAGTTCGCACTGCTCGATAACGCCGCCCGTCATGGTAAGCGAAGCCTTGTCTCCCGACACGTCGATGACACCCGTATTGACGGTGTTCGCAGCGCCGTCGCACACAACGGCCTCGTCAGAGAGCACAACCGCTCCCCTGCTAGAAATAATGGCGCCCTTGTTGTAGCGACCACTCAGGGACACTTTCCCCGACAGCTCGAGGGATGCCCCCTCGGCAACATTGACCAGTACGGAGAAGCCGCTTTTCTTTGCCAAGATGGTATAGGGCTCATCCGACGTGATCTTAATCATCTTCCTGGCAGGAATCGTGAGCGTGGAGCCGAGCTTCACGTGCTTTTCCAGCTTGATGACGGTCTCCTTGCCATTGGGGGCCTCGCTGACCAGCTCCTGAAGGGTCTTGGTGCTGTCATTGCTCACGGTATCGCCGACGCCGTCATCGATGGACTCGCGCGTGTAGACGATATCGACGCCAGAGGACGGGAGGTTCTCCGAGTCGGTGATGTCGTCCCTGCTGTTTTCGATCGTGATCTTTTGAACCGTGCTGCCGTCAAACATGTCCAGGGGTATTTTGGTGAGGCCGCGCCCGATCGTCACATCCTTCACGCCATCTACGCCCGAGAAGGCTGCCGTGCCAACGGAAGTCACGGAATCTGGAATGGAAAGCTGCTCCGGCAACGTACCGCTAAAAAAGGCGTAGTTGCCAATTTTCTCGAGCGTCTCGGGGAACTGGACGGCAACATTGCTCCAGATAAAGGCCCAGTCGCCAATGCTCTTCAGGCTGTCGCAGAGCCCCGCGATCTTAACTGGCGTGTAGCAAAACGCATAGCCCGGAATGTTCTGAAGCGAGGACAGATCCACGGACGCCTGCAGATTTTTGCACTCGTAAAAAGCCCCCCAGCCCATCTTTGTCACCTTGCTTAGATTGGGCACACTCACCAGGCTGGCACACCCCTGGAAAGCAGAGGATCCGATGCTCGTCAATGTGCCCGGGAAATCAATTCCGGTTAAACTCGAGCAATTCCGAAACGCCCCATCCCCGATGGACTCGATTTCGCTCAGCGCGGTGACGGACGTGAGAGAGGTGCATCCGTCAAACATGTGCGAGGGGATCTTGGTAACCGAAGCGGGCAACGACACGCTTGTCAGAGACGTGCAGTCTTCGAACACGCCCGTTATGGTGTCGGAGAAGGCGACATCTTTTGGAAACTCGATGCTTGTGAGGGCCGTAGCCCCCTCGAAGGCGCCCGAGCCCGAAATCATTTTGAGGGTGGAGGGGAGATTGATCTCCGAAAGGCTGCTGCAGCCATTGACCATCATGTTGGCGCTAATCTCCTCGACGCCCTCATCAAAATAGAGCTTTTCGAGCGAGCCAGCGTTTTGCAGCGAGCAACCGAAGTTCTTGATGGAGCCAGGGATATGGAGCTCCTTGACCTTTACGAACTTCCGGAAATACCATCCGCGCACGTTTTCGAGCGTGTCGGGAAGCGTCAGCTGCTCAACATTCTCGGCCACGATACCAGACGAGAAATAAAGTTTGGTGACTTTGTAGGTCTGGCCACCATGCTCGATGGAGCTGGGCACACTCACCACGGTCACACTGTCGTCGGCAACAATACATGTGATTTCCGCCGTGCCCTTATCCGTGGTCTCGCACGAATAGGTCACGCCGTCCTGGGTGATCTCAAACTCCTCCGCAGTATACGCAGCCCGCGATTCCGTGGCCGCATATGCGACACCGGCCGTCGCGCCAACGGATAAACATCCGAAGCCGAGAACCAGCGCAAGACAGAGAGCGACGACTCTCTGCCCCCCCGCCGAAAACTTTCCTCTCCAATTCCCTTCTCCCCCTCTGGTGTCGCCTTCTCTTCCCAAGAGCGATCTATTGATTAGGACAGTTTAAAGACAACATTATGCCCAAAGAGATCCATCATGGAGATAATCCACGTCTTCGCCCGAAATGATAATTAATTGGCAGGATTAATTGGCGAACAACTGAACGAAGAGCAATCTACTAATGGCACATCAATGGCGGCGTCAACACCTGAAGTGCATAGCCTCCGATCCCTAGACAGCACCATCGAGCGCCACAAGGCGCAGGATTGAATTGTTCAGATTCACATGCCTTTACGGGTGTTTTTCTAGCCCCAAAAAGACTGATCTGGTGCTGTGCCACGGAAAGGGCCCATCTACTACGTTTAGGCCGCGGGGTCAACCATAGCCGACTTTTTCGAAAATCGGCAAGCTTTCTACCTGCGGTTTTAATTTCACAAATTCCGGGATGGTCGAGGGTGTTCCGCTAAACGTAGTAGATTACCGCATTTCATGGCAGACGGTCCGACCCAAAGCACAAGGCGACCAGCCTCGGATGGCCATTCACGAAGTTGCGGTGGAATACGGACTGAATTGGCGCCTTAAAGGCAAAAACACTCCGTATTTCACCGCAAGTTATTGGGGAGGGATTGGTTTTAGAGGCGACCGAGGTCGTAGGATCGAGCGACCGCCTCGCCGGCGCAGATGAGGTTAGTTGTGGCTTCTTGCGGGTCGAGTGCCTGCTCCAGGTCCATGGGCTTGCGACAGATCGGCAGTACAAGGTCGATGCCCTGCCCATACACCGCATCCAGGTTGTCAGCGCGACCGCCCACGACGGCGACCACCGGCTTGCCATAGCGCTTGGCACGGCGGGCCACACCCACCGGCGCTTTGCCGGCGGCGGATTGCTCGTCCATATTGCCCTCGCCCGTTATGACCAGATCGACATCCCGCACGCGCTCGTCAAACCCAATCAGATCAAGCACCGTCTCCACGCCCGAATGTAGCTCTGCACCGAGCGCTAGCAGCGCGGCGCCCAGACCGCCAGCGGCACCGGCGCCGGGCACGCCGAGCACCGAGCCAAACGTCCGCGCACCCTCGGGCACGCGCAGTAACCCCTGAGCCCGTGCCTCGGCAATCGCCGTATCGAGCAGGCGACCGTAACCGACCATCCAGTCGTCGTACCCGCCCAGCGCTTCGACATCGTCTGTCGGCAGGCCCTTTTGCCCGCCAAACACCGCAAGCGCCCCGCGACGCCCCACGAGCGGATTCTCGACATCGGAAAGCACCACGACACGCGCGCCATTCAGTGCCCGAAGCGCCGGTGCCAAATCGATACTCGCCACGTGTTCAAGGCCCGTGAGCCCCAGCGCGATATTGCAGCCACGGTCATCGACAAGACGCGCGCCCAGCGCTTGCAGCATGCCGGCGCCACCGTCGTTGGTGGCGCTGCCGCCCAGTCCCATATATAGGGTCCTCGCCCCCGCGCGAACCGCACGAAGCATCAGCTCGCCCACGCCATAGGTCGTAGCGGCCAACGCCGCCGACTCCGTGCACGGCGAGCACCCGATGCCCGCGGCTTCGGCCATCTCAATGACAGCCGACTCGTGCTCGCCGTCCACCAGCATCCGGGCAGCCACGCACTTGCCCAAGGGACCTGCCACCTCGCAGGTCACAATCTCACCGCCGCACGCGGCAACGGCATCGAGCGTTCCCTCACCGCCATCCGCCAGCGGCAGCGCGCTTACTTGGGCATCGGGCCACACGCGGCGCACGCCTTCGGCAACGACCTCCTCTGCCTGCGCACTCGAAACGCTGCCCTTAAAGGAATCAATCGCCAGCAGCACACGGCGAGGCCGGCGCTGCACGGGACCAAAGTCGAGCGTCTCGCCGGCAAGATCCTCGCCGTCAGCAAGGGCCTCGGCGTGGGCAACATGCGCCTCAAGGTTTGCACCGCAGCCGCAACCGACGCCATCCGCACCGCGCAAACCGGCAAAATAGTTGCTCAGCACCGCGCGACACTCATCCGCCAACACGCCGGCGGTCACATGAAACCGATGGTTTAGGCGCGAATCGGCATTGAGATCGTACAACGAGCCCAACGCACCCGCCTTGGCGTCGCTCGCGCCATACACGCAGCGCCCCACGCGCGCATTGACCATAAGCCCCGCACACATGCAGCAGGGTTCCAACGTCACATAGACCGTACAGTCGGAAAGGCGCCAGCGACCGAGCGACCGAGCGGCAGCGCACAGGGCCGCGAACTCTGCATGCGCCGAAGGGTCCCGATCGAGCTCACGACGATTATGCGCCCGCGCGACAATCTCACCCGCGCGCACCACCACAGCGCCAATGGGCACCTCGCCCACCGCCGCGGCGGCGCGCGCCTCCGCCAACGCCTCGCGCATGAACTTCTCGTCGATTTCGGTGCTCGTCATCGTTCGCCTTCCCTGTTGCAAATTCAAAACGATGCTATCATTACGACTCACGGAGAGATGGCAGAGCGGTTGAATGCGGCGGTCTTGAAAACCGTTGAGCGCGAGAGCGTTCCGGGGGTTCGAATCCCCCTCTCTCCGCCACTTTTAATGATGCACCGGCGTCATGGTTCGCTCGAACAGTGCATCGACCACGTCGGCTATCTCAGGTCGACGCTCAAGATCGTGGCCCGATTCCCACCATATCGTGAAAAGTCGAATAATACCGCCGGCGACAAACTCAGACGTCGTCTCGAGTGACACGGGGGCCAGGGCATCCTCGGCAAGCACGTTCATCACACGCTCGCGGATGGAGCGGGCAATGCGGTCGCAAATAACGTTGGTCAACATGCCCGACATGCTGCTTGCCAAAATGTTATCCATGAGCTGCTCGTGCGCCAGAATCAAATCCATGGCATCGTCCAAAATCGCGTGCCGAAGCGCGCGCACGTCCTCGGCAGACACTGCGCCGGCCTCATCGGGCTGTTTTTGCGGCAAGCCCGACATGAGCTCATCGATATAAAAGGCAAAGTAATCGTTCTTGTCGCGAAAGTGCTTGTAGAACGTCGTGCGGCGAATCATGGCGCGGTCGCACAGCATGGCAACCGTCAGGTCCTCAAAACGATGCTCCTCGAGAAGTTCGGTGAAGGCATCGAACAGGGCGCGGTAGGTTTTCTTAATGCGAAGGTCCACTGGTATCGCCATCCTCAGGGCAAAGACAACACTCGACAATCTGTCGCATATCTTACACCTGTACCTCGCGCGCTTTGCCCCGGTGCCAACCCCGCCGAAAACATAACGCTTACCGGAAAGTTCGGCACGGCAAAACGTTGCGGGTATACTAGTAGCGTTATACCAACGGCAGCTGGCGCATGCCGCCGCGGCCATTCGAAACGGAGACATCATGATTACCGTCATCATCGGCATCGTTGTTGTCATTGTGATTGTCTGCGCCATCGCCGGCATCTACAACAACATGGTCACCAAGCGTAACCGCATCGATAACGCTTGGCAGAACATCGATACGCAGCTGCAGCGCCGCAACGACCTGATCCCCAACCTGGTCGAGACCGTCAAGGGCTACGCCAAGCACGAGCAGGAGACGCTCTCCGCCGTGATCAGCGCGCGTAACACCGCCGTCAAGGCCACCACGCCCGAGGCCAAAATGGAAGCCGACAACGTGCTGACCGGTGCGCTGCGCCAGCTCTTCGCCGTAGCCGAGGCCTACCCCGACCTTAAGGCGAACACCAACTTTACGCAGCTGCAGGCATCGCTCGAGGACACCGAGAACAAGGTGAGCTACGCGCGCCAGAGCTACAACGATTGCGTGCTCAGCTACAACAACGCCATCCAGACGTTCCCGGCCGTTATCTTTGCCGGCATCTTCCAGTTTAAGGAGCGCCAGGGCTTCGAGGCCGCCGAGGCCGCCCGCCAGGCACCGACCGTCAAGTTCTAGTAGTTTGACAGCGCATCCTTAATCGTCCAAATGTATAAACCGCCCCGTCGAATGCATACTTCGACGGGGCGGTTTCCTTTTTCGCGAAGGTCCCCCTCTAAGCGCCGTGCATTTTTGGGAGTATTCAGCATGCCCGACAGTTTCGAGCGCCACGATAAATGCCAAAGACTGCGAATATCCCTGCAAATCAAATGCTGTCAGCCCGTAACCCCGCCCATCATCCGTAGAAAACATCGAGAAATCCCGATTTTGCCCGAGGTCGGTATGCAGGGGCCTTCGATTGCAGAATACTCGCAAAAATGCACGTCGCCACCACCCCCACATGGCGCGAACCAAAACAAAAGCGCGGCCTTCCTTTCCGGCGCACTCCGCAGGACGAAAGAACCTCCGCCGCACGAAGTGCGCTGCGGAGGTTCTTGCATGTCCGAGGACGCGCCGGAAAGGAAGGTTGCCCTCGGGCCGAACAGCTATGGCAGCTTACGCGACGGTGTAAACCCAGTCGTGCTTATCCTCGACAGCACCAGATTGGATGCCGGTCAGGGTCTCGCGGAGCTTCTTCATCACGGGGCCAATCTCGGTGTAGCCAGCCGGGAAGGTCACGGTCTCATCGGCACCATAGACCTTGTTGTCGATCTCGCCCACCGGGGAAATGACGGCAGCGGTGCCGCACAGGCCGCACTCAACAAAGGTGCCGGACTTGACCTCAGCCCACTCGACGGGACGCTGGTCAACGGTCATGCCCAGGTCCTCGGCAACCTGAACAAGCGAACGACGGGTGATGGAGGGCAAGATGGAGTCGGTGTGCGACTGCGGAACGACGAGCGTGCCGTCCTCCTTCACGAACAGAACGTTCGCGCCGCCGGTCTCCTCGACATAGGTGCGGGACTCAGAGTCGAGATACAGGTTCTCGGCATAGCCCTCGCGATGGGCCTCCATCGTGGGCTTGAGGGACATGGCGTAGTTCAGGCCAGCCTTGATGTTGCCGGTGCCGTGCGGTGCGGCGCGGTCGTACTCGGAAACGCGCAGCTTGACGGGCTTGAGGCCACCCTTAAAGTACGGACCGACCGGGGTCACGAGAATGCGGAACGTGTACTCAGGAGCGGGAGCCACGCCGATCACGTCACCAGAGCCGATCATAAACGGACGCACGTACAGGGTTGCACCGGAGCCGAAGGGCGGAACCCAGGCGGCGTTGGCAGAAACGACCTGCTTGACGGCCTCGACAAACTTGTCCTTGGGGAACGGGGGCATCTCGAGGCGCTGGGCAGAGTTATACATACGCTCAGCGTTCATGTCGGGACGGAAGCAGACGATGCTGCCGTCCTCGGCGGTGTAGGCCTTCAGGCCCTCAAAGACCTCCTGGCAGTAATGGAAGATGCCGCCGCACTCGGAAACATGCAGGGTGTGGTCGGTGGTCAGGCCGCCCTCGTCCCACTTGCCATCCTTCCAATGAGCCTCGTAGCTGTAATCGGTTTTCATGTAGCCAAAGCCGAGGCTACCCCAATCGATATCCTTCTTCTCGACAGTCATATGTCGCTCCTTACATACACAGTTGCATACTCGCGAACCCGCACGCAAAGACCGAAGCCGACCGCGTCGCAACGTCGCACGCCCGGAGCGTAGAGCCGGACGGGACACGCGAACGGCATCAAAGCCGATGGCACGTCGATTCGCATGCACGAGATTGTACTCCCCGTACGCGTCTGATAAAACGCTTTTTCTTTAACTAAGTAAAGTATTTTCATTTGACCGAAACTAAAGAGGCCCGCCACCGTAAGCGGTGACGGGCCTCAACGGCACGGTTTGCGCGCTGGCTCGAGCTACGCGTTCTTTTTGCCCAGCTTAGCCTTAACCAGACCGACCACAGTCGGGATGATCGACACGGCGACGATGCCGATAATCAGCAGCTCAAAGTGCTCCTGCACAAAGGGAATGCCGCCAAAGAAGTAGCCCAGCAGCGTAAAGACCGTCGACCAGGTAATGCCGCCCAGCACGTTAAAGATGACAAAGTTGCGCCAGTGCATGCCGCCCATGCCGGCGATAAAGGGCACAAAGGTGCGGATAAACGGGAAGAAGCGGCCCAGGAAGATGGCTAGGTGACCCCACTTGTCCAAGAAATCCTCGGACTTTTTGATGCGCTCGGGCGTCATGGCCTTCACCTTGCCCGAAGCAATGATCTTTTTGCCAAAGAAATGACCGATCATAAAGTTGCACTGATCGCCCAAGATGGCAGCGGCCCATGCGGTGGCCAGAAGCGCCACGATGTTAAAGCCGCCGTTGTGGGCAAAGAAGCCCGAGGCGAACAGCAGCGAATCGCCGGGAAGGAACGGGAAGAACACTACGCCCG
>CAJJPN010000039.1:0-14269 GCA_905193635.1 Coriobacteriaceae bacterium
CCAAAAACGGGAGATTATCCACTCTCATTCTGCGGGCACTCATTTAAGTACGTCCCCAATGAGTGCTTTCGCTTCTTTTAACAAAACGCCCGGCGGGCATTAACTGCTCGCCGGGCGTTTTGGTTAGGAGGCTGTGGTTGTTGGGAAAGCCTTAGGCCAGGTCCTCGCCGTTCGTCTCGATGACGTGTTTGTACCAGTCGAAGCTCTTCTTCTTGGAACGCTTGAGGGTGCCGTTGCCTGCATCGTCGCGGTCCACGTAGATAAAGCCGTAGCGCTTGGACATCTCGCCCGTGCCGGCCGAGACCAGGTCGATCGGACCCCAGGTGGTGTAGCCCAGCAGGTCAACGCCGTCCTCGGTCACCGCATCGCGCATCGCGGCGATATGCTGGCGCAGGTAGTCGATACGGTAGTCGTCGTTGATGGAGCCATCCTCCTCGACAACATCCTTGGCGCCCAGACCGTTCTCGACCACAAACAGCGGCTTCTGATAACGGTCGTACAGGTCGTTGAGGGTGATGCGGAAGCCCAGCGGATCGATGGCCCAGCCCCACTGGCTCTCCTGCAGGTAGGGGTTCTTGGCGCCGGCGAAGGCGTTGCCCTGGGTGCGCTCGACATCGGGGTTATCGGCACCGGCGGAGCAACGGGTGCTGTAGTAGCTAAAGCTGATGAAGTCGACGGTGTTGGCGGCCAGGATCTCGCGGTCCTCATCCGTCATGCCCACATCGATGCCCAAACGCTCGAGCTTCTTGACGGCATAGGCCGGATAGTAGCCGCGGCTCTGAACGTCGACGAAGAAATAGTTGCTCTGGTTGTCAATCTGCGCCTGGCGCACATCGTCCGGACGGCAGCTGTAGGGGTAGTAGCTACCTGCGGCAAGCATGCAACCGATCTTGACCTCAGGGTCGATCTCGTGAGCGATCTTGGTTGCCCAAGCGCTGGCGACGAGCTCGTTGTGGGCGGCCAGGTACTCGACGGCCTCCTTGTTCTCGCCCTCTTCAAAGACCAGACCGGCACCCATAAACGGCAGGTGCAAGATCATATTGATCTCGTTGAAGGTAAGCCAGTACTTTACCAGGCCCTTGTAGCGGGTGAAGATCGTGGTCGCGAGGTTCTTGTAGAAGTCGATGAGCTTGCGGTTGCGCCAGCCGCCGTACTCCTTGATGAGGTGAATCGGGCAGTCGAAGTGCGTGATGGTCACGAGCGGCTCAATGCCGTGCGCCTGACACTCGCGGAACACGTCCTCGTAGAAGGCCAGGCCGGCCTCGTTGGGCTCAGTCTCGTCGCCGTTGGGGAAGATGCGGGTCCAGGCCAGGCTCATGCGGAAGGTCTTAAAGCCCATCTCGGCAAAGAGGGCGATGTCCTCCTTGTAGTGGTGATAGAAATCGATGCCGGTCTGCGCGGGGTAGTAATAGCCGTCCTCGAAGTCGAGCATCTTGCGCTGGCCGGAGACCACCGCATAGCGCTCGGGGCCGTGCGGGGCCACATCCACGTTGGCCAGGCCGCGGCCGTCCACGTCGTAGGCACCCTCGCACTGGTTGGCAGCCGTTGCGCCGCCCCACAGGAAGTCTTTACGGAAAGCCATGCATCAATCCTTTCACACGCTGTTTGTCGTGGCTTCAGTATCCCCGTAAGCAGCGCGCTACTCAACGGCAACGGCGCAGGTCGACACTTCTTTTCGCGCACAGGCGCCCCGCAGCCGCCCCCGTCTGACACTTTCTGATACCGCCGCCCCACACCACCACAAAGGGGACAGGCACCTTTGTGGTGGTTGGGGACGGTTTGTCTCGATCTGTAACAGGTAGGCAGCCAAAACCGGGCTTGGTGTTACAGATCGAGATTTTCGGGCAGCCCCCCGCAGTTTGTCTAAATCTGTAACAGGTAGAGACGATTTAGCCCGCTAGATGTTACAGATCGAGACAAACAGGAAGCCCCTAGTCGCAGGTGATGTCGAGGTTTTTGCCGATGAGGCCCACGTAACCGCCCTCGGCCGCCTTGGGGCTGTCGGCGTGGCAGAGGACCCACTTGTCGGCCTTCCAGTAGCAGTAGCTGTCACCGGCGGCAGGCATGTCGGCTGCAGCCTCGGGGCGCGGGCCGTTGGTGCCCGCCGGCAGCGCCACCATCACCTGGAAGCCGCCGTCGTCGACCATGCATGGCGTGTAGTGGAGCGTGGTGTTGAAGACTTCGACGACCGTACCCGCCGGCACGCGGAACGCCTTGACGCACGCGGTGTCGAGCTTGCCGTCCTCGATCTCCCAGCGATGCGCCACGAGCAGGATAAAGTCGCGGGCGCCCAGGTTAAACTCGCTGGCGCGGTGATACTCCAGGCAGTTGAGGCGTGTGTTGTGGCCGTTGCACCAGCCGAGCTGGAAGGGGCGGCCGCCAAACATGAGAAAGCCCAGTTTGTCGGCATCCTTGACGTCTTCGAGCTCCGGCGCACTTGCTACGTACTTGCTGCCCTCGGGAATGGGCGTGGCAGAGAGCGCCTCGAGCACGGGCGACGTGAGCTCGGACGGAACGTCATCCCAAACGTTGCCATAGGATTTGAACTCGGGATCGTTGACAGAATAGATATGCATGTTCACTCCTGTTCGTTTATGTGACAGTACGAACATTCTAGAACAAACATGAGCGATTTTGAACGCTCGTCCCGACCACTCAACAAAAAGGCGCCCCCGCATAAGCGAAGGCGCCCAATGCGCGCGCTTTGAGCGATAAAGCCCTTACGCCTGCTGGTAGTGCAGGTGCTTCTCGTCGATATCGGCCAGGTCGCGGTCGAGATAACGACGCGCAAGCCAGTTGGCCATGGGGAGGTTCTGGTCCAGGTAGTTGCCGCACTCCTCGGGAGCAGCGCCGGGGATATCGCCCTCAAAGCCAGCAACAAACTCGAACAGCTCACGCACAAGCGGCAAGATTTCCTCGCTCGTCAGCTCACCAAAAACGACGAGGTAAAAGCCCGTGCGGCAGCCCATGGGCCCAAAGTAGACGATACGGCTCGACCACTCGGCATGGTTGCGAAGGAAGGTGGCGCCCAGATGCTCGATGGTGTGGCACTCGGCCGTGTTCATGACTGGCTCCTTGTTGGGCGTGGTCAGGCGCAGGTCAAAGGTGGTGACGGCGGCGCCGGTCGCCGGATCGCGGTCGATGCGGCTCACATACACGCCGGGCTCAAGCAGCAGATGGTCAACGGAAAAACTTGCGATGCGCTCCATGGCAGTTCCTCTCGGTAGTCAATTTGGGACGGGGCTCTTTTAGCTGGTTCGAATGGTCGCACCAATCATACCAGTCAAAAAAGCCCCGTCCCAAATGAGCTGCCTAGGACGGGGGTCAATGAGTTTTTAATCCCCGCCCCAGAAAAATCATTCTAGGCCGTGTACGCGATGGTCGCCTCAACGGCATGGCGCCAGCCGGCGATCTTTTTGGCGCGCTCGTCGGCGGACATGGTGGACTCCACGATGCCGCGGGCGCCGTAGACGTCGACGACGTCGCGCGTGTACATGCCCAGCGCAATGCCGCAGGCCCAGGCCGCGCCCAGACCGCTCATCTCGTCGTTGCTCGCGATGCGAATGGGCGAGCCAACCAAGTCGCTCTCAAACTGCATCAGGTACGCGTCGCGCGTGGGACCGCCGTCAACACGAAGCTCGGCCAACGCCGCGCCCGAATCCTCGACCATCGCATCAATGACGTCGAAGATCTGATAGGCGATCGACTCATCGGCAGCCTTTACGAACTCCGCACGGCCCGTGGTGCGCGTCATGCCAAAGATGCAGCCCTCGGCATCGCTCGCCCAGTGCGGCGCGCCCAGGCCAGTGAACGCCGGCACAAAGTAGACACGGCTTGCCGGATTGGCGGCGTAGCACAGGTCGGTGACTTCCTCGGGATTGTTGATGAGTTCCAGGTCGTCGCGCAGCCACGTCTTGACGGCGCCGGCGTAGCTCACGTTGCCCTCGAGAACATACTCGGTCACACCGTCCATACGCCATGCGAGCGAGCTCGAAAGCCCATGCGAGCTGGCGACGAACTCGTCGCCGACGTTCATCATGACCGAGCTTCCGGTGCCATAGGTCGCCTTGGCCATGCCGCGGCTATGGCAGCCCTGGGCAAACAAGGCGGCATGGCTGTCGCCGAGCACGCCGTGAATGGGCACGGGCGCCGGCAAAAAGCCGCGCAGGTCCGTTGTACCGAACAGGCCATCGGAATCGGTCACCTGCGGCAGACACGCCGGATTGACACCAAAGGCCTCGCACACCGGCTCGCTCCAGCAGCCACGGCGCAGGTCAAAAAGCTGCGTGCGGCTGGCATTGGACCAGTCGCAGCGGAACTCCGCGCCGCCCGTGAGCGTCCAGACCACCCAGGCATCGATGGTGCCCAGGCACAGCTCGCCCGCCGCCGCGGCCTCGGCAGCCGCGGGAACGTTCGCGAGGATCCAGGCCATCTTGCCCGCCGGATAGTAGGGCGAGAGCACCAGACCCGTCGTGTCACGCACCAGCTCGGCCACGCCTTCGCGCGCAGCCAGCTCGTCGCACAGCTCGCGGGCGCGGGCGCACTGCCACACCACGGCATCGCACAGCGGCTCGCCCGTCGTGCGATTCCAGGCAACGGTAGTCTCGCGCTGGTTGGAGATGCCGATGCCGGCGACGTCGACCGGATCGACCCCGGTCTCCTCCACCACGGCGCGCGCCACGGCCAGCACGTTGGCGGCGATCTCGGCTGGATCATGGCTCACCCAGCCGGCCTCGTTGACAATCTGGCGATGCGAGCGGTCGGCGCGATGGATCAGATGGCCGCCCTCGTCCACCAGCAGCGCCTTAGTACCCTGTGTGGACTGATCGATTCCGATGATGTATTTGCTCATGTACTCTCCTGTCTCCCCCGTCGATTCAAAACTAAAACCCGACGGACAAGGAGCGAGTGGCCGACCGGCTCATGAGAGCGCAGCCGGCCTGCTCAGAATTCAACCTAAAAGGATTGGTGCAAACCTGTCCCCGATGCACCAATTACTCTGCGGGAAGGAACTCGACGACCGTCTTGGCGATTCCCTCGCCCGTCAGGCCGTAGTGCGCAAAGACCTCGGGGCTCGTACCGGTGATGGCCGGCGCATCGGGTAGACTCAGGCACTTGACCGGACGCGGGCAGTGCTCACCCACGACCTGTGCGACCATGGAACCCAGGCCACCGAAGGGACTGTGCTCCTCGACGGTCACGACGGCTCGCGTGGCACCGGCGGCCTCGATCACGGCCTCGGCGTCGAGCGGCTTGACGCAGTACATATCGAGCACCGTTGCCGAGATGCCCTGCTCGGCCAGCAGATCGGCGGCGTCCACGGCGTGGCGGACCATCTCACCGGTAGCGACGATCGTCACATCGGTGCCGCGGCGCACCCAGGTGGCGCGATCCATCTGGAACGGGCACTCGTCCTCGGTGTACACGTCCTCCACCGGGTTGCGGCCCACGCGGATGTAGGCCGGCTTGTTGTCGGCGACCAGGGCACGCACGAGCTCGGCGGTCTGGAAGCGATCGCTCGGCAGATACACGCGCATGTTGGGAATCGCGCTCATGGCGGCGATATCCTGCGCGGAGTGATGGCTCATGCCTAAGGCGCCGTAGGACACGCCGCCCGAGATGCCGATGAGCTTGACGTTGGTGTTGGAGTACG
This sequence comes from Coriobacteriaceae bacterium, assembly GCA_905193635.1. Lineage (GTDB taxonomy): Bacteria > Actinomycetota > Coriobacteriia > Coriobacteriales > Coriobacteriaceae > Collinsella. The sequence continues at coordinate 5,654 of CAJJPN010000039.1, forward strand.
AAACGTCGACCTTGCACTGCTCATACGAGCGCGTGGTCACAAAGGACGCCGGCGAGGCGGCCCAGGCCTTCTTGCCGCACGAGGCCATGCCGGCGGCGATGCTCACCAGGTCCTGCTCGGCAATGCCGACCTCAACGGACTGCTGGGGATACTGGTCAAAGAACGGCGTGAGCGATGCAGAGCCGCGGGAGTCGGAGCACAGGACGACGATGTCTTTATCGGTTGCGGCGGCCTCGAGCAGCGTGTCGCAGATAGCCTTGCGGTTGGCGATCTTGTTAGCCATTGATGGCCTCCTTATGGGCAGCGAAATCGGCGATGATCTGGGCATATTCCTCATCGTTGGGCAGGTGATGATGCCAGGCGGCCTTGTCCTCCATAACCGGCGAGCCGTAGCCCTTCACTGTGTTGAGGATGATGACCGTGGGCTTACCCTTGGTCTCGGCGGCCAGCGTCAGCGCGGCATCGATGGCCTGGACGTCGTTGCCCGGAATGGACAGCACGTTCCAACCGAAGGCGGCCCAGCGCTCCTCCTGCGAATCCTGCTTCATGACGTCCTCGGTGCTGCCGCTGATCTGCAGGCGGTTGCGGTCCACGAGCGCGCACAGGTTATCGAGCTGGTAGTTGCCGCCGCTCATGGCGCCCTCCCAGACCGAGCCCTCGGCAAGCTCGCCGTCGCCCATGATGGTGTAGACGCGGTAGTCGCGGCCATCCATCTTGCCGGCAAGCGCCATCCCGACGGCCACGGGCAGGCCATGACCCAGCGAGCCCGAGTTCATCTCGATGCCCTTGAGCTTGTTGTTGGGGTGGCCGATGTAGGGGCTGCCGAACTTAGAGAAGCGGGCCTTGACGTCGTCGAGGTCCAGATAGCCCTCGTGGCAGAGCACCGCGTAGTAGGCCTCCATGGCGTGGCCCTTGGAGAGCACGAAGCGATCGCGGTTGGGATCGTCGACGGTCTCGGGCGAAATGTTGAGGTGGTTGGCGTAGAGGGTCATCAGCGCATCGATGACCGACATGTCGCCGCCGATGTGCCCGCCGGCGCCAGCCATGATGATATCGACGCAATCGCGGCGAAGGTCCCAACGCAGGGATTCAAGCTCTTCGATAGTTGCCATTTCTACTCTCCTCGCAGGTAAGCTTTGACGTCTTCTTCGATGGGGTCGTACAGGTCGGGGACAATGCCGATGTACTTGCACGCCTCGTAGAGCACCGGCACCACGTTGGCGTGAATGGCGACGCAGTGGTGGATGTAGGGACCCTCGACGATCTTGGCCTCGAGGCGCTTGAGGTTGTCGACCTCGACCCACAGGTAGGTGCCCATGCCGGCCGGGCCGTCGATGCCGCGGGCGTTGCCCAGCAGCAGCGAGTACTCGCCGTTGTCGCCGTCAAAGCGGGCAAGGGTGAGGTCGCCGTGCTTGGCTTCGGCCGTCAGCGCGCCGGGATGATCGAACGCCAGCGGGTAGGTGAGCTTGGGCTTGACGGCCGCACAGCTGCAGGGCCAGGGGCCGCAGTGCTGCAGCAGCTCGCCGTTCTCGTTATCGGGATGGCGCACGGTCCAGTCGGCGAACATGCCGCGGTGACGGCCCAGGTCGGCGGCCTCGACCATAAGCGCGGTGATAGCGCCATGGATGTCGGTCTCGCAGACGATGGGGATGCCCATCTCGTTGAGGATTGCGTTGGCGGCGCAGGGCATAATGCCCAACTCGTCCTGCAGGGCGTTCCAGCACTGGATGGCGCCGGCGTTGCAGCCGTACTTCTCGACCAGGCGCTTCATGGCAATGGCGAGTCCTGCGACCGCAGGAACCTTGTCCTCGGGGATGCAGATCTCAAAGCTGTCGTTGATGTGGGCAAGCATGGCGGCCATGGCCTGCTCGTCGGCCTGGGCGTCGCGCACAGCCTGGACAAGCTCGGTCATGGGGATAGGCGAAAGCTGGATGTTGAACTTCTCGAGCAGCTCACCCTCGTTGCACATCGTGGACCAGAAGTCGAACGGACGGGTGGCCATCTGCAGAATGCGGGTGTGCTTGAAGGTCTTGACCACGTTGCACACAGCCAAGAAGTCCCAGACGCCGCGCTCGAACTCGGGGTCGGTCAGGCGGCAGTTGGTCATATAGGTGAAGGGAACCCGGAAGCGGCGCAGGACCTTGCCGGTGGCGAACAGGCCGCACTGGCTATCGCGCAGACGGGTGCCATCGGGCTCGGGGCGCTCGTCGCGCGGGCCCCACAGCAGCACGGGCAGGCCGAGCTCGCGGGCAAGGCGGGCGCAGACATACTCGGTGCCAAAGTTGGCGTGGCACAGCATGATGCCGTCGACGCCCTCGGCGCGGAACTTCTTGACGATAGGCTCGATATGGCTGTCATCGAACAGCAGGCCCTCGTCGTTGATGTCGTCGATATCCACGATGTCGACGCCGATCTCGCGCAGGCGATCAGCCGTCAGGCCGCGATACTTGATCGCGTCCGGCGCGCTAAAGATGCTGCGGCGCGTGGGCACAAAACCGAGCTTGATCTTATCCATGTACGTCCTCCCCTAGTCACATGTTCAGTAAACAGACGCGTGTTTCGTTTTGTTCTGTTTACTAAATGTTTTACTCTTCTGTTTAGAAGTTTAACGCGAAACACCCGTAGACGGTAGAGAAATCAGCCTAAAAGGTATGTAAACAATCTGAACATACAAGGGGAACAAAAAGAGGGCCCCGAAGGACCCCCTCTTTGAACGACGTTATGCGTGCCGCCCCGCGCATCTTGGCACGGCGCGTGCGATGCCGCTTTCGCCTAGAGCTCGCGCACGCTCTGGCGCTCGACAAAATAGGTCGATACGGCTGTCTTGCAGGTGTAGCTCTTGGGATTGCGGATGTTGCCCACCAGACGGCGCACCGCGATCTCGCCCACCTCGTGCTTGGGAACGTGCACCGTGGTGAGCGGCGGGTTGGAGAAAGCGCCCAAAGATAGGTCGTCAAAGCCGATGATCGAAACATCCTCGGGCACGCGTATGCCGTGCTCGTTCAGGGCGCGCATAGCGCCCACGGCGAGCACGTCGTTCTCGGCAAAGAAGGCCGTCGGCAAGTCATCGCGCGAGACGCCGTCGAGCCACGCGCCCATGTCGCGATAAGCACCCTCGAGCGTGGTGCCCAGCGTGACGTGCCAGGTCGGGTTGGCCTCGAGGTCCGCATCCTCAAGCGCTTGGCGATAGCCGCGCTCACGATCTTTAAAGTTGCGAATGCGAAGGTCGCCTGCCAGGTAGCCGATTTGTCTGTGGCCCTTCTCGATAAGGTAGTCCACGGCACGCAGCACCGAATCGGTGTTAGCAATGACCACGGCATCGAAGTACTGGCGATCGCTCCAACCGTCGAGCACGATCAGGTGGGCGGCAGCGTTGGCGAACAGGGCGTAGTCTTCCTCGCCCAGCTCGGTGCCCATCAGCACGATAGCAGCAGACGGATCGGCGATCAGGCCCTCGACCTGCGGACGCACGGCGTCCAGGTCGCTAAAGTCGAGCGAGACAAAGCTCGTGCTCATGCCGTGGCGACGCGCCTGGCGCTCCACGCCCTCAATAACCGCGGGATGGAAGGTGCTCTCGTCCAGGATGGCGCCCGTCTTGCGCGCGAGCACAAACTGGATGCTCTCGAGCTGCGTCGACTGCTGATAGCCGAGCGACTGCGCGCACTCCAGGATGACTTTGGCGGTCTCCTCGCTCACGCTGCGCTTGCGGTTGAGCGCGTTGGACACGGTCGCAGGCGAAAAACCGGTGATGCGGCTGATCTCGCGAACACTTGCTTTGGCCATTGTTCCCCCTAGTAACGGTCGCGGTCGAGCATCGTGGCCTGACCGCCCCGTGACTCGACAACTAAACGACCGCAAATTCAATCTAAACAGAATAGTAAATGTTTAATAGCTAGTTTAGCCTGTTGTCAAGCGAAGCGACGCGACTATTCCCCCAACGGGCGTATTTACTCGGTAGCTAAAAAAGCCCCGTCCCAAATTGACTACTTGGGGCGGGGCGTAAAAAACATTTAGCCCAGGACGCGGGCCATGCGCGCCTTGAACTCGGACAGGAAGCGCGGGGCGTCGACGGTCAGCGCCACGAGTGCGCTCTTGTCGGGGTCGGCCACACGGCGCTCATCGCAGATGGTGCGGCCGCGATACTCACCCAGCAAGTCAACACGCAGGTTACAGCCGAGCGCACCCACGAGCGTGGGATCAATCGCCGCGGCAACCGCCAGCGGATCGTGCAGCGCGCAGCCGCCCAGGTAGGGCGCGTTCATTTCGTACGAACCGATATAGTGCTCGACCATGCTCGCAAACGCGCAGCCAGCCATAGTGCCCGAGCCCGTCCAGCCGGCAATGTCGCGACGCGTGAGCACCACGCGATGCGTCACATCCAGGCCCACCATGGTGAGCTTGCGGCCCGAGCGCAACACGGCGTCGGCAGCCTCGGGGTCGCCCGCCATGTTAGCCTCGGCGCCCGCGCTCACGTTGCCGGGCACGGTAAGGGCGCCGCCCATCACGACCACGCGGCCGATGGACATCATCGCCGCCGCATCGCGCTCCAGGGCAAGCGCCAGATTGGTGAGCGGGCCGGTCGCAACGTAGACCAGATCGGGGCCATAGGTACGCGCGGCATCAATCAGGTAATCGACCGCCGCATTGCCATCGGCCGACGTCGCGCCCACCGGCTCGTACGGCGAGGCGGGCACGCTTGCGCCGCCAATGCCGTTCTTGCCGTGGATAAGCGTGGTGGACGCCGGCGGCGTGTAGGGTTCGGTCGCCTTCACGGGACGATCGGCGCCCAGGTACACCGGCACCTCGGGACGACCCAACAGGTCGAGCACCGCCAAGCAGTTGTGCGCCGACTGCTCGACGCGCACGTTGCCAAAGCACGTGGTGATGCCGACGAGCTCCACCTCGGGGCTTGCGATGGCATAGGCGAGCGCCATCGCATCGTCCACACCCATATCCAGATCAAGGATCAGCTTCTTGGTTGCCATTGTTCTACTCCGCTTCTCCGTCTACATCCAAACCGTCTAAACCAAACTTGCGCTCGATTTCCGCACGCGTAGGAATTGATTGCTGAGCGCCCAGGCGCGACACCGTCACCGCCGAGGCGCGAGCGCCCGCCGCCATGCACTCAAAGAGCGGCAGGCCCTCTAGGCGAGCCGCCGCCAACGCGCCGATAAACGTATCGCCCGCGGCCGTCGTATCGACCACCGCGCTCGAAAGCGCCGGCATGCGCAGCGGCTCACCGCCATCGCCGAGCGTAACCGAGCCGGCGCCGCCCAGCGTGATGACCGCGGCTCCGGCGCCCTTGTCGAGCAGCGCATTGAGCGCGGCGACGCAACTCGCATCATCCGTGGGCAGAATGCCCGTCAGCACCTGGCACTCGGTCTCGTTGGGGCAGACCAGGTCGACCGCAGGCCACGCTCCTGCCGGCAAATCGCAGGCGGGCGCAGGGTTAAAGACCGTATAGAACCCCAGCTCGTGAGCGCAAGCAAGCGCCTCGGCCGTCGCTGCAAGGTCGCATTCGCCCTGGGCGATAAAGACGCCGCCAGCAGCCGGGGCAATCTCGCTGGCATCGCCGTCGAGCTCGTCGGCCACCAAGCGCCTCAGTGCGCGGGCAACGTCCTCGCCCGCAAGCGCATGGTTGGCGCCCGGCGACAGCACGATGCGGTTGTCGCTCTCACAGCGAATGATAGTTGCGGTACCGGTCTCCACGTCATCGCGACGCGCCACAAACTCAACGCCCACGCCGGCATCCTGGAGCCCTGCCACAAGCGCATCGCCAAAGGTATCGCGCCCAACAGCGCCGATCATGCACGTGCGCGCACCCATGCGCGCAGCGGCAACGGCCTGGTTAGCGCCCTTACCGCCGGCGTTGGTGATAAAACCACTGCCATCGACCGTCTCGCCCGCGCGCGGCATGCGCTCGCACGCCACCGAAAGGTCCATGTTCATGCTGCCGAACACCGCAACGATGCTGTGATCCGCCATGGAAACCTCCTCGTCTTTAGGCTTTGCGCCCACCGTCGACCATCGATTGTGCGCCCTCGCACCCCCTATAACTTTAGTTCACTTTGATGTGGACGCACGCTTGAGCTTGCGCCAGCAGCAAGCATTCACAGGAGCAGGCAGCTACAATAAATACATGCTGATTATTCTCGTCATTGGATGATGTTTTATGGAACAATTCTCGCAATCGGGCTCGCGCGGTCGACGCCGCACAGGCAACGAGCCGGCGCCGCACGAACGCGTGAAGAGCGAACGCCGTACCAACGAGCCGCGACGCACCGCAAGCCATCATCGCGCTTCTACCAACAACGCGGGCCGCGCCAACACTCCCGCCGCGGAGCAGACGCCTGCTCGCCCCAAGTCCCGCTACATCCCTGCCCTTGACGGCCTGCGCACGCTCGCCGTCGTCGCGGTGGTGCTCTATCACCTCAACCTCACGTGGGCTCAGGGCGGCCTGCTTGGCGTCACGATCTTCTTTGTGCTTTCGGGCTATCTGATCACGCGCTTGCTGCTCAACGAAGTCGCTAAGACCGGTCGCATCGACCTTAAGAGCTTCTGGATTCGCCGCATCCGTCGCCTGGTCCCCGCCGTGGTAACGGTAGTGTTCGTGACCTGCGCGCTGTGCACCATCTTTAACCACGTGATGCTCACCAAGATGCGTCCCGACATTCTGCCGTCGCTGCTGTTCTTTAACAACTGGTGGCAGATTATGCAGGACGTCTCGTACTTCAACGCCCTGGGCGACCCCTCGCCGCTTACGCACTTTTGGTCGCTCGCCATCGAGGAACAGTTCTACCTGGTTTGGCCACCGCTGCTGTTTGCCATGGTGTCCATGCATGTGAGCAAACCCAACACGCGCCGTGTGGTCCTGGGACTCGCAGCGGTATCCGCCCTTGCCATGATGGTGCTCTACAACCCTGCCGCCGACCCCAGCCGCGTGTACTACGGCACCGACACCCGCGTCTTCTCGCTGCTGCTGGGCGCCTGGATGGCCTTTATCCCCGATCGCGACCTGGCGCCGGTGTGTCTCGCTCATCGTTTGGGGCTCAATCGCCTGGCTGGCGCCGCCAAGCACGGCAAGAACGCCGAGGGCAAGCCTAGCGAGAAGGCCGACAACGCAGCCGAGACCGTCCCGGCACAGCCGAGCGCCCTCGTGCGCTTTTGGTCCTCGCCCGCATCCATCGATGTGTTGGGCGTCGTGGGTCTGGTTGGCCTTGCCGCCATGGTCGCGCTCACCAACGGCTACACCGCGTTCCAGTATCGCGGCGGCACGCTGCTATGCTCCATCCTCACGCTCATGGTCATCGCGGCCTGCGTGCAGCCCCAGGGAATGGTTGCCCGCGCACTGTCCGCCGAGCCGCTCGTGTGGGTTGGCAAGCGCTCGTACAGCATCTACCTGTGGCACTATCCGCTACTGTTGCTCATGAACCCGGTCGCCAACATCAACGATACGCCGTGGTGGCAGTACATTTTGCAGGTGTTGTTGGTGGTCGCCGTAGCCGAATGTTCATATCGCTTTATCGAGACGCCGTTTAGAAAGGGCGCCTTTGGGCGCACCGTATCCGAGTTTCGCGACGGCACCGCCACGCCCGCCAACTGGGTACGCGCGCACGTCCCTGTCTGCGCAGCCTGCGCTGTCGTGTTGGTCGTTGCACTGGGCGGCCTGGTCTTTGTGCCCGAGACGTCTGCACTGAGTGGTGAGGGCGCCGAAGTCCTCAACAAGGAAGCCAAGAACACCGCGCCAACGGACCAACAGGCAGCCGACGACACCGACAAGGACAACGACGGCTTCCCCGATGGCTCCTACGACCTGTTGATGATCGGTGACTCCGTGTCGCTGCGCGCCGTCGATTCCTTTGACGGCGTGTTCCCGCACAGCCATATCGATGCCGAAAAGGGCCGCCAGTTTGATGCGGGCCGCGCGACATTTGAGGGCTATCTCCAACAGAACCTTGCCGGCAAGATCGTGGTCTTTGCACTGGGAACCAATGGCTTGGTAACCGACGACCAGATCGACGCCATCATGGCCGATGCAGGAGATAAGCGTATTGTGGTGTTTGTGAACACGCGCAGCCCGCAGCCGTGGGTTGGCTCTACCAACCAGGCCATCGCCAACGCCGCTACGCGCTACAAGAACGTGCGCGTTATCGACTGGTTCGGATACAGCGCCAATCGCAACGACCTGTTCGATGGCGATGGCACGCACCTATCGACCACTGGCGTGACTGAGTACCTCAACTTGATCCACGATGCAGTCAAGAAGGACCTGCCCGTGCATCCCGAGGATCACGTCAACGATCCGCAGCCGGCAGCCGTCAAGTCTGCCACCGACGCGCTCGTCAATGCGCTCGCTCTCAAGCCGCACAAGCTGGGCACCGACAAGTAACCTGCAACGCAAACTTCCCACATCCGGAGGGGGTGCCTGCCACGGCAGGCAACCCCTCTGGCAGTTAGGGACGTTCCTTATGTGCCGGCACCTAGGGACACTCCTGACACAGCCGAGGAACGCCCTCCTTGCGACCGAATTCTGGGCACCTCGCCACCCCGAACGTTGTTTCCGGTAGCGCGCAGAGATGTGGTGTAAGAGGCGGGGCATGCCCCGCCTCCGCCCTT
>CAJJPN010000040.1:0-13927 GCA_905193635.1 Coriobacteriaceae bacterium
TCCCTGGCGATTCAGCGCTGTGCCGCCGATCACACCGCCGAGGTCACCGTTACCTCCGTGCATATTCCTTCTGACGACCTGAAGGGTCGCATCATCGGCCGCGAGGGCCGTAACATCCGTACCTTCGAGCAGGTGTCCGGCGTCAACCTCGTGATCGACGACACGCCCGAGACGGTAGTGCTCTCGAGCTTCGACCCCGTCCGTCGCGAGACTGCCCGCGTCGCTCTCGAGAACCTCATCGCCGACGGCCGTATTCACCCCGCCCGTATCGAGGAGATGTATCACAAGGCTGCCGACCTGGTTCAGCAGCGCGTGCGCGAGGCTGGCGAGCAGGCTGCCTTCGATACCGGTATCCACGACCTGCACCCCGAGATCGTCAAGACCCTGGGTGCTCTGCGCTACCGCACCTCGTTTGGCCAGAACGTGCTTCAGCACTCCCTCGAGGTATCCGACCTGTGCGGTGTGATGGCTTCCGAGCTTGGTCTGGACGTTGTGACAGCCAAGCGCGCTGGTCTGCTGCACGACCTCGGCAAGGCAATCGATCATGACGTCGAGGGCCCGCATGCCGTTATTGGCGCCGAGCTTGCCCGCCGCTATGGCGAGAAGCCCGTTATCGTTCACGCCATCGAGGCCCACCACGCCGACGTCGACCCTAATTCAGTACTCGATGTCCTCGTTCAGGCCGCCGATGCTGTCTCTGCCTCTCGCCCCGGTGCCCGCCGCGAGTCGGCCGAGAACTATATCAAGCGTCTTGAGAAGCTCGAGGAGATCGCCAACTCCCATGACGGTGTCGAGCGTACCTATGCTATGCAGGCTGGTCGCGAGGTTCACGTTATGGTGCAGCCGGACAAGATTTCCGACGCCCAGTCCACGGTTTTGGCTCACGATATCGCCCATCAGATCGAGGAAGAGATGGAGTATCCCGGTCAGGTGCGCGTTGTTGTGATTCGCGAGAGCCGCGCCGTCGATATCGCTAAATAACATGAGCGACGCGAACGAGCTCATCTCATTTATCGCGTCGATGTCGGGGGAGGGCAACCTTCGCGTCGAGGAAAACCTTGGCGAGGGGTATGTCCGCCTCCGCGTTTCGGAGGCCGAGCGGCGTCAGGCAAAGCACGACATTCAGCATGTCGAGGATATCGTCATCGAAATGCTTCGTAATGCTCGTGATGCCGGCGCCGATAAGGTCTATCTCGCCACGACCAAGGAAGATGGCGTCCGCACGCTCGTCTTCCTGGACAACGGTTCGGGCGTGCCGCAGGACATGCAAGAGCGCATTTTCGATGCTCGTGTGACCTCTAAGCTCGAGAGCATGAAGATGGATCGCTGGGGTGTTCACGGACGAGGCATGGCTTTGTTCTCAATTAAGCAGAACACCGACGAGGCCCGTGTCGTCACGTCGGACGTGGACCTTGGCTCTGCCTTTAAGGTGAGCGTCGCCACCGACCGCCTTAGCGAGCGTGCCGATCAGTCCAGCTGGCCCCAGGCCGTCAAGGACGATGACGGTCATTACGTGTGTGCCCGCGGTCCCCACAACATCATTCGCGCCGCCTGCGAGTTTGCCCTCGAGGAACTGCGCGCCTGTGATGTCTATTTGGGTTCTCCGTCCGAAATCGCCGCGACGCTGCATGCGCAGGCTTCCTGTCGTCTCGATGCGTCCCGTCTTTTGTTTATTGATGACGAAGCCGAGCTTCCGGTGGTCGATCGACTGGGGCTTGCATCGGATGCCGAGGACTTTATCCGTATTTGTTCGGGTCTTGGCCTTGAGATGTCCGAGCGTACGGCCCATCGTATCTTGGCTGGGCAGATTAAGCCCGTTCGCGGCGTGACCGCGCGCCTCCTTCGTGAGCGCGACTCGTCCTCGCGTGCGTCCACTCCGGTCGATCTTGCTAAGGACCGCCGCGGCTTGCGTATTGCCAAGGATGATATGGCACAGTTCTCACGAGCCGTTGAGCGTGACTTTAACGACCTTGCTGCTCGGTATTACCTCAACCTCTGCGGCGACCCTAAGATCCGTGTTACACGTGATCGTATCACCGTGACGTTCGATCTTGCCAAAGAGGAATAGCATCTTTACCGAGTCCGCTCGGTACGATACAGTTATTGCAGTTAAAACGTACTTTTAAACGCAGGAGTTTCTTCATGGATTGCCTGAAGGTATCAAGCAAATCATCACCCGCGTCCGTAGCCGGCGCCATTGCCGGCATGGTCAAAGATGGCGTACCCGTCAATATTCAGTGTGTCGGCGCCGGTGCCGTCAATCAGGCCATTAAGGCCGTGGCTATTGCGCGCGGCTTTTTGATTCCCACGGGCTTCGATATCTCCTGCGCGCCGGTGTTCTCCGATATTCTCATCAATGGGGAATCTCGCACGGCGATCCGTCTCTCTATTTACGTTCATCAAATCAATCGAGCCGCCATGGATAACGTCGTTGTTGATGACGTTAAGCCCGTGGCGTAGCGTTTGCTTAGTTTGATTTGCCTTTATCGTTAGGACACATGCATATGGACCAGCGTTCCGCACGCGAAATTCTTGCCGGTAAAACCTACTTTATCCGCACGTTTGGCTGTCAGATGAATCAGCACGATTCCGAGCGCGTGAGCGGCTTGCTTGATTCATATGGCTGCCTTATGGCACTCGATCCCGAGCATGCCGATATCGTCGTCTTTATGACGTGCTGCGTGCGCGAGGCCGCCGATACGCGCCTGTACGGTCAATGCAATTCCTGCAAAAGCCTGCCGCCTTCGCCCTCGGGCAAGCGCGTGGTTGCTGTAGGCGGCTGTATTGCCCAGCGCGACGGTGAGGGGCTGCTTACCAACGTCGATAACGTCAACGTCATTTTCGGCACGCATTCCATTGCACATGTGGCTGAGCTCATTGCCGAGGCATTCCAGGATGGCAACCGTCATATCCGCACTAATGAGCATGAGGACACGGATGCCATGAGCATGCCGTGGCATCGTGAGACCCAGTATCACGCCTGGGTGCCCATTATGACGGGCTGCAACAATTTCTGCACCTATTGCATCGTGCCGTATGTGCGCGGCCGCGAAAAGAGCCGCCCCTTCGAGGAGATTGTCGACGAGGTGACCGGTCTGGTGCGCCAAGGCGTGCGCGAGATCACGCTGCTGGGCCAAAACGTTAACTCGTATGGCCGCGATCTGTTTGGGAAGCCGCGCTTTGCCGACCTGCTGCGCGCCGTTGGCGATACGGGCGTGGAGCGCATTTTCTTTACGTCTTCGCATCCCAAGGACCTGCTGCCCGAGACTATCGACGCCATGGCCGAGACGCCCGCCGTCATGCCGCAACTGCACCTGGCCGTTCAGTCGGGTTCGACGCGCATTCTAAAAGAGATGAACCGTCGCTATACGCGTGAGGACTATCTAGACCTGGTCGATCGCATTCGAAACCGCATGCCCGATATTGCGCTCTCGACCGATATTATCGTTGGCTTCCCCGGCGAGACCGAGGAAGACTTTGAGCAGACGCTCTCACTTGCCGAGACCGTTCGCTATGCTCAGGCCTACACGTTTATCTACTCCAAGCGCGCTGGTACCCCGGCCGCCGAGATTGATGATCCCACACCGCACGAGGTCATCCTTGAGCGCTTTAACCGTCTGGTCAAGGTTATCGAGACGACAGCGCACGAGTACAACCAGGGTGAGCTCCATACCGTGGTGCCGGCGCTCATTGAGGGTACGAGTAAAAAGAACGATGCGGTGCTGCTGGGCAAGAGCCCCAAGAATCAGACCGTTCATGCGCCCATTCCCGAGGGATATAGCATCGACCAGCTTATTGGTAAGATCGTTGATGTTGACGTCGACGTTGCTAAGACTTGGTATTTGTCAGGTTCCGTTGTGGGTGAGCCGCGCTAATGATTTCTCCCGGGGCAGGTCTTTCCGCCGTTGCGATTGTCGGTCCGACTGCGGTTGGTAAAAGTGACGTCGCTGACCGTTTGGCCGCTCGCCTTTCGTCTGAAGTGCTTTCGTGTGATGCGATGCAAATCTATCGCGGTATGGATATCGGCACCGCAAAGATGACGCCCGATGAGTGCACGGCGCCCCTGCGTCTCGTTGACATCGTAGAGCCGGGCGTAGCGTACTCTGCAGCGCTTTACCAGGCCGACGCTCGCGCGCATGTTGAGCGCCTGCTCGGGTCAGGACGTCTTCCGGTGTTTTGCGGGGGTACGGGCCTGTATCTCAAGGCCGCCCTCGATGAGATGGACTTTCCCTCGGGTGAACTTGAGGACAATCGTCGTGCGGGCTATCAGGAGCTTGCCGAGCGTATTGGCGAGGAAGAACTGCATGCCTTGCTTGCCGAGCGCGATCCAGAATCGGCTGCTGTTATTCATCCCCATAACGTGCGCCGTGTGATTCGCGCGCTCGAAATGCACGATGATGGCGTTTCCTATGCGCAGCAAAAATCGCAGTTTAGTTTTCCGCGCGAGCATTATCATGCGTTATGGTTTGGCCTGACGCGAAATCGCGAGGTGCTCTATGAACGCATTAACCTGCGCGTCGATCTGATGTTTGAGCAGAGTCTTGTCGATGAGGTCCGCGGTCTTATGGGCCAGGGGCTGGGTGATGCCCTGACGTCGATGCAGGCAATTGGCTATAAAGAGATCATCGATGCTTTCAATGGCGTGATGAGCATGGATGAGCTCGCGAACTCATTAAGATGCGTTCACGTCGTTATGCCAAGCGTCAGCTTTCGTGGTTTAAGCGCGATGACCGTATCGTGTGGTTTGATATGGATGAATGTACGATCGATGAGGTCGTTGAGGATATCCTGCATCGTATTGAGGCTGCCTAATGCCCCGTTTCCCCCTTGTTCCCACGGCACCCGAGCCCGAGCGTGCCATTTTAGTTGGTGTTGAGTGGCGCGACAATGCATGGCCGCTCGATCGCTCGCTTGATGAGCTGAAGCGTCTTGCCCACACAGCTGGTGCCCAGTGCGTGGCACGCTTGTCGCAGCGTTTGGTAAAGCCGTATCCTAAATCGTTTATCGGTTCCGGTAAGGTAGAGGAGCTGTGCGGCCTGGTGCATCGCATGGATGCCGATGTCGTTATTTTTGACGACGACCTGCCCCCCTCGCAGCAATCCTATTTGGAGAAAGCCGTGGGCGAGCCGGTAAAGATTATCGATCGTACTGCACTGATCCTGGATATCTTTGGCCTGCATGCTCAGACGCGTGAGGGACGCCTGCAGGTACAGCTGGCACAGCTTCAATATTTGTTGCCTCGCCTGCGTGGCATGTGGAGCCATCTCGCCAAGGAGCAGACGCGCGGCGGCATCGGTTCACGTTTTGGTCAGGGCGAAAGTCAGCTCGAGGTCGACCGTCGCCTCATTCGTAATAAGATCGCTGCGCTTCGTCGTGAGCTCAAGCAGGTTGAACAGCGTCGCGATGTTCAATCCAAGAGTCGCATTGAGTCCCCGGCGTTTCGCGTCGCGTTAGCCGGTTATACCAATGCCGGTAAATCGACGTTACTCAATCGTCTGACCGGCTCTACGGTACTTTCGCAGGACAAGCTGTTTGCTACGCTCGACCCTACGACGCGTTCGTATCGTCTGCCCGGCGGTCGCGGCATGACGATTACCGATACCGTCGGCTTTATTCAAAAGCTGCCCCATGGTCTGGTCGATGCCTTTAAATCGACGTTGTCCGAGGTTTTGGGTGCCGATCTAATTCTCAAAGTCGTAGATGCGTCTGACGAGGACTATGAGCGGCAGCTGGAGGCTGTCGACCGCGTGCTTGATGAGATCGGCGCCGGAGAGCGTTTAACGCTTACCGTATTCAATAAAATCGATCTTCTCGATAGCGTCGATCGATTGAGTTTCCGTCGTCGCTATCCGGAGGCCGTTCTGTTCTCGGCTCAAACGGGCGAAGGGCTCGACGATCTCGTCGACCGGATTGCTCGCGAGGCAGCTGCCACCGATGTGTTGCTCTCCGCTGATATCCCGTATCGTGAGGGCGCTCTCATCACGCTGGTGCATGAGCAGGGAACCCTTCTGCATGAGGAATATCTCGAGGACGGCGTTCGCATTGTGGCGAAACTGCCGGCTCGTATTGCACCGCGGCTCGAGCGCTATCGTACGGAATAAACGATTTCTAGCACGCCTAGAATGACTGGCTGATGGAGCAGGTAGAACGGTAAGGCATGCCGACCCAGGACTGCGAGCGCCGGGATAGGATTGGCGTATGCCCATGCTGGCGCTTCGAGACTTGATGCTTGTGCTGCCTGGGCAGCAAAAAAGCCGGTAAGGTACATAAAGACAAACGGTATGAGCGGATAGTAATCTCCCGAAACAAAACCCGGGCCTGGGAATCCAAGCCATGCCAGGTAGGGGAGTGGGTAGACCGCCTTTGGAATGCCCCAGGTTAGGGCAAAAAGAACAAGGCACGCTGCGATGCCCCATGAGCCCGGTAATTTTTGGAGTAACGGACGGGTGAACGCAACCACCGCGGTGCACACCGCCATGCAATAAATGATGCCAAAGTTCACTGAATCGTCGACCGATACGAGCGTTGTTGCGATCCAGACGACCAAAGCTGCGGCAGCGTACTTAGCCGCTCGTTTGGCATTGTTGCGTGAGAGCGTGCACATCCAACCCGCGATAAACAAAAATACCCAGCTGATGCTGGCGCGCCAGACGTCTTGAAAGACAGTCTGGGTAAACCAAGGCATATCCCAGCCGTACAGGTAGGCGAGATCATAGCAAGCGTGAAAACCTGCCATAGAAATCATCGTAAACCCGCGGACGGTATCAAAGATGGTTATGCGTTTTTGCATTACGAGAACCGGCGCATCAAGCCGACGACTTTGCCCAGGATAACGGGATTCGTTGCATAGATAGGTTCCATGGTGTCGTTCTCGGGCTGCAAGCGCACACGCCCCTGCTCCTTGTAGAACGTCTTGACGGTCGCCGAACCATCAATCATGGCCACGACAATTTCGCCGTTCATGGCACTCTTTTGTTCACGGACGATGATGTAATCGCCATTGAAGATGCCGACATTGATCATTGAGCTCCCATGCACCTCAAGGATAAAGGAACCCTGATCAGTGGCGATTTCGGTCGGGATAGTAAACGTGTCTTCGATATTCTGCTCTGCCAGAATGGGAATCCCAGCCGCGACACGACCAACGAGCGGTAGCGAGACCGTTCCGCGAGGTGCGGTGGGCTCGTCAGATTTGGAAATTGAGACAGAGGAACCATCCTCGTTAAAGAGTTCCAGGGCGCGCGGTTTGGTGGCATCGCGCTTGAGTAGCCCGCGCGCTTCAAGGGCAGAGAGATGGGCGTGCACGGTGCTGGGGGAGGAAAGGCCCACGGCAGAAGCCATCTCGCGCACGCTGGGCGGATAACCCTTCTCCTGCTGATATTCCTTGATGAAGTCGTAAATTTGCTGCTGACGCTTGGTAATTTTGCGAGCCATCAGGGCATCCTCTCTACCCATGTCAAACAAATGTTCGAATTTTGCTTGACAGGAACAACTGTTCGAAGATAATAATAACCGAACATTCGTTCTCGCGCTAGACATTTTTGTCCGCGCGGCTTGATAAAACTGTTCTCAGCAAAACACGCGAGAGGAGAACATGATGAACGCAACGAATATGGTCCAGGGAAACCTCGCCCTTAAGCTCGAGACGCCTGCAGAACCCACTTTTACGGTTGTTCAGGGTGGCCGCTCCGGCTTTCAGCCTTTGACCGTAAAGCCTGCGCGCAATCAGCAGGCTGTAGTCGCGCCGGCCCGCGTTGCCCTGAAGGTTCCGACGATTGTCGCCGTCGCTGTTGCGCTTACGCTCTTCTTTGTCCTCGCTACGTCGGTCTTTAGCGCTCGTCATGCCGCGTATGCCGAGTCCGTTTCCAACGTTACCTACGAGACCATTCGCGTTCAGCCTGGCGATTCTCTTTGGTCGCTTGCCGAGGAATATCCAATCGAAGGCCTTTCCACGCAAGAGACTTCCGACATGATCCGTAACGTCAATCATCTGGAGCATGGTTCGCTCGCCGCCGGTGCGCATCTTAAGGTTCCTGCTCGTTCGTAATCATTATCGCGCTGCGCATGGTACCCTTGTTATCGTTTAAGAGGAGGTACCATGCGCTGTCCCAAATGCGGCAAGGCACATACCCGCGTCGTTGATTCCCGTATGCAGGAGTCAAATAACACCATTAAGCGCCGCCGCGAATGTTGCTCGTGTAACTATCGCTTTACAACGTTCGAGCGATGCGAAGACCCAATCGAGGTCATTAAGTCAGACGGAACCAAGCAGCGGTTCGATCGCAATAAGCTGCTCGTCGGCTTGATGCGCGCCACCATCAAGCGCGATATCGACACTAAGAAGCTCAATGAGATTATCGATGACATCGAGGTCGAGCTTCGCTCTCGCACGCTGACGGCCGTCACGTCCCATGAGTTGGGTGACATGGTGCTCAAGCGCTTGGCTAAGATCGACAAGGTTGCGTACATCCGTTTTGCCTCGGTCTACCGTGATTTCAAAGACGTCGATGAGTTTCTGCAAGAGCTCGACAAGCTAAGGTGATTCCATGTCCAACATTTCCGTCAACATAAAGCGTCTCGACCCCACCGTCGAGCTTCCCAAATACGCCCATCCCACCGATGCCGGCTTGGATTTACGCTCCAACGAGGACTGCGTCCTGAAGCCCTTCGAACGCCGTCTGGTCTCTACGGGGCTGGCCATCGCCCTGCCCGATGGCTACGCCGGCTTCGTCCAGCCCCGCAGCGGCTTGGCCATCAAGCAGGGCCTGTCTATAGTCAACACGCCGGGCCTCATTGATGCTCACTATCGAGGTGAGCTTAAGGTTATCCTTATCAACTTGGATCCCTCCAACGACATCCAAATCAACAAAGGCGACCGCATAGCCCAACTCGTCATCCAAGAAGTCCCCACGGTCAACCTTATAGAAGTAGAAGAACTAGACGAAACCGACCGAGGCAAAGGAGGCTTCGGCTCCAGCGGCATCGCCTAGGGCGCTCGTATCCCTCCCGCCCGGGGCTTACCTATATCATTCCATGCTCAAACATTCTCGCGTCGCTTCGCTCGCTGCGAAACTGCGCGTGGGACGATATATAGGGGCCTCCCGCAGGTAAGCGGACATAAAGACGCTAGCGGATATGCGCGGGTTTTCCGCCCCAGTAGAAGCGGCAGAAGGCTCGTTTGCGCTTTTGGGGTTTGCCTACGAGCTCCATGGTTGCGATGGCGATGTCTTCGGCTGCGTGGGGTCGGCGTAGTACTTCGCCGTTGATGAGCAGTGCCTTGAGCGACTCGGGATGATCGTGGAGATGACGCAGCGTCACGATGAGTTCTCGTGCGGTGGTGACATGCATGCTGGCGCCCATGCCGGTGAGCATGGTGGTGTTGGCCTTTTCCTGGCCATAGGACTTGCCCAGCAGGATCATCGGCAGATGTGCGCATAGGCACTCGGTGACGGTGAGTCCGCCCGATTTGAGAATTGCCAGGTCGCAGCCGTGCATGAGGGCCGCCATGTCGTTCACGTAGTCCAGAACTGTGACGTTTTCGAGCTTCATGGCATCGAAGAGCGTCTTGAGGCGGGGTATTCCTTATCCTTGCCCGGCAAAAAGACAAAGTGCATGTCTTCGAAGCTGCGTAGGAAGGGGAGGGTGCGGTCCATCTCCGCGCGAAAGCGAACGTACGGTTGAGGCAAGCTGGCACCGGCCATTACCAGCACGACGGTCTTGTCGGTGGGGAGGTTGAACTTAGCTAGCTCTTCCTCGCGATCGTAATCCGTGTCGAATCCGGCGCGAATGGGAATGCCGGTAATGCGAATCTTTGTTTCGAGCACCTTGCGCGGACGCAGCGTTTCGGCCATAAATTCGTTGGCAACACAGAATAAATCGGTGTCCTTGTGGGGCCACCATCCCTCGACTTCGTAGTCGGTCGGTACGCAGATGACCGGATAATCGATACCCGTAATTACGCGGGCGCCCACGGCAACATTGGCTGCCGTGATGTGCGTTGCAACCACGGCTATGGGCCTGCGGCTACGAATATATTCGTTGAAGGCGGGGAACATAATTCGCGACCATGCCGTTCCGCCACCCCAGAGAAGATGTCCCGTAAGCGTATATCGCCAGGTCAGGTCGTAAATGGGGCGCGTGGCTCCCGTAAAAGAAGCCGCGGTCTTATTGCCGTCGAATTTAATACGTCCAAAATCAAGGATATCGAGCACTTCAATCTCAATATCCTCGGGGATGCCATTGGTGCCGCGGATGAGGTCGAATGCCTGCGCAATCGCATTTGCGGCGGCCTTGTGGCCCGAGCCAACGGAGGCGTGCACGATGGTCACGAGAGGTTTTTGCTGAGCCAGGAGCGTGGTTTGCTCCGATTGGGGAGTGCTGTGCGTGAGCAGGGGAGCGTCGTCACTCGTCTGCGCCTGGTCCATCGATAACTCCCCTTCAGCTTTGTAATACGGATTTATCATTGTAGTGCATGAGTGTCACGTTCACGTAAATTTGGGTATGAGCGCAAAGAACGACAACGTTTCGACGAAAGGACGCTTCATGACTACCGATAAGCCGATCGATGTTGCGATTATCGGTGGCGGCCCCGCGGGCTATGCTGCCGCCATTTATGCTGCGCGTGCTAACCTGACGACGACCGTGATTGAGCAGGGCATGTCGGGAGGGCAGATCGCCACAACCAATGAGGTCGAGAACTATCCGGGTATCTCGCTCCTGAGTGGCGCCGAACTCGGCGAGCGTTTTCAGCAGCATGCAGAGGGCCTGGGAGCACAGGTTGCATGGAGCATGGTTACGGGTGTCGATTACGATGCCGATGCAGCGTTGTTTACGGTGCATCACGATATGGGCGATACGCTGGCCCCGAGCGTTATCGCTTGCATGGGTGCCACGCCGCGTCCGGCAGGTTTCGCAGGCGAGGATACGTATCGCGGTCGTGGCGTTTCATATTGCGCAACATGTGACGGCATGTTTTTCCGCGGCAAGCAGGTTTTTGTAATCGGTGGTGGCAATTCGGCATGCGAAGAGGCTCTGTTCCTGTCCGACATTGCCAACAGTGTGACCATCGTGCTGCGCCGCGACCAGTTCCGTGCGCCCGATGGTGTTGTTCAGAAAGTACTCGCAAAGGACAATATTACAGTTAGGTACCAAACTAGTATTGTGGAGCTATCGGGCGAAGCCATGCCAACGACGATTACCTTTAAGGACAATGCATCCGGCGAGACTCATACCGAGTCATTTGAGCCCGGCTCGTTTGGCATCTTTGTTTTTACCGGAACGCAGCCCCATACCGAGCTTGTTGAGCATCTAGTCGATCTGGCGCCTGATGGCGGCATTCTGACTGATGAATCCATGGCGACCCGCACGCCAGGTCTATTTGCCGCTGGCGATATCCGTTCCAAACGTTTACGCCAGGTTGTGACCGCTGTTTCGGACGGAGCCATAGCGGCAACGAGCGCATACGCGTTTCTCCGTGGATAAGTACGATAATATATCTTATGTAAGGTTGCTATCTTTAAACATAGTGGTTGGACAGTGCATCAATGTGCCGTCCAACCACTTTTACTTTGCGGCTATGTAGTATGCAAAACTATATAACCTAGAATACAATATAGAAAACGAACGGGGGCCTCTTATGAACCATGCTAAACATGTTATCCCGATGTCCGATACGTCGGTCAGCATTAAGCCTGAGGATATTCAGCCGACGGTTCTGCCGGATGCATTTATTCAGTCCGATATGGTGGGTAAACTCAACGCGTTGAGCCTGCCACGCTATGACCAGCTGCCCAACGTAACGCTCTATCGCGATCAGGTTATTGAATATGTTGCGCTGTGGATGGAGCCGCTTTCGATTTGCGTAGAGCAACCCGTTATCACGCCATCGATGATCAATAACTACGTAAAGGTCGGCCTCGTTCCTGCTCCGGTTAAAAAGCAGTATGGCCGTGAGCAGATTGCGCGTCTCATCGCCATTTGTATCTTTAAGCAGGTGCTGCCCATCGCTGCGGTTCAGGCGCTCTTTAATATTCAGCGCTTGAGCTACGACGCTCCGACGGCTTTCGATTATGTTGTCGATCAGCTCGAGGCATCGATTCGTGCGGCGTTTTCTGTTGAGCAGACTCCCGTGCCCGATACCGCACATCAGGTTACGCGCGAATCGTTGCTCGTGCGCAGTGCGGTATCGTCCTTCGTTTCGAAGGCGTATCTGATGAGCTATCTCAAGTTCAATGGGTTTAATAGCTAACCGAGGTATAAGATGGGCGGGATAAAGAGCCAATGGCTCCTTATCCCGCCCATACGTTTGTCTAGTTGGATATTATCGGCCCGACGCCACGCCCATACCGTAGCCGATAATGAGGCCGTGCATCTCGGCATAGTATGAATCTAGCCCGTTACAGGGCATGATAATCGTCTTGGAGCCGGGCCAATGCTCCACAATGCGGCTGGCAAGTGCTTGGGCGCCCACCTCATTCTCGACATGGTCGATAACGACCTCGCCGCCGGTAAAGCCTGCGGCCTCCATGGTGTCGACAATCTTGGTGAGCATCTTCTTTTCGCCGCGGGTGTGCCCAACGAGTTCAATTTTGCCCGCTTCGCTCGCCGTGCCCAAAATGCGGATATTGAGCTTGTTGGCAATGACGCCGGCTGCCTTAGGGATACGTCCGGCTTTGGCCAGGTTTTCGTAATTGCACAAGCTGAAGAGGATTTTGCTGTTCTGCTCAAGGCTATTGAAGTATGCGCAAGCGTCCTCGAATGAGACATCCGGATTGCTTGCAAGATACCGGTCGAACAGCAGTAAGATCAGGTCCATTTTGCCGCCGGCTCCGCGTGAATTGACCAAATGAATTTGACGGTTCGGCTCCTCGGCAAGAACCAAATCGCGTGCCGTGGCGGCGGCGTTATAGCTCCCCGATACGCCCTCCGAGATGGGCATACAAATCGTCTTGTCGGCAAGCCTAAAGAGTTCGGTCCACTCGCCTACGCTCGGACAGGCGCTCGAAGAAGCGCTCGACTCCGCCTGCACGGCGCAATTGAGTTCGTGAACGTCGAGCGTGAGGTCATCGACGAACTCGCGCTCCCCCACTCGAATTTTGAGGGGTGCAAATGCAAAGGTGGTATGGGGCGCGGTCGGTTGCCAATCGCGGAGGTTACAGCTCGAATCGGAGATAAGTGCCCAGCTCATAGAGGGTCCTTTCTATATGCTTCTCAATCATTATAGCTATATTGCTCACCGATGAAGCGTGCATCTAGTATTGAAAACTAGCACATTAGGATCATGTATGGAGCACGGTCATAAATAAATGAACCTCGCAGCTCAAAGGCCACGAGGTTCACCTTCGTTCGCTATACAGAGTGACTTAGTAGCGCACGAAAATGTAGTTGTTGTTCATACCGGCTGCGACGGAACTGATGATGACGCCCGTTTTGTAGTCGGAAGCATGGATCATCTGACCATTACCTACATAGATTCCGATATGCGTTACCGGCTCCCCTGCGTCGTAAGTTCCAGTAAAGAAGATCAAATCTCCCGGCTGTGCCTCCGACTGGGATACTGGTGTACAAATGTTGTACAGTCCCTGTGCTGTTAGTCTTCCTGTATTCCTTACACCAGAGTTTGTCAGACAGTAGCTTACAAATCCGGAACAATCGAATCCACTTGGGGAATATCCACCCCACACATATGGTGTTCCGAGATATCTCGCTGCTTCATTTAACAAACGCTGTGCTGCTTCACTGGTATATTCATTGCCGCCAAATCCTGCCCCTTCTCCTGTTTCCAGATAAAAGATCGGGTTTAACCGCTCTCCATTTTTCAGAAGTTCAATATGAAGATGGCTTCCTGTAGAATTTCCAGTATTTCCTACAAGACCAATCTCATCACCTTTCGTGACGGATACACCTGCAGATACACTCCGGCTGCTTA
>CAJJPN010000041.1:0-13848 GCA_905193635.1 Coriobacteriaceae bacterium
TTGTTGGGAGCGAAGGCGTTGCGGATATGGCCACTTTGGATCTGCGAGACGTGCTGCAGATCGGCGGCTGTTCAAGCGGAAAGCGTATCCCAGTTTGAAGGCGAATTTTGGGATGCAGTTTCCCCTTGGGGCCTGTTTGGGAAACTGCGGGACGGAATTTTGCTTTATTGTGGGTCGCACTTTCCGCAACGTGCCTCAACCGGAAAGCGTGTCCCAGAATTTGCGCTCGAAATGGGATAGGGTTTCCGCCGTCCGCCTGCTAGCAAAAAGGCCTCCTGAGTCGTTGCTCTGGAGGCCTTTCGCTTACTTGCAAATGCGCGCGTTAGTTGTTCGCGGTCAGGCGCTCGACGTCGTGGGCGATCATGTATTCCTCGTCGGTGGGGATGACCATGACCGTGACGGCGGAACCGGCGGCGCTGATGACCTGTGGGCCGTTGCCCACGGCCTCGCGGTTCTTGTTGTTGTCGATGCGCACGCCCAGCCACTCAAAGCAGTCGCAGAAGGCCTTGCGAATCGACCAGTCGTTCTCGCCGATGCCGGCGGTAAAGGTAATGGTGTCCACGCCCGCCATGGAGGCAATCATGGAACCAGCCTGCTGCATGGCCTTGTATGCGAACATATCGAAGGCGAGCAGGCAGCGCTCGTCACCCTCGGAAGCGCGCGTACGAATGTCACGGGCATCGTTGGAGATACCCGAGATGGCAAGCAGACCGGACTGCTTGTTCATCATGTCGTCGACTTCCTGGTAACTGTAGCCGCCCTCGCGCTGCAGATAGCACACAGTGGCCGGGTCGATGGAACCGCAACGGGTACCCATCATCAGGCCGTCGAGCGGTGTGAGACCCATCGTGGTGTCGCGGCACACACCATCCTCGATGGCGGCAAGCGAGGCGCCGTTGCCCAAATGGCACGAGAGCAGGCGGTGGCAGCGCGAGCCCAGAATCTCCTTGGCCATCATCCACTCGTAGCGGTGGCTCGTACCGTGGGCGCCGTACTTGCGCACGTGGTACTTGTCGCACACGTCCTTGGGCAGCGCATAGGTGTAGGCAACCTCGGGCATGGTCATGTGGAACGAGGTGTCGAAGACGGCCACGTTGGGCAGCTCCGGATACTTCTCGCGGCAATATTCGATTGCCGCGGCCTCGCCGTAATTGTGCAGCGGGGCGAGCGGTGCCACCTCAAGAATCTTAGCCATGACCTCATCGTCGACGACCGCGGAATCATCGAAGTGCCAGCCACCCTGAACGATACGGTGGCCGATGCCATCGATCGTAAAGTCGGTCTTCTCGAGCTCCTCGAGCACGCGCGCAATGGCGCAGCGATGATCAGGAAAAGGAATCTCCTCGGTCTGCTTGGCACCACCGTTCTCGGAGTGGCCAAAGATGCCCATCTCCGAGCCGATACGCTCGCAGTTGCCCTTGGCGAAAACCTCGCGGGTATCGGTATCCAAAAGCTGATATTTAAGGCTCGAGCTGCCGGCGTTGACAACAAGTACGTTCATGAGACTCCTTCGTGATTACAGTACGGTCGGCAAACCTATAAGGCGGCCGTACCCTTAATAAGAAGTTATCAGAATCCAATAAATAGCTATTAAACTCTTCGCTCAAAGAGCGTAAAAGGGGGCTGAACGGCACAAGGCCATCCAGTCCCCTCCCCTTGCATCAATTACTTGCCGTTGACAATGCGCTCGACGTCGGAAGCGATCATGAACTCCTCGTCCGTGGGGATGACGAAGATCTTGACCTTGGAATCCTTGGCGGACAGGCACCAAGCGCCGTCGCCGCGCAGAGCGTTGCGGGCGTGGTCCATCTTGACGCCCATAAAGGCCAGACGGTCGGCCACGCCAGCGCGGACGGCCGGAGCGTGCTCGCCGATGCCGGCGGTAAAGACCAGGGTGTCCATGCCGCACATAGAAGTGGCCATCTCGGCGGCCTTGGCGGCAATCTTGTAGACAAACATGTCGAAGGCGAGCTGAGCCTCGGAGTCACCAGCGGCGGCGAGCTCCTCGACGTTGCGGCAGTCGTTGGTCTTGCCGCCGGTCACAGCCAAAAGACCGGACTTCTTGTTCATCATCTCGTCGACCTCGTCGAAGGTGTAGCCGCCTTCGCGCTGCAGGTAGCACACGGTGGCCGGGTCGATGGAGCCGCAGCGGGTGCCCATCATGACACCGTCGAGCGGCGTCAAGCCCATGGTGGTGTCCATGCACTTGCCGTCCTCGATGGCGCACAGGGAAGCGCCGGAACCGATGTGGCACACGACGACCTTGCGAGCCTCGCCGTTGGTCATCTCGGCAACCTTCTTGGAGATGTAGCGGCAGCTGGTGCCGTGGGCGCCGTACTTACGGATGTGCAGCTTGTCGCAGACGTCCTTGGGCAGGGCGTAGGTCTTGGCGACCTCGGGCATATTGAAGTGGAAAGCAGTATCGTAGACCGTGACGTTGGGCAGGTCGGGATACTGCTCCAGGCAGTACTCGATAACGTTGGCCTCGGGGTTGTTGTGCAGCGGGGCGAGCGGAGCGACCTCGCGGATCTTGGCGAGGACGTCCTCGTCGACGAGGGAGGAATCGCCAAAGTACCAACCGCCCTGAACGATACGGTGGCCAATGCCCTCGATCTTGACGCCGTTAGCCTCGAGGTCCTTCAGGACGACCTCGATGGCGACCTTGTGGTCGGGGAACTCGATGTTCTCGGTCACCTTCTTGGAGCCGTTGGCAGCGTGGGTGAAGGCACCACCGGTAAAGCAGACGCGCTCGCAGGAGCCCTTTGCGGACACCTTGTGGGACTTGGTATCGATGACCTGATACTTAAGGGTCGAAGATCCTGCGTTGACGACCAGAACGTTCATGTGTCTCCCTACTAACAGGCGGTGTGGCGCCGCCAGGTTACATACGCTTCAATAATAAACCCAAACGCCCTCGCGCTCGGGTTTATTGCGTTGATATATAAGTTATCGATGCCCAAATACTCACGGCCTTTGACTTGTAAGACGAAATAGCTCGGGGATATACACAAGGGAAGAAATCCCGAGCGCGACAAGCAATACGACTCGAATGCCCGCAACGCTACTCAACACAGCGTTGAGCAGATAGAAAAGAACGGCACCCACCGCCACCATCTGGCTTTGAACCGAAATCAGTGAACAGCGCATCGAAGAATCGGCTGCCTTTTGAAAAATTGAGTATTTAATTGGAGCAAATAACGAGTACGCAACCGTCTGCAGCACATAGAACACGGGCAGCAAATTAGCCGGAGTAAGGGGGATCAAAAACAAAGCTGTCAATACTAAGCGAACGATGCCGCAAATACGCGCAAAGCGGCCCTTGTCGACATGAGCAATCGCACAGGGCACAATAAGTCCCATGGAGGCCGAGGCAAGGAGCTGGACCGCAATGGTCACACCCGAAGCGACGGCATTCATTCCGCGACCCGCAAGCAGCAGTGAGAAAAAGTCTTCCAGGGCGACAAAAGCAAATGCCTGAGAACAGTCCATGATGAACGCTGAACGAAGAATGCCATTACCCGCAATAGCGGTACCGATCATCTTCGGGCTAATCCCATGTTCAGGTGTCGTCGCAGTGCCTCCTCTTCGCATTTCAGGAATGCAGACAACGACAACCAACGTCAACACCATTGCGATGATATCTGCCGAAAGACCAATGAGATATGCACCGACGGACGAAATGAAACCGCCCACGCAAGCGGAGATGGCATAAGAGGCATAGAAAACAAATCGCTCAACGACATTAAGTCTTACGAGCTGGTCCTGAGAGACGCTGTCAATGTAAATCGCTTCGATGGATCCGCTCACACACGCAACGGCAAAACCCTTGAGAGCGAACGCACCGATTAAAAGCAGGGGAGAACGGACGAGAAGCAGGGCGGCGTAGTATCCAAGCATTCCCACGACGCCAACGAGACCGCTTGTCTTTCGTCCAAACCTATCAGCAATATAGCCAGTGGGAACTTCAAGGATGAACTTGCTCACTTGATATGCAATCATCATGCTAGAAATCGCCACCATCGAGAATCCGACGAATTCAAGGTAAACCGTCAGAAAATACAAAATGGTGCTAAAGTTCGACAGAAAAACGAACGTCATATAAAGCAAAACCGTACGGTTTTTCATGCTCCGCCCTCCAAGAGTCAGCAATCTAAATCGGAATCTTGGAAAAGCATGAGGGCAAAGCTGTCAGCTATGTGTTACAAGGCGTCAATAATCACTTGATGCCTCGAAGCCAATTAATCTCACGAAGCAAGATGACGCAATAGGTGCAGAAAAACCGTCTGGTGTCGATCAGTCCAGGAATTTTGCCGATAGCAAAAGTAGATAGGCAAGGTTACATCACGCGAACCTTCAATGGAGCACTCGCTCACTTCCAATACATCTGATGCGAGAGAAGAGCCAGAAAAACTCAATATCAATCCCCCGGCTTGAAGAAACTCAGTCTGCGCCCTGTTTCCGTATTCAACATCACGGAAGCGAAAATTGACGAGCTGGGCTTCGGGACATTGATTGATTGCATTGAGACAGGGTGACAAATTAATGGGAACAGCGAGCCTGCCGCCCAGTAACTCGCGAATGGTCATGGCGCCCACAGATTGATGACCCGCTGGGCATGAAAGAACCTTGAGCTCCTTTTCACCCAAATATTTTGAAGAAAGGACGCTGTCCCGTGGTTCCTCGAATGAGATAGCCGCATCCGAAATGCCAAGCACAAGTGATTCAAAGCATGTAGCCGTTGGCTGATGCCACACATCAAGGTGAATCTGAGGGTGCGAGCGTTCAAACGAGTCATACCAGCTTTCGGCAAAAAGGCGCCCCCGCCCATGAAGGCAGGGGGCGTAAAGACGAAAGTGGCCATCGGGCGAAACGCCGCCGCCCCTCGATTGAACGTACTTTTTGAGATCGTCGACTTGTGCCAGGATCATACGTGCGCGACGTGCGAGCTCTCTGCCCGCCGGAGACAAAACAGCCTCCCCCGCCGATCGGTCGAGCAAAACAATCTGATACTCAGATTCCAACTTTTTGATTGCCGACGAAACGGCCTGCGGACTCACATGAACGGCGCGAGCTGCTTTGCGCACGCCGCCATAGTTCGCTACCGCTTGAAGGTATTCGAGTTGAGAAAGCTGCATAGATTACTCCAAAGGCAGCCAAGTCGACGGGCTACGCGTCCTCAGATGAGGTTCTCGCCCAGGTTTTTGCCGCCGAGGACGTGCATGTGGAAGTGCATGACGGTCTGGCCGGCGTTGACGCCCTTGTTGGAGATGACGCGGAAACCGTCCTCCAGACCCTTGGCCTTGGCGACCTCCTGGATGGCGTGAGCTATGGCGCCCATGGTCTCGGCGGGTACGTTGTCGGCGATGTCGCTGTAGTGCTTCTTAGGGATCACGAGCGTGTGGACCGGCGCCTGCGGGTTGAGGTCGTCGAAGGCGATGACCTGGTCGTCCTCATAGACAACGGTCGAGGGGATCTCGTGGTTGGCAATTTTACAGAAGATGCAATCGCACATAGCTGGTTCCTTTCTTACAGACCAAGGTAATTATATTTGGTCGAGATGCTTAGAACGAAAGGTTATCATCGGTGTTGGCGGCCTCGCCGTCGGCGAGCACATCGTTGCCGTCGACGTCCTTAAGGAGCACCGAGACCTTCTGCTCGGCATCGGACAGGCGGGTGCGCAGGCTTTTGAGGAGCTCGACGCCGCGGGTGTAGCTCTCGAGCGACTCCTCAAGCTCCATATCGCCCGACTCCAGGCTGCGGATGATGAGCTCCAGCTCCTGCGAGGCCTGCTTGTACGTAAGCTGCTCGACCGGGGTCTTCTCTGCCATATCTGTTTCCTTTCCTAAGGGTCTATCACTGCGAAACGCGGTCTACTCGACCGTATCGACCGTTGCTGCCACGTTGCCGTCTGCCATGCGCACGCGAATGGCGTCGCCAGGCTTAAAGGTCTTGGCACTCGTAGCCACACCATCATCGCTGTACGCGATGGAATAGCCGCGAGCAAGCACTTTGAGCGGCGACAGGGCATCGAGCGACGCTGCCGCACGGCTCAGGTCGGACGCTGGCTTGCTGAGCATCGTGCGCCCTTGATGCTCTAGGCGGGAACTCGCAAGCGTGAGCGCATGGCGCTTACCATCGAGCCCCGAGGTGCTTGTAATCAGACGCTCGGGCAAGCGCTCAAAGTTGGAGCGGAATGTCCCGACCGAGCGTACTATGGCGCCCGACAGGCGATCGGCAGTCAGTGCAAGCTCCGATTCGCGACGCTCGACCATAAATGTGGGGTCGTTGAGGCACGGGCGACACGCAGCGGCATCGAGCGCATCACCCAAGCGAGCCGTATAGGTATCCCAGGCACGGCGACCGCGCTGATCGAGCATCTCCAGGTCGACCTGGGCCAACCCAATCATCGATGCCATCGCGGCACCCAGACGCTGATGGCGCGCCTCGAGCACATCGGCCAACTCCGTCATAGCCGGCGCCACCGATTCTGCCGCCGCCGTGGGCGTGGAGGCGCGTCGGTCGCTCACCATGTCGCAAATCGAGGTATCGGGCTCATGGCCAATGCCGGTCACCACGGGCACAGGACAAGCCGCCACCGCGCGGGCAAGCTCCTCGTCATTAAAGGTCATGAGGTCCTCAAAGGAGCCGCCGCCGCGCACCAGCAAAATACAGTCGGGCGCCGGCGTAATGGAAGCGGCGCGGCGCAAGCCATCAATGAGCTCGGCCGGCGCACCCTCGCCTTGAACCTTGGCGCCCACGCAGACAAGCTCGACGAGCGGGTTGCGACGGCGCAGTGTGCGCTTGACGTCGTCGATCACGGCACCCGAAAGCGAGGTGACGACTGCCACACGCGAGCAAAACACCGGAATGCGACGTTTGCGCGCCTCGTCCATCAGGCCCTCGCGACGCAGCTTTTCGGCCAACTGAGCCACCTGCTGACGCAGCAGGCCCTCCCCCGCCAGCGAGAACGAGCGGGCAACGAAGCTCATGCGACCCGTAGGCTTGTAGAGATTGAAGCTGCCCTTAAAGCTCACCTGCATGCCATCACGCAGATCGAAGGTACGCTTAAGGTAGGCGCCCTTCCAGATGATGCAGTCGACGGCCGCCGAGTCGTCCTTGATTTGGAAGTAGCAGTGGCCGCTTCGGGCATTGGGACCGCGGAAACCCGTGACCTCACCCAAAACGCTCAGCTGCGGAATGGCATCGAGCGCGCTGGCGGCGATCTCCACCGCTTGGCTCACGCTGAGCTCTTTGCGCTCCTGCTCGTCCGATCCGTCGAACTCGGCGGAAACGGTATTGCCGGTCAGATTCCAGCCTGCCACGCAGCCCCCTTTCGTCATCGTGCACAAGGGCTTCGGCCCTGCGCTAATTCAAGTCCAACACATAGTACAGCGCCGCGGGGACACAAATCCCCACGGCGCCCAGCGACCCAATTTGTTATCGGTTGGAGTTTCTGTTGTAACGAGCCATAAGGTAGAGCAGCTGAATGATCGAAGTGAGCGCTGCGGCAACATAGGTAAGCGCAGCGGCCGTCAGCACCTTCTTGGCACCGTTGACCTGCTTGGAGCTCATACCCGACTGCTCAATATACGCCACGGCGCGCCGACTGGCATCAATCTCAACCGGCAGCGTAACCAGCTGGAACAGCACGCTAAACGAGAAGAAGATCAGTGCGAGGGTCGTGAGTCCCGCGATGTTCATAAACAGGCCCATGAGCAGCACGATGGTCCAAGTGTTCTGGGTAAAGTTGACGACCGGCACGAGGGCGGTGCGTACCTTCATCATGGCATAACCACTTTGACGCTGAGCGGCGTGACCCGCCTCGTGACAAGCGACAGCAACGCTTGCGACCGAGCCGCCCGAACGGTTGGAATCCGACAGATACAGATTGTTGTCCTGCGGGTTGTAGTGGTCGGTAAGCTCACCAGCGACCCCCTTGATACCCACGGCATTGCAGCCGTTGGCGTCGAGCATGCGGCGAGCGACCGTGGCGCCCGTGTCGCCGTCCGAGCGAACCTTGGACCACGTCTTGTACGTCGAATTGATATAGCTCTGCGCGGCAAGGCCAAGCACTGTGCAGACAAGAACAACCAGCAGGTACAGCGGGTCGATGCCAAAGCCGTATCCATAGTAGTAGGGCATACGAATTCCTCCGAATCGAGTTACACATTGGAGGCATTTTACCCACTCGTCCAGCCAACTAGGCTTCCCTATAACAACTCAATCTTTCCGTCCTTCACCGTCAGCCCCATATTGCCGGAAAGCAGATCGTCCAGACGCGAGCCCACAAGCTCAAAACGCCAGCCTTCGCGCAGGGGACTCTGCTCGGGATGCTCAATGTAGTCGGCCAGGTCATCGCGCGAGGCAATAACCGAGGTCGCCACTCCCGAGCGTTCGGCAACCAGGCGGATGAGCGCATACATAAGGTCCGTCACGCTCTCCAGCTCCGGCGAGATCTGACGGTGCCCGCGCACCATGAGCGGCAGGCGATCGTGCGGGCAGCTCGCGCCGCGCTTGATGGCCATGAGTGCGCCGTCCACATCGCGCTCCCCCAGCTGATCGGTACCGCGAATGCTACGGAACTCCTCAACGCGCACGGGATTGCGCTTAACGAGCGCCAGCAGCGTGTCGTCGGACATGACCCACTTGCGCGGGATGTTACGGCGCTCGGCGCGGTCCTCGCGCCAGGCGGCGAGCTCGCGCGCGATGCCCAACTGGTGACGGCTGCACGAATTGATGCGTTTGACCTTACGGAACGCCTCGTGGCGATCGGCGCGATAGTGCGACTCGTCGGCCAGCGGGCGCAACTCGTCGAGCACCCAGTCCACACGGCCCAGCTCGCGCAGGCGACTCATCATCTCGGTATAGGCGACGATCAAGTACTTGACGTCATCGATCGCGTACTCAATCTGCTTATCGGTCAGCGGGCGGCGCGACCAATCGGTCAGTGACTCGGTTTTGGGCAATGAGACGCCGCAGAACGTCTGCACGAGCGCGCCGTAGGAAATCTGCTGGCGCTCGCCCAAGAAGGCGGCGGCCACCTGCGTGTCAAAAATGGGACGCGGCAGCACGCCCACGGTATGGAGCATAACCTCCATGTCCTGCGAGCAGGCATGGAAGACCTTGATCACGCTCTCGTCGGCCATAAGCTCGGCAAGCGGCGACAGGTCGTCGATCACCAGCGGATCGACAGCGACACTCTCGGCGGGGGTGGCAATCTGGACCAGGCACAGGCGCGGATGAAACGTGCGCTCGCGCAAAAACTCGGTGTCGACGGCGATCGCGTCGAACTCGCGGGCGCGCTGGCAAAAGTCGACCAGAGCCTGATGTGTGGAAATGTACATATCAACCCATCGAATAAGGTTAGGCCCGAAAAACACGGGTAGGATATCGGCATTGCCCTACAACTATACTCGGTTAGTCACAGAACGGGAACGTAAGTATGCGCTGCCTTATCATCCACAATCCGGCATCGGGTCCCAGCTCAGATGAAATCTACGCATTCACGCACGCCCTTGCACAGGGCGGCGACGAAGTCGTGATGCGCTTTATCGGCGATGGCATGGAGCCCGAGGACGCCGTGGCAGACGTTCGCGAGTTCGACCGCGTGGTCGTCTCGGGCGGCGACGGCACCGTCTCCAACGTGCTCGACCAGATGCGCGGCTGCGGCGTCCCCACGCTCGTCTTCCCCTCCGGCACGGCCTGCCTGTTCTTTAACAACATCGGCAATGCCCCCGAGGCAGCGGCGCTTGCCAAGGCATGTCGCGCCGGCCGCACGGTCAAAGTAGACATGGGCGAGCTCTTTTGGCTCGACGAGAACGGCAACGAAAAGCGCCATGGCTTTATCATCATCGCCGGTTCGGGCTTTGACGCCGAGATCATGATGAAGGCCGCCCCCACCAAAAACGACATCGGCGAGATCGCCTACTTCCTCTCCGCTCTCGCCACGCCCAACCCCACGGTGGCGCACTTTACCATTGAGCATGATGGCATTGTTGAGGAGCTCGACGGCATCTGCTGCATGGCGGGCAACACGTCTGTCATCCAAAACGACATCAACCTGTTCCCCAACTGCCGTATGAACGACGGCATGGTCGACATCGTCGTTATTGAGCCCGTGCGCACGGTGCAGTTGCTCCCCACGGTAATCACCGCCGCGCTCGACCCCGCCGGCAAGGTACTCGGCCGCCCGCAGTTTAAGATCATCCAGACCAAAGAAGCCAAGATTACCTGCACGCCATCGCTCGGTATGCAGTTTGATGGCGAGATCATTTCCAGCAACTCCGGCGTCTTTGGCGCCCGCGCGCTACCGCAATGCCTTGATATCATCGTCGACGAATTCTCGCCGCTCGGAAAATAGGAGGACCCCCGTGAACGACAACCCCATCCTTGGCTTTATCGTCATCGTTTTGGCCATGCTCGTCGGCTATGCCATTAACGTGATTCACCGTCGAAAGAAGTAGCCATTACTCTTAGACGGCCCGTGCAGCCCGGACCCCTCGCCGGCATGAAACCACATGCCGGCGAGGGGTCCGCTTTTTTCTTGACGCTTTATTTAGCTACATTTTTCGCTGGCGTTATACAAATTGATTTCCCACTAAATGAGTTCAATTTACCGTTAATCGCATATTTCGCTACGCTTATCGAGTAAATAACTTTCATGAATGTATATTGTTTCGAATTCGTTACGCTTGGGGAGAGTATTTATTGGCTGAAGCCCTCTGGAGACAGAGGGCTTTCGCACGCTGGGAGGGAACATGAGTAAAACTCATCCCGTCAACGCGCTCAAGAAGCTTGGCATAGGCCTTGCATTTGGAGCTGCAACCATCATGTCCATGCCGACATCTGCGCTCGCCTGCACGCAGATGTACATGGGCAACAAGCTGACGGCCGACGGTGACACGTACTATGGCCGCGCCGAGGACTTCGATAAGCGCTACCTCAAGCACTTTGGCATTGAGCCTTCTCACGGCCCGGGGCATACGTACGGCTCGGACGAGTCCGCATTCATGTATACCTCGACCAAGACCACGTATCGCTACACCTATGTACGCGACCATCCCTCCCAGTGGCACGGGCGCTATGATGCCTACTCTGAGGCAGGCATCAATGAGAAGGGCGTGTCCTGCTCCGCAACGCTGACCACCGGCATGAATGCTGATGCTGAGGCAGCAGACCCCCTGACCAAAACCGGTATTGGCGAGTACAGCTACGTCAGCGTTATCTTAGGTGAAAGCGCCAATGCACGTGAGGGCGTCGAGCTCCTCGGCAAGATCATCGACGAGCAGGGCGCCTGCGGCAACGATCAGATTATCATCGCCGACAGCAACGAGACTTGGCTGTTTGCCGCACTTTCCGGCCACCAGTGGATCGCCATGAGGCTCACTGACGATATCGCCTCGCTCAACCCCAACATCGGCAACCTCAACTACAAGGTTGACCTCACCGACACCGCGAACTGTCTCCACTCTGCGACCATCGAGTCCATGCCTAAGGAGAATGGCTTCGCCAAGTACTTCGATGACGGTCAATTTGACGTTGCCCAGACCTACGGCGAGGCAATTAGCGAAAAGGCCATGCATTCTTGGGCCCGTTATGTCCAGGGTCGCGCCTACTTCGGTGTGCCGCTCACCGAGGGCACCGACTACGAGATCGTCAAGGACGAGCGCGAAGATGCTCGTGCCACGACCGGCGCCCTGGTTAGCAAGGCGCAGCCGCTGTTCTTCCAGCCCGGCAAGTCCGACTGGAACACCTTTGAGATGATCCGCGCGTTTGGCAACCGCGGCGAGAAGGTCCCGGGCCTCAACGCCAACACCGACGGCGCCTACGCCATTGGTACCGAGACCAACACCGAGGTCAATCTCTTCCAGATCCGTCAGGGCATGGACCCCGAGATCGCGACCATCCAGTGGGAGATGCTCTCCCGCGCCGCCTACTCCGTCGCCATCCCCTACTACTCCGCACTGCTCACCGAGGTTAGCCCGTACTACAGCGACCAGACCGTCTCCTTCGATCACTGCGAAGAGGAGGACATCGTGAACAACGAGGAGCCCGAGAACTCCATCAACTATGTCCTCATGGACATCAGCTCCCTGTGCTTCGAGCACCGTGAGCAGCTCGGCACCGGCGTTCGCGCCTACCTCGACGCTCTCCAGAACGAGCTCATCGAGCAGAACCTCGAGGTCGACAAGGCCATGCTCGCCGAGACCACCACTGAGGGCCGCACCGCCCTGGCCAACAAGGCCGGCAACGCTGCCACCAAGAACACCTATGTCAAGTGCAAGGCCCTGCTTCAGGAGATGCGCGCTTATCTGAAGGCTGAGGACTTCAGCAAGCCCTTCACCCCGAGCGACCTGAACACCGAGACCAACGGCCTCAAGGTGTCCATCACCTACGCCAAGGACGCCCTCGCCACCGAGCAGCCCGGTACCCCCGACAAGCCCGAGCAGCCCGGTACCCCCGACAAGCCCACCAAGCCGAGCACCACGACCACGGTGACCACCAACAAGACGAACACCAAGGGCAACCTGCCCACCACCGGTGACCGTTTTGATGGCCGCATGGTGGCTGCGTTCGCCGCTGCCGGCGTCGTCGTCATCTCCGCAGGCGGTTACTTCCTCTACCGTCGCAATAAGGAGTAACGTCTTAGCTGAGCGGGCGAGGCAGCAATGGCAGCCTCGCCCGCTTAGCCCGCTCTTTTGACCGACGGGAAACCCGCCTGACATCTTTTCAAAAAAGATTTCCCCGCATACACTTCGCTGTGCTATAGTGCAGCGCAACAGCAACTAGGTGCGACCGCGCCACGGCATCACGAAAGGAGCCACCAACATGAAGAACACGATGACGTCTCTCAACAACTGGTGGTGGCGTGATGCGAATACGATCGGTCGACAGTGAGTCCCTCACGCCTGTTTTTGCGCTCTAGGTGATTGGAAGGCCTCCGGTTTCGACCGGGGGCTTTTTTCTATCTCGAGCCCGATCGCATTCGCATCACGCGCCTCCGCTTTTCTCTTGCAATCCCCTTCCGAAAGGATTTTCACCATGTCTCAGAACACCACCGCCACCCAGCCCCGCACCGTCCAGACCGCCGATCGCGGCAAACTCGATGTCCGCGCCCTCGTCCTGCTCGCCATCCTGCTCGCCGCCGGCTTCATCCTCAACTTTACCGTCGGCAAGGCAATCTCGGGCATCTCGGGCGGCATGATCAGCCCCGAGTTCATCATCTCGGCCTTCTGCCTCACCATCCTGGTCGTTCGCCCTAACATCGGTCAGGCGCTCGTCATTGGCCTCATCTCGGCTGCCGTGATCCAGATCACCACCACCTCGCCGTTCGTCGATTTTGCCGCCGAGGGCATCGCCGCCATGCTCATGGCCGTCATCGTCAACGCTGCTGCCAAGGGCGGCCAGGTTAAGCCTGCCGTCGCCATCGTCGCGACGTTCGTGACCACCTTTGTCTCCGGCGTTATCTTCATGGTCATCAAGATGGCCATGCTCGGTGTGGTGGGCGAGCTCGCCGCCGCTATGCTGCCCGTCGTCGCCATGACCGCCGTCTTTAACGCCATTCTGGTCGGTGCCCTCTACTTGCCCATCCAGAAGGCCCTTAGGCTCAATTAACCCGCTCGGCTTTACGAGCCACCCCATCTTGGCGTTCATTCGTCGCTCGCGTACCCAAGTACGCTTCGCTCCTCTTTCGCGCCAACCTGGAGCCCCTCGTAAAGCCGTCTCCGCACTCCACCAACAAAGACCATCCCAAACGACTAGCTTTTGGGGACGTTCTTAAACGACTAGTCATGTAAGAACGTCCATTACAGTCGAAATTGTCAGCCCGGGCCCGTCTCGGGCTACGAT